>JBAWXM010000175.1:0-10462 GCA_037144075.1 Lentisphaerota bacterium | reverse complement strand
CAAAATATGCGGAAAGAATCAATACAATTCCGCGACAATTTCACACTCATTGAACTCCTGGTGGTGATCGCGATCATTGCTATCCTCGCTTCAATGCTGCTTCCCGCGCTCAACAAAGCCCGTTCCCGGGCGAGAACCATCCAGTGTACCGCCAATTTAAAAAACTTCGAGGTCGGGGTGCATATGTATGCTAATGCCAACGCCGACATGGTACCTCCGGTGACCTTATGCGACGGAGCCGGCTATCTCTCCGGAACGCAGTGGCACCAGAACGCGGATTACTTGAAAATCGCCGGAATAAAATATATGCCGCCCGAGCCGCAAAATTCCGCGCGTAAAATGCTTTGTCCGGATTCGAGAGCCGCCCGCCTGGGAATAGAACTTGACACAGCATACTATCGCACCTATGCGGCCTACGGTCCCACACACTATTCCTATGCACGCAACGGTACTGGCAAAGGCGGCCAGGGCAACTGGCTTATTCCAGCAGTCAGGGCAATAAAATTATCAAAACTGAAAAGTCCGCAAAGCAAGATCGATTTTATTGACGGCATAAATTCTCTTGTCCGTATTACCGAGGCCAATCCATCCGGCATGACTACAAGCGAATATGACTCATATGGCTCGGCTCCGACTGCGGTAAAGAAAGTCCGCTATCGTCATAACAATCAAGCCAATGTTACATTCTATGACGGTCATATAGAGCCTATGGGGTCCAATCAAATCTATCAGGGCGGCGCTGTCGCAACCGAACAGAAATACTGGATTCTTGATTCAGGATATTAAAAAGAGGAAAAATAATGTCACTCTTCACTCAATCTCTGGCCGTCTGTACAATACTCGCGGCACAAGTACTGACGGCAGCCGGTTCCCAGCGTGATCTGATTGACATCAAATCAGCAGCGGCAGTAAAACAGTTTTCCGCCTCGGCTCAGCCGGATGCGGCGGTCAAATACGAGAATGGGAAAATTGCTTTCGTCCTTGGCAATACACCGAAAACGCCCTGGGCCGGAGTCGCGGTCAAACCGGCCGGCGGCGAGGTATGGAACCTGGCTGACTGCGGCTATATTGATGTAAACATCACCAATCCGAATAAATTTGACATCCAGCTTTACGCAAGGGTTGACGACAGCAGCAAACTGATCGTCTCCGGTGCATGGATTACAGCTCAGCAAAAAATAAAGGCGAATACCACCGAAACAATCCGTATCCATCTCGCCGATCTGAGTTACGGACGTAAATACATTCTGCAGCGTGACCAGATTTCTCAAATTCTGCTCTTCGGCGGCCCCAAAGATACCCGGACATCTGTTATTCTTAATTCCATCACCACAGGCGGAAAAGCCGGTGAAACCCCGGCCTGGTTCCTGCCGCTTCTGAGTCCAGAAAAAGATGGAGTTCTTGCCGACTTCGCGGGAAACAGCGACGCAGTTAAAATATCTCCGCTGCAGGCGGCATCCAGTAAAAAAGCCAACAGCGGACTCGATGTTTCGTTCAAAGCGTCCGCCGGCTCCGTCTCTGCGGTGTTAATCAACCCGGACAAGGCCAAGTGGAATTTGAGTTTCTTCAATCAAGTGGATTTTTACCTCTCGAATCCGACGGGACAGCCGCAAAGCGTAATCTGCGCGGTAAATAATAATATGAATCCACCGCTTGATAATTGTGCGTCTGAAAAAGCCGTAATCCCGCCAGTCGCCAAAATGAAAGTCACTGTATCATTTATTGGTAAAGAGCCGTGGCAGAGTTTCATTCAGTCCAACGGCAAGGCCAAAACCACGGACGCGGCCAGCGAGCGTACAAAAGCCGCCGGTGACAAGGGCGGCCAGGATTTATCCAGCGATGAAGTCTCAGCAGTCACAGTTGCCAGCGGTGACACCTCAAAACCGGGCGAAATCATTATTGAAAAAATCATTGCCTCGGTTGCCGCGCCTGACCGGCTGCCGGAATGGAGCGGAACCCGGCCGCCGGTTCCGGGAAACTGGACTCAAACGCTGAACGAGAATTTCGATGGCGATACTATCAACGAGGCGCTATGGAACAAAAAAATGCCGTGGGTCGGACTGATTCCGAATGAACTTCAACGTTACACTCCCAACAACATATCAGTTAAGGACGGAATGCTTCACTTGCGTGCCGCCCGCGAAAAAGGATATCTCAACGGGATCGCTAATCCCGCCTTTCCAGAAGGCAAATATACCTCAGCCGTAGTCACCACCCACGAAAAATGGTCGCAGGCCTACGGTTATTTTGAAGCGCGGCTGAAACCGCAAGCAGCCATTGGCGTCTGGCCGGCTTTCTGGGGAATGCCGTTCCATGGCCCCGGCCCGGAAGCCCGACGCATCGGAACAACCCGCGGAGGCGCTGAAATTGATATTTTCGAACATCCAACCCGTTTCGGCCCCTACCGGACAAACATCGCGGTACACTGGGATAATTACGGTGCGGATCACAAAAAGACCGGAATCAGCCGCGTGTATTATACTCCGGACAAGGATGGATTCGTCACTGCCGGCCTGCTCTGGGAACCCGGCAAACTCACATGGTTTATTAATCAGAAAGTCGTCGGGGTCTGGGAAAGCCCGGCAGTACCGACCGTGGCAATCTACCTGAAACTTACAATCCAGATGGGCAATTGGGGCGGTTTCATAGTTGAAGATGATAAACTTACGCAACAGTATTTTCTAATCGATTACGTTCGAGTATGGCAGCGCGACGACCTGAAGCAAGTCAATAAAAAGTGAATATCAGCTTTCTGCGGTGATTTGACTTGATCGACATCATTAAACTTTGAACATGGACTTCTTTTTTCTGCTTCTGACTGCAAAACCGGGACCTTTAATACCGCGGATGGAGCGATGGCGGACCTTATAGGTGCTGATCCTCCTGTTCACCGGACGTCGGAGGCCGCGCTGCATCTGATATGAGGTAAACAGCGCGATAATTCTGCCGATAAAAACAGCGACAAAAAGCACACCGGTGACAACCTCGATGCAGACCAAACGTTTAGCCAGTTCCGAGCGCGGAACAATGTCGCCGTAACCAAGCGTCGTAAGCGTAGTGAAACTGAAATAAAGCATGTCTCTGAAACGCGCCATTATTTCAGCATCCCCGACGCCGGAAAAAGCGCCTGGAGACATCCGGTTGATAATGAAGAAAATATCAGCAAAGCAGAAAGCGATCATAAAATATGTCATAATACTGCCGGAAACCGCCTCCAATGATATTTTTCTCATCGAGCAGGTGTAAACAATCACACAAGTTATAAGCACCAGATCAAAGCAAATCAGCAAAACCCCGAAAAAGCAGTCAAAGGCGAAAGTATTGGCGGCCATGGGAGAATAATCAAACAACAGCTTGCCTAATATGCCGGCGATACCGAACGGCAGAGTAATTGCCAGCACCCTGACTCTGGAAGCGATAAAATATGGAGCAAGAATCAGAAACAGATAATAAATTACTATCAGCGGCCCGTGCATAAAATGCTCTTCATCCAATACCGGATTGGCGGCAAAGAATATAATAAACATTATGGTAAGTAAAGTACATTTATATCTGCCGGATATCATTGCATCCAGCATTATTTTATTCAATATCATTTTCTTACTCCAGCAAGCCTGCCTGTATCCTTAATTAAACAGTGAATCGAAAACTTTCTTAACGCCCTGTTCCAGCGCTTTCGCGCTGTCTGTCTTCGTGGATTTACTTTTTGATGACGAAGTATTTGACGATGATGAATCAGAATTAGTAGTACTGCCATCCACGCTCTGCGGATTGGCGATGACATCGATGGTCTTGCTCAATACACTTTCCAGTCCCTTGCCGCCGTCCTTGAGCAGCTCCGTTCCTGCATTAAGAAGATTCAACGCATTGTCTTTTAAAAACGCGGCAACGGTATCTTTGATGTTATATTGCGGATTGTCAACAGTTCCGGTAATATGCACCGGCGCCGAAAGCTGGCTCATTGTCAGTTTAGAGTTGACATCCAGACCGCGGTCGGTGCCGAGACCGGCATAGCCTTTGATCGTAAGATCGTTGATCATGTCTCCCTTAAATTCGCATTTGTTGACATAGATTCTCCGGTTTTGCGCAATAATCTGGGCATTCCCGGTGTTTAAACGGATAGTTTCAGTACTCTTGTAAAAATTATTTACGAACGAAAATGCATCATTGGTCTTCTTTCCGGAGTCCGGCTTCAAGTTCAAATTCATGCCCTGAAGTTTTGACAGCACTTCAAACGGAATAATTATAATGCGGCCTATGGTCGTCTGGCCGAACTCATTGGGTATGGAAATATTCCGCAGCGTGATATTGGACTGCCCGTCCATGTTGTCCCATAATTCCGGGCCATCAACGCCAACGCCTTTGATATCCATATCCAGAGCTTCAACAGTTGCCTCAATATTACGCATATTGCCTTCAACAAACGGTTGCATCAGCGGATGAATATTAAGCTCTTTAATATTGCCGGTCACGCTGTAACTGATTCCGTCGCGGTTGCTGACCAGCCTGGATTTAAAATTGACCGGCGAGTCATTGATTACAATATTCATCGGGCCGATGTCCAGCATATTATCAACCGCGACAATCCTGCCGGCAACGCCGGCATTGATCTCCGGTCCGTAAGTTATTCCTTTGAGGTTCAAGGTGAGGACGATCTCATTATTGCCGAAATTAAAAGACGCCGGTTCTTGCTTTTCCGTTTTTGGCGGCGCATTGTTTGCCTTGCCGGTTTTTTTCTTAGCCGCAACAGGCTCAGCGGGTTTCTTCCCGGCAGCAGAGGTCGCACACAATCTCTGAATCAGCAAAGCATCAATTTTCGCGGAAGAAAGATTGATGATTGTCCGTCCGCCTTTTTCCGGCGTCTGACCATCAACAGCCGCCTGTATGGCAGTTTTACCTTCGTTCAGCAGTTCCAGAGAAACCCTGCGAAAATTAAGCATCCCGTCTTGTTTCTGGATATTGATTACCGCCTGTCCGCTGACCGGAGAGGTAATCTTGCGACTGTAAAGTTTATCAATATTAACATTGCCCTTTACCTGAAATGCCTGAAACTTATCAGATGCTTCAATATTAAGCTTGCCGTTAAGGTCAAGTTCGGTAAGCTCGGAAGCATAAAACAGATTTACCATGTTCTTATTTAAATAAACGATATTGGCGTTCAACATCATATCCCCCTGCCCGATATTCACAACGCCGCTGTCGTCAAAACGCAGTGCCTTCTGCCGGTTAACCAGGATTTCAGCAGAATGGCTGGCAATTTTAAGCTCATTATAATTGACCATCTGCAAATCCACCGCCTGATTGATGGTGACATTCTGATACCGCTTATTCCCCGGCAGCGACAAATCAACATTGCTGATCCCGAAATCACCTGCCACCGCCATCCGGCTGAACTTATCCGTAAATTTAACTTTTAGTTTGCCGGACAGGTTGCCTGCATTGAACTCGTTCCCCGACGCCTTCATGAACCCGTTGAACTGGGTTAACCCCAACTGGTTAATTTCGACATTCATCACCGGCGGACTATTCACAAACCCGGGCATATCTTTCAGATTGATGCCGGACTGAGTTAAATCAACACTGAGCGTCTTCCGCGAATTCTGGGAGAGGTTGACCGACAATGCGCCCAGATTCATTGTCATCTGCTTCAAGGACGCATCAAAACGTCCGGCGATCTCCGCGCTTAACGGCGCGATCTTATTGAGATTGGACAAAATTATCTTGCGCACTTCCGTGCTCAGCGGCAATCCTTCTATCGTGCTGCTGGAAATATCAGACAGTTTAAATATGACATTGGTTTTCATCGTATCCAGATCCAGTCCGCCGTTCAAAGTCAATCCCGCAAGCCTGGATTTACCTTTGCATAAAAGCAGCGCGAATTGTTCCACCCTGATATTCTTGAATTTTTCAATAAACAATCTGGAGCTCTGATTAAAGTTTAAATCCCTGAACTGCATTCCCGGAACATTCATATCCAGATTCGCAACCGCAATCCGGGCGCGAATCTCTATGGCGTCGTTTATTTTTCCGGCGGAAGCATCAATGTCCGCATTCAGCCTGCCGTCCAGAATCTTAATTCCGGGTTCAACCGGCAGAAATAGCTGGGCGGTTTTCAGATTCAAATCACTAATATGCAAATTTATTTCAGGAGGAGTTCCATTGAATCCGCCGCGGTTATCATCCCAGCAATACGCTGAAGGCGTCATCAATTTTAAATCCAGCACACTGCGGCTCTTTTCCAGAAGCGAGGCGCTGAGTTTGTTTAAATTCACTTCCTTGCGATTTAAATCCGCCGTAATATCGTGACTCATCGTAAAACCGAACGGCGGCAGTTCGTAAGCTTTCCCCAGGATCATCGCATTGCCGCTGCGCTCCAGTCCGAGATTACCTTTACTGGATAATTTACTCCCATTGTAATCTAACTGTCCGAAATAAGCCAGTCCGATGCGGCCGGGATTGTATCCGCCGATAAAGTCGAACAAAATGCTGACCAGCTCCTCGGAAACCGGTTTCATTTTTACCGTGGCGCTGATTTTCAGCGGGTTAATATCAATCGTGGATTTGATTTGGATATCGGTGCTGACCAGACCGCCCCTGGTCTGGCGGACTGTCAAATTATCAATATTAATTGTATCCAGGTCACCGGATGCGTCAAGCAGTATCGTCAATGAATTTTCATCCAGGCTGACATTGTTGACCCGGCCCTTAACCGCAGAAATATTCAACTGCATATTCAGCTTGTCGCAGAGAAAACTCTCGTTCAACACCATTTCGATATTGTTTTCAATCACCCCGGCAGTTATGCTCAAATCATTTCCGGAGCTGATGCTGATATTGCCCTTCATTTTTATTTTCGAACCGGCTCCGGTTTTCAACAGCGGAATATCAATATTTAAACCGGACAATGATAATTTTGTTGGAACGCCCTGGCTTTTTTCTTCTGTCAGCGTGAAATTCAGATTACTAATCCGGGCATTTGAAATATCCAGTTTAATTTTTGAGAAGGGAGTTTCCCCTGGCTTTGCTGCTTTCGGCTCAACTTTCGGCTCAACTTTTTGTTCAGTTTTTACGGGGCTCTGTGCAAAAGGCAATTCCAGATCGCCGGAAGCGTTCTTATTCAAATTTACCGCCACATTGTCCAGGATAATATCTTCAACTTTTATGTTTCCATTAATAATGGCAGAAAGGGAAAATGCTGCTTTGAATGTATCCGCCGAAGCAAACAATTTCTTTTCAGGGCCGACCTTGAGCCGGGAAATCTCAATCCTGGATTTTATCAATGACAAATTGACGGCTTCAGCCTTTATTTCACAACCAATGTTCCGGCTGACATACGGCAGCAATATTCCGGCAAGGAAAAATGAACTTGTCAGAAAAAAATATGCCGCAATAATGATAATCGCTACGGCAATGAAAGACCACGCCGTAATTTTCAATATTCTCTTTTTCATAAATATACGCGCCCGCTATCCGGATGCAACCGGATTGTTTAGAATGATAAATAATGCGCAAACTAAAATTTAATCTGCAAAAAGATTATCTTCCTTTAGAAAATGCCTTCTGCAGTTCTTTCTGGAAGTCTTTGATGTCTTCTTCAGTCGGTTCGCCAACAGCATTGTTCAACCCCAGCCTGCCCGACTGATCAATGACCCATTCCGCTGAAGCGCCGGATGCAAATTTTACAGAACCGCAGGCAACGGCGCCGGGGCGCATTAATTTACTTAGTTCCACCACCGTTTTGCCGTCAGCCTTCACGGCTGCCGCTTCTGTCGCCGGTTCTTCCGCCTTCACTGGTTCAGGATCCTGCTTCTTCCATTCCACGCCTTCCAGTTCGGCAGCCAGCAGCCGCAAGTCCAGAAAAGTCATTCTCTTATCGAATTTTTCCGCGATCAGTTTTTGTATTTCATTTAAGCTGACTCCGGCATTCAACTGCCCGGCGATAAATTTTTTCATTTCCAGTTCACTCATATTTCATCTCCTGTAAAAAAACGAACTTATCATAAATTAATATTTTAAAATATGCTTTGAAAATCCTACTGCATAATTTACAGTTTCAAGCCGGAAATAACAATCTAAAATAATCTTTCACTGGTTTTTTCTTTTGCGAAAACAATTACGCATTTTTTCTTGAATACGGTTGCATTTTTATTAATTGCAATGTAAAATATCTTGCGTAAACGTTTTCTCTTAATAGTTAAAGAAAATTTTAGTTATGGCGAATCGCAAGAAAATTACAATCAAAGAGTTTGCGGAAAAACTTGGAGTGTCCATCGCCACGGTATCGCGGGCATTCAGCGACAAAGGGCGCATCAGCGACAAAACCCGCCAGGAAATTATTGCCAGGGCGCAGGAATACGGTTATCGCGCCAATATCCATGCCCGTAACCTGATTTCCCGGAACAATAATACGATTGCGCTGCTTTTTCCGGCTATCGGCCATGAGGAACCGGACTATTTCATTACCGAAATCATGCTCGGCATCAACGAAACACTGACCAAATACCGGAAAATACTTCAGATACATCCATTTCCATTCGATGCGTCCGAGCAGGAACTGGAAATATATAATGATTATATTCTAAACAGCAGCTTTGAAGGCGTCATCGTAGTCGCCGGCGCAAAAGCGTCCAATCGCCTGGTCGGCACTGCCAAATCAGGCGGCATCCCCTATGCCGTCATCGGACACATGAGCGGCGTCGGCGAAAATTCAGTGTTGTTTGATAACGAATACGGCGCATTTCTGGCGGGAAAATATTTCAAGGACACCGGACGGCGGCGCCCGGCTTATGTCGGCGGACATCTGGACAAACGGAAAAGACACGGATTCCAGGAAGGATTCGGCGCCGGCGAAAACAAAGTTGTGTTTGCTGAAGGCGGCAACAGTTTCCGCCACGGCGGAATGGCTCTGGAAAATCTGCGCAAGGCGCATCCGGAAGTTGATTGCGTATTATGCGCCAATGATGTCCTGGCAATCGGTTTCATCAAGGCAGCCTTAACAAAAAACATCAAAGTTCCGCAGGATATAGCCGTCATCGGGTTTGACGACATCAAGCCGTCGCGCTATTTTACCCCTGCCCTCTCGTCAGTATCGTTAAAACTATTTGAACTTGGCGAGCGCGCCGTAAAAATCCTTATGCAGGTAATTGAAGAAGATAAACCGGTGAATTCAGAAACAATTGAATGTGATCTGATTCTCAGGCAGTCTTCATAAAAATAAAAAAGGTATTCAGACTTATGAAAAAGGTAAAATTGATCATCGCAGGGGCCGGTTCCCGCGGAGCTGGTTACGCGGAATTTGCCAAATCCTTTCCTGACCGTCTTGAAATCGTCGGAGTCGCCGAGCCAAGAGATTTTTATCGCAATGAACTGGTCAGGAAATTCAACATTCCGGAAAAGAATGTATACTCTGACTGGCAGGATATGGCAAAAAGGAAAAAGTTCGCGGACGGCGTAATTATCGCAACCCAGGACAATATGCACACGGAACCTGCGATAAAGTTTGCGAAAAAAGGCTATCATATCATGCTGGAAAAGCCGATGGCCCCGTCTGCCGCGGAATGCAAAAGAATAGTTGCCGCCGCACAGAAATACGGGATCATTTTTGCTGTATGCCATGTTCTGCGTTACACCAGCTACACCAGCAAACTTAAACAGCTTCTGGACTCCGGAGTTATCGGCGACATTGTCAGCATGCAGCATATCGAGGAAGTCGGGTGGTGGCATCAGGCGCATTCATTTGTGCGCGGCAACTGGCGCAATGAAAAAGAATCCTCATTCATGCTGCTGGCTAAATCCTGCCATGATGTCGACTGGATCAGTTATATCATGGGACAAAAATGCAAAGCCGTTTCCTCATTCGGCTCTCTGAAACATTTCCGCAAAGAAGAACAGCCGAAGGGCGCCGCCTCAAGATGCCTGGATTGTAAATGTGAACCGGCCTGCCCGTATTCGGCAATCAAAATCTATATAAAAGACAGACTGGACAAAGGCCAGACCGGCTGGCCGGTAAATGTTCTGACGCCGGTTGTAAATAAAGAAAATATATTAAAAGCGCTGCGGGAAGGACCTTACGGGCGCTGCGTGTATGAATGCGACAACGATGTCGTGGACAATCAGGTCGTCAATATGCTTTTTGAAGGCGGCCGCACTGTCACCTTCACCATGACCGCATTTGCGCAAGGCGGCAGAAAGACCAGGATTTTCGGCACTAAAGGGGAAATTTACGGCGACAGTTCTGAAATCAAGATATTTGACTTTCTAACACAACAAACCGAAACTGTGGATACCAACGCATCAGAAGGATCAATTCTCGGCGGACACGGCGGCGGCGACGGCGGCCTTATGGAACGTTTTGTCACAGCGCTTGCAACCGATGATGCTTCGCAGATTCTTTCCGGACCGGACGCGACGCTTGAAAGTCATCTAATGGTGTTCGCGGCGGAAAAGTCCAGAAAAGAAGGCA
>JBAWXM010000174.1:0-10575 GCA_037144075.1 Lentisphaerota bacterium | reverse complement strand
GCCCGCAGCTTGAATCCAAACTTTTTCCGAAGCCTGACGGCGCGGACTGGATCACGCCCTGGGGCGAGAAGATTACTTTCTTCAATAAGCAGCACAAGAATAATGAAAAAATGATTGAGCTCTATAAGGAGCTGATGCAGGGTACTGGCTGCTTCACACCTTATGCCGACTTTGAAGCTGAAGGCTCCAAAAACGGTAACTGGGTTGTTTCCGGCAAAGATACTAAAGCCGGGTGGAGTTTTGAGTACAGTAACGGACGATTACTGAAAATCACCGCCCCCACCGGCAGATTCCTGCAATTCCAGTATATACAGGATAAACTTACCGCCGTTACAGAAAACAATGTCACGCTGATCACCCTCAGCTATAATCCCCAATCCGTAGTTGCGGACAAACTCACTATCAATGGCGTGGATCTCGCTTTAACCTACAGTCAGCAGTCCAATCTGTCGCTGGATAAGAACAAACTTGAACCTGCCGTCCGCGTTAACAATCAGATGCTTGCTTCCATTACCCGCGGCAGTCTGAATCCGATTGTTTTCAGCTATGATGCTGACGGCTATCTGGCCGGAATCGCCCAGGGTGGGTTCTCCGAAAAACTCGCCGTTCAGCATGAAACTGAACAGGAGCGCCATGCTTTCATCAAGAAAATACAGGAGATGAAGGAAAAGAAACAGAACACTGTATATGTTATTCCCGACAAGCTGGCCGGACGTATACTTAAAGATGAATTTTATACTTACAGTTACCCGGAAAAGAATGTTGTTGTACTGCATGACAAAGCCGGACGGCAGGCCGCTTACAACTACAGCGACCTGCGCGGCATCCTGAAAGTCAATGACTTTGCCGGACTGGAAACCTCCACCTACTATTTCCGCCGTTATGACGTTTCATACAACGGCAAAATCCGCCAGGTTGTTGATGCTAAAGACCGCGTGGTGCTGAACTGCCGTTATGATAAAACTACCGGCGAACTTTCCCGCGTCCGCGATATGGCGGATAATGAAACCTACTATGCCTATGATAAAAACGGCTGGCTGGCTTCAGTATCGCGCTCGGTTCCCGGCGGCAAACAGCCGCTGCTGCGAATCAATTACGACCCGAGAGGCAATCCGGTTGAATATCTGCGCTTGGACGCCGAAGGCAAAGTTGCCACCACTACCAAACTCAGCTATAACAGCAATCGCGATCTGACTTCCGTGGACAACGGCGAACAGAGCATGAATTTCAGTTACAATAATTTCGGTAAGCCGACCCAGACGACTGACATTTTCAACCGTGCCGCCAAGTTTGAATATGACAAATACAACCGCCTGAAAGCCGCGACCGCGCCAACCGGCATCCGCACCGTTTATACCTACACCCCGGCGGGGATGATTTCGGAAATCAAGCGTTTCTCCTCTCTGGATGAAAAAGAGTTGCTTTCCTCGCTTAAGATTACTTATGACGCAGATGGCCGCGCCGTTTCATACACCGATAATCAGGGACGTATGAAGAAACTCGAACATGACAGTATGGGCCGCGTAATTGCAGAATATTTCCCGGACAATACTGCCGTCAAGTATTCCTATTCAGTGTTCGGACAGTTGCATAAGGTTACCGACCAGAACAAGAACCCGATAGAGTTTGAATGGACTAAATTCGGCAGCCTCGGCGAAAAGAAGACCGCTGAAAACCAGGCTACAGACTACAACTACGATAAATACGGTTTGCTCCAGTCTGTTATCAGCAAGCTGAAAAGCAGCAAAACCGCCGACCGTGAAATCAAGTATGCCTACGACGCCTTCGACCGCGTAACGTCTATTGATTACGGCAATGGACAGATTAAGACTTTTAAGTATGATTCATGGGGCAAGGTACTGCAAACCACCCAGGCCGAAGGCAAAAAAGTTTCCACCGCCGACTTCCAGTACGATCAGTTCGACCGCCTGGTTAAGAAGACCGTTACCGTCAATGGAGTCCCGCAGTTGCCGGGATCCGTGGCAACCGGTTCTAATGGAGGGTTGGCCTCCGTGACAACCGGATCCTCCGGCGAAGCCGGTAATTCCGCCGTCCGTCGTACGGACCGGACTGACTACGAATACGCTTATGACCGCTACGGTAAACGCACTGAACGGTTAATTACTTTCAGCGACGGACAGAAGCGCAAATCCGAATGGGTTTACGATAAATATGGTCGTCTGACTGCGATGAACGATGAAGGCAAAACCGTCAGCTACGCTTACGACAATCAGTCCAGAATCGCCGTCCGCAAAGCCGACAATATCCCCGTTTATTACACCTATACCAGATTCGGACAGCTTGAAACCAAGTCTCTCGGCTCTCCGTTCGCATTCTCCGGCGACAGTAAACCCATCGCATATATCAAATACTTCTACAGTCCGGATGGTCAGATTACCGCCCGCGATGTGAGCGGCAACAAACAGGATTACAAATATGACCGGAAAGGACAGTTGCTGGAAGTGGTTGATGCTACCGGCAAAGCCGTCGAACAGTACGTTTACGATGCGGCAGGAAACATCCTGTCCAAGACCATTGACGGCAAAACTACCACATTCAAATACGACAAGGCTAATCAACTGGTCAGCAGCAATAACGCTGTCAGTCGGACTGACTATGAGTATGATGCCGCCGGGCGTTTGACTAAAGAGGGCGACAAATCCTATGCCTATGGCTGGCTGGATAAAGTAGTCAATGTATCTGAGAATGGTAAACTAGCCGCGTCTTTCGATTACGGAATTGACGGACAGATAGCTAACAGAACCGACGCTACCGGCAAAAGCGAAAGTTTCACATGGGACGGTTTGGCATTAATCAAACGAGATTCCACCAATTTCGTGAATGAATCCGCTGTCACCGGCGGGAATCCCATTCTGGCGTTCGGGAAAGACAGTTCAAAGGTATTGTTTGAAGACATGCTGGGATCGTCTGTAGGTTCCGTGGAAAACGGTAAATTCAATGCTATTAACCGCACGGCTTTCGGCGAACTGGAATCCGACGATAGTAATATTGACTTTTTTACTGGGAAGCCGCAAGTTGAAGGCCTTGGCTATGCGTTCCTGTTCCGCAACTATCGTGCTGATCAAGGCAAATGGCAGACTGCCGACCTTAAAGGTTATCCGGATGGCTGGAATAATCTGGCGTATGTGAATAATAGAACCGTTGGTTGCATTGATTGGCGTGGTGCCGAAATGGTTACTATAGGATTTGATGCTACAATTAATGGTCCTGTTCTTTATTACTATCCGCCTTATGAGGTGTGCTTTGATTATGAATATGTAACTATAGATGGTGTTGATTATACTAGAGCGTGTCTAGTTATGGATTATGCTTTCTTAGTGAATTACACATGGCCATCAGTAGAGTACTGCCGCCCCGATGGTCATTGTGTGGGACATTCTACAGGAGGGCAGATTGCTTTTGGTACGACATTTGGTCCGCCGGTAGAGGTAGATAGCATCACCGAAGGTCATCTCAATGAGGGGGAGATTTATATCCTGCATTTGCTTCTGCATTCTATCGCATTTAATACTATTATAGAAATCAAAAACAGCTTTAGTCCTAGTCCACCACATGCATCAATTACTGTTACTAAATGCGAGTAATGATTGAGAAAATGGCTATTATTAAACATTGATTCATATATATTGCCTTGCCAAGCGCAGGGCAATATATTTGAATACATGATTTTTCTGGAGCGTTTAAGATGAAATCATATTTGCGAAGTCCCATGAAAACTGGTTGCATTGTTTTACTGCTGCTAACATTATTTACAAGATTATCAGTTTATGGAAAATCGGCGAAACCAGAAGACGAAAAACTCAAATTTACCTGCGAATGGGAAATTCGCGGTAATGTGAACAAATTATTTGATACCCCTATGGGAGAAGTATATGATTTCACTATGAGTGATTATTATAATTTTAGCTATAAATATTTCAAAGATACATCAAAAAAAAATGTTTTAAATTCTATCCAGTTTGATTTGCAAAAGTTTATGGACCGTCGTGAAAAAATACGCCGCTTTATCGTGCTGGATTTTAAAGTCCGTACTTTTCCGGCAATAATTCTATTAAAAAATCCAACGCTGACTTTTGCTCTGACACGCAGCGCAGCCGATCCTGCCAATATATCAAATTATCAGAATTTAAACGGAATTTCCCGTTATGAGAGCGAAAAAGTGTGGCATATCATCTCTCCTCCGCTTAATTCACCTCTTTGGTGTTCTGGAAAATCTCTAGATGCACAGTGGAGTATTGATATGGAAAAAGGTTGTTTCCCATATTATGAAGTAAATGTTTGCCGCGTTATTTTTGATACTTATAAAGGAGGTATTACTTCTACAAATATCAATGCCGATAAGCTGATAACTCCGCATCTGGAGGAGACTTCTGGGCTTATTATTCCAACTAGATCTCTCGGTCTTTGCATTCAAATCAATGAAGATATAATAAAAAAACCATACCGTCAGCTTATTGAGGTGTCGCTTCCGTCAGTAACGTTGACTGATCGGGAAGAGGTATTGCGCGATTTGCCACCGCTGGAACCGTGGGCAGCATATCCTTATGGTGGCTATGCAGAAGAGTTAAAAAAGCTCAAGATGACAAACAACCCCGACCTGATTTATGCCTGCGCCATGCGTTTTCTGGAAGGTCAGGATTTATCGCTTGGAGTTGAGTTGCTGAAAAAAGCGGCAGTCAAACAGCATATTTTCGCCATGTACCAGTTAGGTGTCTGCTATTATCGCGGTATTGGGGTAGAGCCTGATTTAAAAAAATCTCTGGAATGGTTGACGCACGCAACCGAATATGACATGCCGGATGCTTGGGCACTGTACGGAGTTGTGCAGATGCGCAGCACCCAATCACCATATTTGAACGATTATGTCAGAAGTTCTATCAGGCAAAGTATAAACGCATTGGATAATTATACTGTAAAACACGATAATTGTGTAATTGCAGAGTTATTCAATAACGGAAGCTATCATATATTACCCAGATATATAACTTGCTCCCCTAGACTTTTATTTTTAACCGCAAGACTCGATTATTTATTTCCCTATTATAAGAATAATGTCGATCCCAAATTATTACCTCCTCCTCCCAAAGCTGGTACTCCGCCGCCATCTCAACCTAAAATTAAAAATCCGCTGAACTTCGATAATTCAACTTTTAAGAAACCTCCAGCCAAAACAAGAACCACTCCAGATATTGCTACTGCGCAAGACTTAACCGATCATAAATTACCCAATAAATACTATGATATCAGAGTGGAAGGTATTTTCTGTCAGGAAAATGCAAATGAGTGGTTTAAAAGCGCACTGGAGGAAAACTATATACCAGCAATATTATATCACGGACGATTAATATTAGCTATTACTGAATTTTCTTGGACAGTTAATGGAAAAGAGCTTTCACCATCATATTTCGGGGAGTATGTCAGCAATACTGCCGAGGCGCTGGAAAAGGCGGCGGCAATTTTTGACAAAGGAGCGAAGCTGGGCAGCCTGGAATGCGAAGTAGAGGCGTTGCACTGCCGTGTGCGGCTCGGTACAGTTAAGAAAGAAGATTTCACGCCGGAGCTCAACATCAGGCTGGCGGACTATCCGCTGTACCACATGCTGAAATACATGGTGGACAATCAGGACGCACCAGGAGTTAAGGAATTTCTGTCGCGAAAATACGAGGATGCACGGCAGATATGGCGGAGCAACCCGACAGCCTGGAACAATTTTCTGCTTGGTGCGGAGGCATTGTACCAGTATTATAATTACGGTTTTGATACGGCCTGGTACCGGCTTTACTACCGCGATATCAAAGATGTGGAAACTGCCTTTAAATATCTGGATATTGCCGCAAAGCAGAACATTGCGCCCGCGCTGTATTTGTGCGGCAAACAATTTCTTGAAGGCATGCGCAGTAAAGGACAACTGGATGAAGTCATGCACAAGAAAATCGGAACTGACCTACTGAAAGCGGCGGAGCAGGCAGGCTATGCCAAAGCGTCATATCTGCTGACTAAACAGCAGCTTATAACGAACATCTATTCAACTGATGAGAAATGGCTAGAGAAACTCAAACCGCTACTTGAAGCGAAAGATGCTGACTCGTGGTTGCTGGCAGGGGATATTTACTCCAGACTTAAAAGTTCCGGCAGTGACAAAAAAACATTGGACGCTTACGGAAAAGCGGCGGAACTCGGTAGCATCCGGGCTTGGCATGCGCTGGGTATGCGGTATTACAATAAACCTGCCGCAGGCAAAGAGAAAGAGCAGAATAAACTCAAAGCATCTGAATACTGGCAGAAGTTTGTTAAGCTGGACCGAGAAGCCAGAAGTCAGGATATCAACGATGTCTACTGGCCCAATATCAAAAAACCACAGGTATTTAAACTTGGCGACGGTGATTACTCTATGAAAGGTCTGAGTGACAAGGATGTCCGCAGATATTATGAAACATATTAACCATATATCGCACACCATGCCTTGTCGCCATATGATTTTCGCTTGAAAGCGTAACCTTTAATGATAAACTATAACATTGACATTACCCCATATAAGAGGAAGCACATTTGAGCCTATTATTGCAAAACCGGATAAGAAGAAACAGCCGCAACCGTTACGGCAAACGCACTGAACGGTTAATTACTTTCAGCGACGGACAGAAGCGCAAATCCGAATGGGTTTACGATAAATATGGTCGTCTGACTGCGATGAACGATGAAGGCAAAACCGTCAGCTACGCTTACGACAATCAGTCCAGAATCGCCGTCCGCAAAGCCGACAATATCCCCGTTTATTACACCTATACCAGATTCGGACAGCTTGAAACCAAGTCTCTCGGCTCTCCGTTCGCATTCTCCGGCGACAGTAAACCCATCGCATATATCAAATACTTCTACAGTCCGGATGGTCAGATCACTGCCAGGGATGTAAACGGTAATAAACAGGATTACAAATACGACCTGAAAGGCCAGTTGCTGGCGGTGGTTGATTCCACCGGCAAGGCCGTTGAACAGTACGTTTATGATGCAGCAGGCAACATCCTGTCGAAAACTATTGACGGCAAAGTAACGACTTTTAAGTACGACAAGGCTAATCAGCTTGTCAGCAGTGCCGACGCCAACGGCAAAGTCACTAATTACGATTATGATGCAGCCGGGCGTTTGACCAAGGAAGGCGACAAATCCTACGCCTACGGCTGGTTGGATAAAGTCATGTCTGTAAATGAGGACGGAAAATTAGCCGCATCCTTTGATTACGGCTTGGACGGGCAGATAGCCAGTTCATTTAACGCAAAGACGCAGAGGCGCGAAGATTTCACTTGGGACGGTCTGGCGCTAATCAAGCGTGATTCCACCAATTTCGTGAATGAATCGGCGATTACCGGCGGCAATCCGATACTGGCGTTCGGGAAAGACAGTTCAAAAGTGTTATTTGAAGATATATTGGGTTCTTCAGTTGGCTTTGTTGAAGACGGGAAATTCAATGCAATCAACCGCACAACCTTCGGAGAAAGCAATTCAGATAATGAATTAAACTTCTTTACCGGCAAACCACATGTTAAAGAACTGGGTTATGCGTTCCAACTCCGCACTTACCGTGCTGATCAAGGCAAATGGCAGACCCAGGATCCGCTCGGTTATCCCGATGGTTGGAATAATCTGGCGTATTGTAATAATAGTGTAACAAACTCTATTGATTGGCGCGGAGCAGATAGATTGGTGCCTGTTACTATTTATACTACATCCGAAAATTACAGTTGGTATGGGGGAACAATACTAGAGTATTCCGAATATATTGATGAGTTAGATTGCACTTATCTAGACTATCTCTATGACTATACGCTACAGGGTACCTTTTATTGGCCAACAACATGTACTTATAACGGAAAAACCTACCCTACAGGGCAAGACTTACCAACATATGCATTTTCATATGGCCCCCCCATAGAGATGGTGGCTTATGAAGATGGAGAGCTAACTGCTGCAGAAATAGCGCTGATATTTTATCAGAATGAACAGGCGGCTAATAGTACAGTAACTAGCAATTTCAACAGTTGGAAGGCGGGGCAACAAGCCAACGCCCCTCACTCACAAGTGATTTCCATAAGAATAACAGAGTGACAATTTAAACATTACAGCTTGCCGCATTAATATGCAGCAAGCTGTAAAAGAGGTATTTTATGCAATCTATCATAAGTTTTAGTATAAAAAGTAAAACACCAATAATATTTTTTTCTATTCTTTTAACGATAATATCCGCTCATGGCAAAACGCTGAATCCAGAGGACGATAAACTTGCGGTTACCGGCGACTGGGAAATACGCGGTCAGGTGAATAAGTTATATGACACTCCGATGGGCGGAGTCTATGACTTCACTATGAGTGATTATTTTAAATTTACCCCTGAATATCTCAAAGATGTGGCAAAAGGCAAATATGCGCTGCATTCCATCCAGTTTGACCTGCGCAAATTCATGGACCGTCAGGAAAAAATCCGCCGTTTTATCGTGCTGGATTTTAAAATCCGCACATTTCCGGCGATTACCACGGTTAAGAATCCGATGTTGAGATATACTCTTACGCGCAGTGCCGTTGATCCGTGGAATATTAATGGCTATCAGAGTTTGAACGGTTATTTAACGTGTGAAGATATTTTATTAAGCCCTGGAATATTTTCTCCGTATACCCCTTCTGGTTTTAAGCGCCGGTGGGCTTTCGGAATTGACAGCGGCATTTATTGGCCGCATTACGAAGTTACCACTTACCGCGTAATTTTAGATACTTACAAGGATGGAATAAATTCTGTCAATTTTAACGGGAATAAGACGATAGGCCAAAATGCCGAGGATCCGAAAGGCCACAATTCCGGTTCCGGACTTTCACCCCAAGGCAAATGGATCCCCCCGCAGACGGAAAATGTTGCTGACTTTGTTGTGCCGGTACGCAGTTTCGGTCTTTGCATTCAAATCGATCCTGACATTATGCACAGAGGCATAACCTACCGCACGATTCTTGAAGTAAGCCGTCCAGTCGTAACACTTACTGACCACGAAGAGGCGTTGCGCGCCCTGCCGCCGGTAGAAAAAATGGCGGATTACCCTTATGGCGGTTATATTACGGATTTAAAGAAAATAAATATGGCAGGCAATCCCGATCTGATTTATGCCTGTGCCATGCATCTGCTGAACGGCGAGGATTTGCCGCTGGGTGTGGAAATGCTGAAAAAAGCTGCGGCCAGCCAGCATATTTTCGCGATGTACCAGCTTGGGGTTTGCTATTTCCGCGGCATTGGCGTGGAACCGGATTTTAAGCAGTCGCTGGAATGGTTGAAGCATGCCACTGAATACGGCTTGCCGGATGCCTGGGCATTGTCGGCTGTTGTGCAGATGCGCAGCGCCCAATCACCATATTTAAGCGATTATATCAGAGGTGCGGTTAAACAAGGTTTGAATTCTTCGGGTTATAATACTAAACACGATAATTGGGTGCTGAGTGGTGGCCTGAATAACGGTGGTGCAGGGTATTTTGTAAAATGCAGTCCCAAATTGGAATTTCTGCAAACTAAACATGATTATATTTTCAGTTATTACAAGGATAATGTCGATCCTAAAATACTTCCGCCGCCCCCCAAGGAAGTTCCAGCCTTAACGAAACAGACCTTAACGGAAGTTAAGAATCAATTGAATTTTAATAATTCAACTTTAAAAAAACCATCTGGCAAGGAGAAAACTACTGTCAATTTTGAAATTGGGCCTCCGGCAAAATTAAAAGAAAATAAATTGCCCGATAAATACTACGATATCAGAGTGGAAGGGCTAGGCTATCACGCCGATAGTGATGAACTTTTTAAAGATGTAATTGCCAATAACTATATTCCGGCAATCCTATATCAGGGACGGACCACTTTACTCAGAACCAACTTCCGGGAACCGGATATTTCTCTGCTTTATATTGACATTCCGGCCGCCAGTTCGTCCGATGCTCTTGAAAAAGCGGCGGCAGTTTTTGACAAGGGCGCGAAGCTGGGCAGCCTGGAATGCGAAATCGAAGCGTTGCATTGCCGGGTACGGCTCGGAAAAGTTAAGAAAGAAGATTTCACTCCCGAACTCGATGTCCGTCTAGCGGATTACCCGCTGTATCACATGCTGAAGTACATGGTGGACAATCCGGATGTGCCGGGAGTAAAGGAATTTCTGTCACGCAAATATGAAGATGCCCGTCAAATCTGGCGGAGCAATCCTACTGCATGGAACAACTTCCTGCTTGGCGCGGAGGCATTGTATCAGTATTACAATTACGGGTTTGATACGGCCTGGTACCGGCTTTACTACCGCGATATAAAAGATGTGGAAACCGCCTTCAAATATCTGGATGACGCGGCCAAACAGAATATTCCACCCGCGCTGTATCTCACTGGCAAACAGTATCTTGAAGGCATGCGCAGTAAAGGGCAGCTGGATGAAGTCCTGCACAAGAAAATCGGAGCCGATCTGCTGAAGACGGCAGAACAGGCAGGTTATGCCAGAGCGTCATATCTGCTGACTAAACAGCAGTTTATAACGAACATCTATT
>JBAWXM010000173.1:0-10581 GCA_037144075.1 Lentisphaerota bacterium | reverse complement strand
GACCAACGCCTCGCCGTTGGATCACGCCCGGCGAGCCGCCGGTGGCGAGTAAAGGGAAACAATTATTTGTTTGCAGCCCAGTGACCAGTTCCTCCTGACTTTCGTCAATGCGAAGGCTTGGGCGTAGATTCAAGAAAGCAAACCGATGCTGTATAAGCATACTGCAAGGCGAAGCTGACGCGGAAGATATGCCCAAACGGCGCAATTGTTCGGAAGTCAGGTTCCCCCTTGCATCCCTCCTCCGGAACTTTTTTTACGGATAGAATGACGGATATTATCTTCTGTAATTCTGAATATTCTTTGTGTTAATAATAAGATACTTATGAAAATGGCTGCATGAAAATTTTTCTAAATAAACAAGGAATGACGAATAGTAGTATGAAGTTAATGAAGAGAAAACATTAGTCAGTGACCTTTTGTGTGGAACACAAAAAATCTCTGACTTGTGTTATTTCTTGATCTCCTTAGTGCCTTGGTTCGAAAATATTATTATCTCATTTTAACCAAAGATACCAATGATAATTCACTGTTTCTCAACAATAGACACGAAATGATAGAACTAGAAATCAGTGTATGACTGCGAATATTGCAGTCGTACACTGATTTCTATGTATTATCTTCATTCCCTTCATGTCCTTCATGGTAAAGCTGTATTCTGACTTTCGGACCCTGTTTTTGAGTTTATTTGCGGGTTTTTCTTTGAAATTTTTTCAGGCGCTGCCCCGTCACTTCCGTTAAGGTAAAGTAACACAAGACTTATTATACCCTATTCCAGCCGTATTTCAAAGGATGAGCAGGGGGAATTTTTGCCACATTCGTGTTAATCAGTGTAATTAGTGGACAAAAAGATACTTATCCACGGATTGCACGAATTTCACGAAAAAAATCATCCGGCGGCTTTTAAGTTTCCTCAGACAGGATTATTTTGAGAGGTGTTCATATTTAGGATTTGAATTAAAAAATGAATATTAATTATCGTCCGGCTGTTGCCGGAACATGTATTTTTTTCGCAACGCTGGCCTGGGCTTGCGGGCAGGGCAATGATTTGCCGGTCAAAACGCCTGAATCCGGTTCTTATGACAGTTTCAGGATCAACAACCGGATTGACAGTTATGTAATCGCGCAACTGAAATCAAACGGGATTCCGCCTTCGGAAACCTGCGCCGATGAAGTTTTTGTGCGGAGAGTATATCTGGATGCGGCCGGCACCCTGCCGTCGCCGTCGGAGGTCAGGCAGTTTCTAGGCGACAAAGATCCCGGTAAACGCGCGAAGCTGATAGACGCGCTGCTCGAACGGCGTGAATTCGCCGATTACCAGGCGCTGAAGTGGGGGGATCTGCTGCGCATCAAGGCGGAATTCCCCAGCAATCTATGGCCGCAGGCCGCGCAGGGATATGACCGCTGGGTTCGCCGGAATTTAATAATGAACACGCCCTATGATCAGTTTGTCCGGCAGCTGCTTACCGCCAGCGGCAGTAATTTTCATGTTCCGCCGGTTAATTTTTACCGCGCGTTTCAGGAGCGCGGGCCAAGGCAGATTGCAGAGAATGTTGCCCTGGTGTTTATGGGAATCAGATTGAACAGCAGGGATTTTTCCGAAGATCAAATTATGGGGATGTCCGCGTTTTTTGCCAAAACAGCTTACAAAAATACTGACGAGTGGAAAGAGGAGATTGTATATTTCAACGACCAGGGCAAACTGGTTGACAAAAAAAACAATTTGCCGGTAAAGCCGGCGCCGCTCAACGGCAAACCGATAGACATTCCGCCGGATAAAGACCCCAGAGTAGTGTTCGCCGACTGGTTGACGTCTCCGGCCAACCCATGGTTTGCGAAGAATGCGGTAAACAGAGTATGGGGGCGGCTTGCGGGGCGCGGGATCAGCGATATTGATAATATGACCTCCGGCTCGTGCCGGAATCCTGAGCTGCTGGCGTATCTGGAGCAGGAACTCGTTGCAAATAAGTATGATATGAAACATATATACCGGCTGATTCTGAATTCAAACACGTACCAGTTATCCGCTGAAACCAGCCCTTTGAATGCTGCTGACGACAGCGGATTTTCCCATTACCGGATCCGGCGGATTGACGCCGAGCCGCTCATTGACGCGATCTGTCAGATAACCGGCGCTGCCGAAAGCTATACCAGCAATATTCCTGAACCATACACCTTTCTGCCTAACGGTAATCGTGCGATCACGCTTGCCGACGGCAGCATTGATTCACCGTTTCTGGAACTGTTCGGCCGGCCGCCGCGCAATACGTCTTTTGAATCGGAAAGAAACAGCACTCCGTCCTGGCTTCAGGCTCAGCATCTGCTTAATTCGTCACATATCCAGCGGAAAATTGATCCCGGGCCGGTGATAAAAAAGTTAATAACTGATAAAAAAGGCAATCAGTACATAATCAACGAATTGTACCTGCTTATACTGTCGCGTTTTCCGGCGGAAGAAGAAAAAATTATTGCTTTGAACTATATGAATTCGTCCAAGCGGAAGCAGAATGACGCCACATGCGATCTGGCATGGGCGCTGATAAATTCTAAAGAGTTTATCCTGAAGCACTAGGGGGAAGTTCTAAAGTTTTAAGTTTTAAGTTTTAAGTTTTAAGTTTTAAGTTTTAAGTTTTAAGTTTTAAGTTCAGGAATTTTTATGAAATACAATTATACAGCAGGATTTAAATACGGTTTGTCAGCCGTGGCGGTGTTGTTCTGCATGAACATTTCAGCAGCTGATGAAGTAAAGAGACCGGCGGCTAAGGCGGTAATTCAGATCTGGCTTGCCGGCGGTTTGTCGCAACTGGACACTTTTGACCCGAAACCGAATGCCGGGCAGGATTATTGCGGCCCATATAATAAGCCAATCCAGACGAATGTCGAAGGGATTCAGATTTCCCAGATGCTGCCGCTGCTGGCTAAGCAGGCCGACAAATATGTCATTTTGCGCGGCATGACGCACAATAACAACGGGCATGAAACCGCAGCCTGTCTCGTACAGACAGGCAGAAAGCCGGTGGAAGGACTGATGTTTCCCGGGGTGAGTTCCGTGGTTTCATATTTCAAAGGTTACAATGGCGGTTATACCGGAATGCTGCCGCCCTGCATTATTATTACCTCCCCGCTGGGGCGTTTTTCCGAAGCCGGCTTTCTTGGCTCCCGTTATAAATCATTCGCCACCGGCAGCGATCCATCGAAACAGCCGTTTGCGGTGGAAGGCATTATTTCTGAAAAGATTACCCTGGAACGGCAGCATGACCGCAAGGAGTTGCTGAAATCTCTGGATACTTTCGGGCGTGAAATGAATCAGGATCCGGCAGTTAAAGCGGTTGACGCCTGTCAGGCACAGGCGTATGCGGTAATCCTGGGTGACGCCGGCAAGGCATTTGACCTTGCCGGAGAGAAAAAAGAACTGAGAGAGAAATACGGCCTTAATAAGTTCGGGCAGTCCTGTCTGGTGGCCCGGCGGCTGGTTGAGCGCGGGGTTCCGTTCATCACCATTAACGTTCCCGGCTGGGATACGCACAAGGATCACTTTCAGGAAATGAACCGGAAACTGCCTGAACTGGATAAAGGGCTGGCCGCGCTTCTCCAGGATCTGGCCGACCGCAATCTGCTGGACAGCACGATTGTATGGGTTACCGGTGAATTCGGACATACACCGAAAATTCAGCTTGAGTCCCCCTGGAACGGCGGCAGAAGTCATTACGGCAAAGCATTTTCCTCCCTGGTCGCCGGCGGCGGTTTCCGCGGCGGAAAAGTAGTTGGCAAAACTGATGAGCGCGGGGAAAATGTGGTGGAGCGTCCGATCTATCCATGGGATTTAATCGCGAGCATTTATATTCTGCTGGGAATCGACCTTAATTCGCAGTTGCCGCATCCGGACGGAAGAAACATAACGGTTTCGCCGCTGCCGGGCAAAGAAATTCCGGAAAAAGAAACCGGCGGAATCCTTAAAGAAGTTATGCCGGAGAAGTGAGGAGTGAGGAGAGTTTTAAGTTTTAAGTTTTAAGTTAGCGCCGACGCGCGGCATGTTAATTTAAATGAAAGAAAGTCAGCATGAACAACAGTCGAATGTATATAGTTATTATATCAGTCCTGTTCGCCGCCGGGATGAAGCTGGCGGCTGCGACGGTCGAGCTTCCTCATATCGGTTATGTATATCCTGCCGGCGGCGTACCGGGAACAGAGTTCGAGCTAAAGGTCGGCGGCCAGTTTATTTATGGCGCAAAATCCGCATATATCAACGGGCAGGATATTAAATTGCAGATTATCGATTCCAAAGAACCGGAGAAAAGGAAGCCGAACAATCAGAAGAAAGCCATTGACGAAATTGTGAAACTTAAAGTTTCCATTTCCGCGGACGCCGCCATCGGCGACCGCGAATTATGCTTGATCACCGATGCCGGAATTTCGAACAAGCTGACATTCAATGTCGGGCATTTGAAGGAGATTATGGAGACAGAGCCGAACGACAAACGGGAAAATGCCGTCAGTATTTCCGGTCTGCCGGTTTTGATCAACGGACAAATTATGCCCGGCGACATTGATTTTTTTAAATTTACCGCAAAAAAAGGACAGCATCTTGTGTTTGAAGCATCAGCCAGAGCGTTGATCCCGTATCTGGCGGATGCTGTTCCGGGATGGTTCAAAATCTGTCTGACGCTTTATGACGCCCAGGGCAGGGAACTGGCTTTTGCCGATGACTTCAGATATGAGCAGGACCCGGTGCTGTTTTACAATATTGCAGCCGACGGCGACTATTTTCTGGCTGTGCGCGACTCTATTTACCGGGGACGGGAGGATTTTGTATATCGGGTGAAAATCGGCGGGCTTCCATATATAACGCATATTTTCCCGCTCGGGGCCGCATCTGGGAAAAATCCGGTTTCAGTAAAAATTTACGGCGTGAATCTGCCGGCTGATTCGATAGATGCTGATGTTGACAAAAGTGCGCCTGCCATTCAGAAAATCGCCGTAAAGAACAATGAACTGGTTTCAAACCGGGTATCATTCGCCGTCAGCGGACTCCCGGAAGTTTCCGCCGCGGAATCCTGCCATGACCGCGGGAAAGCGCAAAAAATTACCATTCCGGTAATAATAAACGGGCGGATCATGAATAACGGCGAGAAAAATTATTTCAGCTTTGATGGCAAAAAGGGGCAGACAATCTCGCTTGAAGTTTATGCCCGGCGGCTGGGGTCGCCGCTGGATTCGTTCATCACTCTTTTCAACAGCCGGGGAGAGAAGTTAAAGGAAAGCGATGACCGGAAAGATCTGGCAGAGGGATATATCACTCATCATGCTGATTCAGGGCTGACACATGTTCTGCCGGAAAACGGGATTTACACTGTTCAAATTTATGATACGCAGGGCAGGGGAGGAGTGGAATATGCCTATCGTCTCAGGATAAGTGCGTCCGAGCCTGATTTTGCGCTGATCACGGTTCCCGCGAGTGTTACCTTGCCCATGGGGGGAGCCGCGCTGCAGACCGTTTATGTCATTCGCAAGGAAGGTTTTAACGGTCAAATCAGGCTGAGTTTCAAGGATAGTGATTCCGGGCTTACCCTCCGCGGAGCAGTCATTCCGGAGAACTCGAATAAAGTCCGTATTACAATTTCTACCCCGGCGCAAAGCCGCCCGGGGATTATCCGCCCGGTATTGGAAGGAACTGCATTAATAAATGGAAAAAACGTTTCTCATGCGGCGGAGCCGGCAGAGGATGAAATGCAGGCGTTCATCTGGCATCATCTGGTTGATGCCGAAGAAGCAACCGTGCTTATTAATGATTCCGCTCCATTTGTTATTTCAGCGGCGGTTCCGGAGCAGGGTTTTATTGAACTGTCCCAGGGGAAAGATGTTGTCATTCCACTGGAAATCATGCGGAAGCCGGACTTGAAAATTGCTGTCTCCGTTCAACTCGTTGACCCTCCGAAGGGCATTTCAATCAAAAACGCTTATATTCCTGCGGACAAAGACAAGTATTCCATAATTTTAAAATCGGAAGGCAAAGCTCCCGCCGGCATGACAGATAACCTGATTCTGACCGGCACCGCCTATATTGAAAGAGAAGAACCGGCAGTGCAAAAAAAGGAGGAGAGTAAAGAATCTTCCAAAATGCAGGAAAATAAAGAAAAAGAAAATACCGGCGGCAATAATAGTGCGCCTAAAATCGTTTCTAATAAAGAAGCGCCTAAGATAAGAAAAGAAAAAGTAATAATTACACTGCCTGCGATTCCAATAAAAATTATCAGACCGCAGCCGGATAAGGATAATAAAAAGGTATAAAATATGGGAATCCTGACTATCACAAACAATGATAAACATAGTATGTCAAAGTTAGCGCTGGGTGGCAGAACCGAGTATTGTATTACCGCGTTCGGCAGCGATGTTAAAATGAATTCCGCGCTGCGTGATTTTCCGGCGGAGCATGATGCTCTAATGCTGAACCGTTTTGTTTTTGCCGGAATCCGGCACTTTTCCGGAAATCCATCTGACGGACAGACCGTGTGGCTGCAGGGAGATGCCTGCCGGGACGGATCCATATCTTCCAGTCAGGCTTTTGTCATATCCGGAGCCAGCCCCGTTACAGTTGAATATAACTCTAAAACAATTGGCTTTATTTACGAAGATGAAAATGCGCGATATTGCAATTTAAGCGGAATCACTCCGGAAAACTTGCAGGCCTCGCGGGCGGAACAGACCCGCGAAGTCCTGACGATTATTGCATCAGCGCTGAAGCTTTACGATTTCCAGTTCAGCGACATTGTCCGCACCTGGTTTTTTCTGGACAAACTGCTTGAATGGTATGACGAATTCAATTGTGTCAGAACTGCTTTCTATAAAGAAAACGGTGTTTTCAGCGGGATTATTCCCGCCAGTACCGGTATTGGCGCGGCAAATCAATCCGGCTCCGCGCTCATCTGCAATATCCTTGCAGTCCGTCCGAAAAATGATAAAGTTAAAATTCAGCAGATTGCCTCGCCCATGCAGCAATCGCCGTTGAACTATCAGAGCACTTTCAGCCGCGCAGTTGAAATATCTTTCCCTGCTTACCGCAGTTTGATGATTTCAGGGACCGCCAGCATTGCTCCGGACGGGCTGACCGCACATGCCGGAGACCCGGAACTTCAAATTGATCTGACCATGCGCGTAGTTCATGCAATTCTGCATTCCAGGCAAATGGACTGGAATGATTTATCCAGAGGGATCGCTTATTTCAAAAATATTGAAGACAGAAAAATATTCGACCAATATTGCCGCAATCATATTATTCCAGTTTTTCCGCTGGCTGTTGCTCATGCCGATGTCTGTCGCGGAGATTTACTTTTTGAGATCGAACTGGATGCCGGTAAATCTCAATAAAAGTGATCATGGATTCACTTCACAACTTTCAACTTTCAATTTTCAACTTTCAATTTTCAATTTCCATTGGCCGCTGGCAGGATGATTTTTACTGTGGTGCCGGAAGTTTTTCCGCCTTGTCTGGATTTGACTTCCAGCCGCCCTTTATGTTCCTCCATAATTGAGGAAGATATTGACAGGCCAAGACCGGTGCCGCCGGATTCGCGCCTGGTGGTGAAGAACGGATCTGTAATATGTTTAAGGTTTTCCGCTTTTATTCCACAGCCTTCGTCTTTTACTTCAATGACAACTTCATTGCGGGCGCTGACAAAACAGGTTGAGACTTTTATGCTTTGATCAGACGCGGTTAAAGCCTGGCAGGCATTTTGAAGCACGTTGATAATCACCTGCTCTATGCGCTACTGCACTCCGTTTACCGGAGGTATCTTAGTTCCCAGTTTCAAGAGAAAATTACTGGTGGATTTTTTCAAAAGATTATTCAGCAGGAAAAGCGATCTGGTCAGTGCGTCATTAACGTAAAATTGTTCAATTCTGTCTGCCGGAGTTTC
The DNA here is from genome assembly GCA_037144075.1 of Lentisphaerota bacterium. GTDB lineage: Bacteria > Verrucomicrobiota > Lentisphaeria > Victivallales > Victivallaceae > CAIPAT01. The sequence goes on along the minus strand of JBAWXM010000173.1, from coordinate 2,671 downwards.
CTTGACATAACCTTTCAGATTATCCACAATTGTCATAATCCGTTCAGAACCTTCTTTTATCCCCTCCAGCAGAGTTTTAATGGAATATTCTATTTTCGATGCGGGAATCCCGCCGAAAGCCTGTTTTTTATTACTTTTGATTTCCTGATTGATTACAGGCATGAAATCGCGCCAGATTTTGTTAAGAATTGAGATGTTTATCCCGATAAAATTGTTGGGGTTGTTGATCTCATGAGCCACGCCGGCCACCAGAATGCCGAGAGATTTCATTTTATCCGCCTGAATCAATTGCTGCTGATGCAGTTTGGCTTTGCTTTCAGCTTTTATTTTTTCGGTGACGTCAATGGCGGTCTCCGCCACCAGGGTAATTTTCCCATGCCGGTCTTTTACCGGATATGTCCATACTTCATAACTTTTATTATTTGAGGAATGAACAAGCCTTTTATCCGTTACGGTGTTACCGCTGAACGCTTTTTTAATATAAAATTCATTTTCATGGACTGCCATATCGCCAAACCATATTTCCTGCCACTTGCGGCCGATAAATTTTCTGCCGTCCGGCGCAAACGTGTTTCTGGCGGTGCGATTGCCCCATTGCAGGTTTAAATTCACATCGAAGCACATGATGATTTCCTGCATGGCGTTGAACGTCATATTCAACTGCTGAGTGGTCTTGCGCAGGGTGACTTCGGCCTTTTTTATGCCGGTTATGTCAAATACCGCGCCAACAATATACTGCGGTTTGTTATCGTATCCGGCCAGCACAGATTTATGATCAATCAAAATACGTTCTTCGTCATTAGGGGTGATGAATTTAATCGTTCTGGTCTGACTGCCTCCGTTCAGGATTAATTCTTTCTCCATCCGGTCAAGTATCTGGGCCTCTTTGATATTATTTTTTGCATGGAATACATCGAAAACAGTTTTCCCGATCAGCTGACCTATATGCTTTTCCCCGAACTCCTTAAATGCCGTGTTATGGCCGATATATCTGCCGTTCATATCTTTATAAAATATCGGAACCGGAATGATATTGATCATTCGCTCAAGCAGTTCCAGTTGCTCTTTCATTTTATCGAACCGCATGCTTTCAGTCAAATCCTCGACACAGCCTACAACCCGGACCGGGTCACCGGACATATCTTTAATCAGTACTGCCCGGTAAAGCACCCAGACAAATTCGCCATTTTTGCGCTTGACCCGGAAAGAACTGTTCAGGCAGGAACTTGCGCCGGAAAACAGTTTGTAAAGTTCACTCCTGACTCTGGTTCTATCTTCAAAATGGATACTTTCAAAAACCTCCTGCTCGTTAAAAACTGTTTCGTCCCTGGAATAGCCATAAAAAAGCGACAGCGATTCAGAAGTGGTAAAGCGTCTGGCGACAGGCTCATATTCCCACTGGCCCACGCTGATGGCTTCAAGGATTGAACGCAGATTCTGTTCGCTCTGCCGGAGGTTTTCATCAACCAGCCGTTTTTCGGTTACATCCTGATTGATTCCGACAATTTTGGCCGGTTTCCCGTCATGATCAAAAAGCACCCTGCCTGTGCAGTGGATATAACTTAATCCGCCGCGCAGGCGCATTATCCGGAAGTCCAGAGAAAATTCATTGTTGGCGTCAATGTAATGATGTATGTTGCGGACTTTCTCACGGTCTTCAGGATGCAGAGCGTTAAAGAAGGTATTCAGCGCAAGCGTTTCGCCTTTCTTTTTGTCGATGCCGAGTATCTTCAGAACCTGATCGGAATGTTTGAACTCGCCGGTGATCAGATCATGATTCCAGCTGCTCAATTTGGCAATTGACTGAGCAGTGCGCAAATCATTGCTCTGTTCCTGCAGCTTATGCTCGAAGGCCCGCTGTTCGCGAATATCCCGGAGTACGGTTACAATATAGCGTTTATCATCAAGCGAAAATGGTTTGGAACGCAGCTCGCATAAAATTACTTTGCCGCTTTTTGAAACTATTGCCGCTTCATATATGGCTTCTTTGCCTTTCAGCAATGTTGCTTTGACCAGGCCTGGATCGAAACTTGGAGACAATGCGGCGGTGACAGGTATTGTGCGCATTTCAGCCATGTCGTACTCTAACAAGTTCAATGCGGCGGCATTGGCTTCCAGAGTGCTGCCCCATGCCTGACTTTTTTCTTCAATACTGCTGATTATCAGACCGTCAGATACAGCATTGAAAACGGTTTCGAATTTCTGCGCTGAACTGCGCATCAAGCACTCTGCGGTTTTACGTTCGGATATTTCGCGGAGCAGTTTTTCTCTGGCGTCATCACATCCGGCAGACATGGCTTTGAACTTATCCGTCAAATCACGGAAATCCTTTTTCAGCCCGGAATTCCCAGGAATTATAGCTGCTAATTCCTCTAATTTGTTAAACAGAACAACACAATTCTCTGGTTTTGTTTTCTTTGACGGCATTGCTTTAACCTCTGTTAGCCGGGGAATAATTGACTGACAATCTTAATATATACTCTGCGCGGTTGAAAATTCAACTATAGATGAATAGGATTGTGGATTGGATTTTTTCGATCCGCCTGACGGGCGATATAAATATCGCCGGAAGAAGGAGCGGAAAAATACAGCCGCAAGACACTCGCCGCAAAGCGGTTGCGATCTTTCGAGTTTGGATTAGCGCTCTTCGAGGCCTTCGATACCCCGGTAT
>JBAWXM010000172.1:0-10690 GCA_037144075.1 Lentisphaerota bacterium | reverse complement strand
AGTTAACGATTTGGAGTTGTGTTTGCGACATAGCGGTATATCCGTTCAGACTAAGTATTCTCAATTCACGCCGTACTCAATCGGAAGGCCATGGCGCCTGAAAAACTCAAAGTTCAAAAGCATTGATGTCGTCATTGAAAATAATTCCATCATAGTTACTGCGGAAACGGAGTTTTTCCTTATTGAAGATAATTTTAGTTTTACTGGACAGCAGTTGTGGGTCAACAGAAAATGGAAGTATAACGGAGAGAAAACCATTGCTGACTTCGTTTTGGGGACGCGGCTGACTGCGGGAAACGGCAATAAGGAAAAAATCACAATCCCGCATGTGATTTATAATAATAATCCTGGATCTTCCTCGGAGCGCCTGATCCCTCATCTACATAAAGAAATCGATTACTCACTTGTTCTGGAGGAACATCGGCTGCCGATTCCGGCGGTCAATGTCGAATGGAAGGAATTGGGGAAATTTTCCAGCCTGACTTTTTTCGCGATGCCATCAGATATATCAGACGAACACTGCTGGTCGATTGGCGGGGTTCACAACAGACAGAATCTCGATATTGTCTGTCTCAGCGGCGTCCTCGCCTTCAACAATTATAAAGATGTGGTTTACGGCAGGCAGAACCAGATGATGGAATATCCCGTTGGCGGCTACTTGGAGTTGCGTCCTGGATTTTCAGTCGAAAAGAAAATGGTGATAGACTTTTGCTGGGTTGAAAATGAAGGAAGAGGCTTTAGTAGAATCTTCAGAGCGGGCATGGATTTATTCAAACCGGAAGCCAGACCGGTTCTCTCAATCGCGGAAACCATTAAGTTGAAAAAGAACGCGTTACTCAGCCGCTGGCGGGGGAATCAAGAATTCGGCGGGTTTGCCCATCTGCCCGGTACAACGGAAGAAGGGAATATTTATAATTACAGGCCCGGTTACCTGTTTGGCTGGACTGGGCAGTCTCTGCGATTAGCGTGGTGCGCACTTGAACTTGGGCTCAGAGATAATGATAAATCCCTGACGGATAAAGGCACAACCGTAATGGATTGCTTCGATAAAGCCCCCGAGTTCCCAGGTGTTTCCGGCATGAAATATCATTATTATGATTTGATTGACAAGAAGTGGTATGCCGACGCCGGCAGAAGGACAGCGCTGTTGAGCAGCAGAATGGCTGGAGAATCTCTTGCTAATTTCGCTGATTGCGTGATACTGTCGAAGGGAAATAACATGAAGGTTAAAGATTCATGGAATGATACGCTAACAGATACTGCGAGATTCCTCTGTTCTGAAAAATGCCTTACTACAGACGGGATATATCCCGTGTTTTTCAATTCGGAAGGGCGGGCGAATGAAAACCTTATTACAGGCGGCGGCACATCGTGTGTCGCCGGGCTCATCGCCGCTGCGGAAGCGACAGGGAACGCGGAATTGGCGGAGAGGGGAATGAAAATACTGAAACGATATTATGAGTTGTTCGGCGAAACCATGGAGCACCCGTTCAGCCGGGCCACGCTTGACGCGTCATGCGAGGATAAGGAATCCGGGATATACTTTTTCCTGGCGGCATACCGCGCCTTTAAGTTGACCGGAGATAGCGTATTTGCTGGATATGCCAGGCTTGCTGCCGAATGGATTTGTACTTATGTGTATTTATGGGATGTAAAGTTAAGGGATGAAAGCGTCTGCGGCAAGAATGGTTTTAATTCAGTTTTCTGGCCCGGGGTCAGCGTCCAAAATATGCATCTGGATGTATTTTTCCCTGCCTACGAGATATATGATTTCGGAAAAATTACAAGGGATGAGGATTTCACCAAAATAGGCAAAGGAGTTATGGACGCGTGGACACATGGGATCGCGCAATATCCGGGGCATTGGGGATATCCTACGCCTGGAGAACAGGGGGAGCAATTCAATCAAACTAACTATTATCAGGGACCATATTCCATAAAGGATTGGCGGGGCGGATTTAACCCATGGAACCCGTCATGGATTATAGCATTGGTGCTACAGGCTGCCTTGAAATTTGAGAGCGAATGATTGTTTTTGCAACAGCGGGCATCTGGCATAAATATCAGGATAATTATCTCAATACCGCGTTATTTAGTATTCGCTACAAAATGCTTTGGTACTATAGAGTTGAAACGTAAGCACCCGGAGAGAACACGTTTACGAGGAATATGTTTTATCCACGATAATGCAACATGAAGAGTTATTATAGCGTATATTTTTGAACAGAAGAGGAGAAAGAAGATGGACCGTCTTTTCTGGGAATATTTAGAGGAATTGCCGGAGCATGAAGCAGCCTGGAAAGAATGGCAGTCCGGTTTGATGGGCTGGCATAGTTTTAACACTTTATACACTCATTACCTGCGAGTCGAAGGACGTCGCGTAAAGTTGTTGAATTGCCCGGCTCCATGTGTGGTCAATTACTTTAACTATCCTGATAATCACCAGATCAGTCTGCGGTTTAAAAACGGCGCTATTGCCAGTTTGAATTTTGTCATGTATATCGGAGAAACTAATCACGATGACCCGTTGCTGGAAATGCTCGAAAAACAGTCTGATGACGGGCACTATCTGCAATATCATATTTTCGGCACTAAGGGAGCTATTGAAACAGATGTTTTTCGCCGCCGCATCCGCCGTTGGGAATTCAGCGATTCCCCTAAACAGATGGTTAGCAGGCTTGCCGAAACAATCCATTTTACTAAAGAGGAAGATCAGTTATGGTTCCACAATACGCACGGACAAAACCTGAGAATTGCGGAACTTGTCGCCAAAGGACTTCCGCCGGAAACAACGGCTATAGACTCTTATCAAACAATGGTTACGGGATTTGCCGCTGAAAAATCCGAAAGAGAAAGACGCATTGTAAAAATGTCGGAAATGAATTTGTAAGCAGGGAAGTAATGCTGGTATGGTCAAGCGCGGTAACAAAAGACTGAAATATCCCTGATCTATTTTTGTATATGGAATTCATGATACTTAGCAATTAAGGAAAAGAAATAATGAAAAAACTGAAGATTTCGATGCTGGGAGCCGGATCCGGCTTTGTCATGAGCGTGGCGAAAGAGTTGATTGAGCACGAGATTTTTAACGGCTGCGAATTCGTGTTGCAGGATGTCAGTCCGGAACGGCTTGGAGTCGCAGAAGAGACGGTTGCCGGCATTTTAACATCAAGTGAAAAAATAAAAGTTATGCTTAAGGCAACGACTGACCGGAAAATAGCGCTTGACGGCTGTGATTATGTCATTACTTCGTGCGAGATGAACCGTTATGCCAACTGGGTGAAAGATTTGCGCATTCCGGCTAAACATGGTGTACATCAGGTACAAGGCGAGAATGGTGGTCCCGGCGGTATGATTCACGCCATGCGCAATATCTGCATGTTCAGGGAAATATTAGCCGATATGGAGAAACTCTGTCCGGACGGCTGGCTGATGAATTTTACTAATCCGATGTCGATACTGTGCACCTACTTCAAAAATTATTCGCCGATAAAAGCACTTGGTTTCTGCCACCAGGTACACGGTTCGTTCGGGGTGATCGCTGAACAACTTGGTATGCAGCCTGGTGAACTGGAAGTCATTTCCGGCGGCATCAACCACCTGAACTGGCTCTTTGATATCAGGAAGAAGGGAACTCGCGAAAGCTGTATGCAGGAGTTTCTGGACAAAGTAAGACACTCCAAATACTGGAAGAAACGCTTCAGTTCCGTTCCTCCGCAAATGTTCACGCTGGAAACGATGAATACATTCAATATGTATCCGGTTGGTTACGATGACCATATTATCGAGTATCTGCCGTTTTTCTGGGAGGAGTCCGAGTGGAAAAAATATGAATATGAGTCATTGGCTGATGAATATAAAAAACAGGCGAATAAAAAGATTCATACACTGGAAAAACAGCGGTTACTAGGCAAGGAATATACGAAACCACCGTTCCCGGTGAATAATGACCATCCGTATTACGCGGAAAAACCGTGCCAGGTGATCATGGCGCTTGAAACGAATACCCCAACCTATTTTGATGCGATTAACATTGTGAATCACGGCGCGATCTCGAATTTGCCATCCGATGCGATTGTTGATGTTCCCGGTATTGCTGTCGGCGGTCATGTCCGCAGTATTTATGTCGGCGAACTGCCCATGGGACCAATGGAAATCTGCCGCCGCCAGATTACGCTGCACGAGATGATCGCTAAGGCTGCACATGAGGGCAATGACAGCCTGGCAGTTCAGGCACTGTGTCTTGATCCGTATGTCAGCAGCCTGTCCCAGGCTAGAAAAATCTGGGCTGACTTCCGCACCGAATACAAAAACTACCTGACAACTTTTAAATAGCAGTTTCAGATACTGAAGAGGAGAGGAGAGGAGAGGGGATGGCTGACAAGATTCTCTGAAGGATATCGGGGTACAAAAACTTACTTTTCCGTGTTTTCGTTGCTTGAATATCGGTAACAATATGTCGCGCCGCTGGCGCACTCTCTTCTGTATTATTCTGACTTCTGACTTCTGACTCCTGCTCCTCGCGCCGGAGATTGTTCATTGAGCAAACTGGCGGCGCGATGGCTGTCGGGATTCGTCAACCTTTCAAATTTATTTTCATTATTTTGCTGGTTCTTGAATACAAGGCTATTGACAAACAGATGTTTTGGCATTATTATCTTAACTTAAGATAATATTTTTTAACTAATACGGATGTCTTAAGATGAGCAGGCCGAGCAGAAAATACAATATATATCAAATAGCCGAAGAAGCCGGAATGTCGATAGCTACAGTTTCTAATACTATCAACAACCGCGCCGGAGTCAGCGAATCTACAAGGCGGCATATAAATGGTATTATTGAAAAATATGATTACACCCGCAGTTATAAGCGCAACGGCAATAGAAAAATCGGCATCGTACTGCGGAGCAGGAATCTGGACTGGTATGCGGCAGAACTGCTCAACGGCATAATGACTTTTGCATCAGAATATGGCATAAATACTGCCGCTATCGTGTACTGTCCGGGCGGTACCCAAAGCATCCTGGATCTGTTGCGGGAAAACCGTTGTGATGCGGCAGTAGTCACCGAATCAAGCCATCTGCTGAATGAGCTCCAGAGTCTGGAGAATATCAACATCCCTATTGTGCTGACTGATGCAAGACTTGAGGGCCAGAGCAATATCGGTTATGTTGACAACGACTCGTATCAGGGAGCCAGTGATATGGCGCAATATTTGACCAGTCTGGGGCATCATAAGATCGGATTTATTGCCCGTGATGATTTAAATGATCAGAACAGTCTGTCTCGAATTAAAGCATGGCAGGATGTAATGTCTTCTGCCTGCCCAAATGAAAGCATGTCCGAACATTATCTTTTCCGGGTAAAAGATACTGTCGCCGAAATTCTCGACTCGGTAAAAAATATTCTAGTGAATAATAATCAGATGACAGCCGTGATGACGAATGATGACGAAATAGCGCTGGTCTGCATGTGTGCCTGTCATGAACTGGGTTTGCGGATTCCTGAAGATATTTCCGTGACAGGCTTTGATAATATGAAGCTGTCAGAATTCTTTTATCCGCCATTAACCACAGTCAACCATGACATTATGAATATCGGGTATGAAGCTGCCAGATACGCCGCTGAAATTACGCTGGAAACGCGAAAAGAACTGCCAAGGGTGGTTGCGCCGGTCAAACTGGTGATACGCAAATCATCAGGTCCGGCACGCTATGCGGCAATGGTTAAGAATTTAAAGTTATGATAGAAACGGAAATGAACTTGACAAAAACAAGCACCAGACAGGAAGAAACTAACAGAATTTGAGAAGGAGGAATTTGAGAAAATGAACAATCAGCAATGTAGAAAAGAAAGAAATGTTTATGAAGATCATGTGGGTATTCGTATTCCACGCCATAGAGACGGGGAGAGTTTCGGAATGCGCAAGCGCTTACGGATTGGCGGTTTTACATTAATAGAACTTCTCATCGTGATTGCTATTATTGCAATTCTCGCTGGTATGCTGCTACCGGCTCTTAATAAGGCAAGAGAGAAAGCTAAAAGTATATCATGCATTAATAATCTTAAGCAAATAGGAACAACATTGGCAATATATTCCGTGGACTATAATGATTACCTGATTCCCTGCCGCCTGTCAGGAACAGAAGTCTGGGCAAACAGAATGACCTCATACTGTAAATTACCCAAAAAACCATTAGAGTGTCCTTCAGGCATAAATCAATTGTCAAATGCCTGGCCGCTAGGAAGCGCTCCCACCAATTATCTTTATAACTTAAAAGCAGGTTCATATGTTGCCGCTGATAATTATCCATATAAAAAAGTCATGAGAATAAAGAAACCATCAACCAGCGGACTTATATTAGATGGTTTTACTAAGACAACCGGAGTTTATTATTTTGATATTGGATGGACTGGTTCTGCTGTATCCGGCTGGAGTAGCGTTGACAGTAGACACAATGGTGCTTGCAACATGTTATATGTGGCAGGCAACGCGAGTTCTCAAGCTAAGCCCGCCTACCAGTTAGGAGCGCAGATTTATGATTGGAGATAAACTTATTCGCAGTCCATTGACGCGCCATTTGAGCAATCCGATATTAACTCCGGAAATGATGCCGTTTGCGTGTTATACAGTTTTCAATGCGGGAGCAGTTTGGTTTAATGGCAAATATTTACTGCTGTTACGAGTGGAAAACTTACGACGGGAGACGGAATTTTATGTGGCAACAAGCCGCGATGGAGTTAACTTTGAAGTGTCTGATTCCCCGATTAACTACCCGTTATCGGAACTGGAACAATTATCTTCGGTAAAAGCTCACCGGTTTGATATGCGCATTACGCCGCTGGACGCAAAATTTTACGTTTGTCACGCCACCTATTTGCAGTGGGGCTCTTCAATCGGCATGGCGGAAACGACAGATTTTGTCAACTTCAAGCCAATTTATACATCAATGCCGGCCAATCGCAATGCAGTTCTATTTCCAGAAAAAATCAGAGGATTATATTGTCGTTTGGAACGTCCGCAGGATATTGACGGCAGCGGTAGGATGTGGGTTAGTTATTCGCCGGATTTGCGTTATTGGGGAGACTCCATGCCGCTGTGTGAGCCAACCCCCAATTGGAGTCTTCGAAAAACTGGTTCCGGCATTGTTCCTATCAAAACTGAACATGGATGGCTGGAAATATATCACGGCACGGTCATGACGGCATCAACTGAAAATTATCATTTAGGAGTGATGTTATTGGACTTGAAGCATCCTGAAAAAATAATCGCCGCGCCCAAAGAGATGATTTTAGCCGCGGAGTTGCCATATGAATGTATGGGCCAAGTACCTAATGTAGTTTTCACATCAGGAGCAATTCTACAGGAGAATGGCGTGCTAAATGTGTATTATGCCGGTGCAGATACTAGAATGTGCCTTGCACAAGCTAATTTAAGCGACTTAATAGATTTTTGTATTAATAATGCATAGAGGAGGATATTCGTTATGCTTAAAGGATTTTTAATAGCTGGTCTAACTGCAATGTTAAGTTTTCATACCTATTCTGAAGATAGTGATATTTGGGGCAAAAATCTGCTTAAGAATAATGATTTCAATGAAGGCAAAACAGGCTGGAGTGCGCCGGGCTGGATAAAAAAGAATACAGATTTTACTGTAGTCGAGAATAATGCGGCAAAATCATTAAAGATGTCAATAACAGCGGCAAATGAACAGTCAATGGTGTCGCAAACCATAACGTTGAATACCTCTGTTACTGATTTTAGAATTATGTTTGACGCAAAATATCATCTGCCCAATAGTTTCTTTTATGTAAAGATGGATTTTAAAGACGCACAAAATAAGTCTTTAAAGATGATTGTATTACTTACTATCTATGGCAAAAGTGAAATATATAAGACCTTCTCCAAAGAATTTTCACTGCCGGCAAAAACCAAATTCATAAATCTCTTTTTGCATTTAGAGCCACAAAAAATTATTAATGAAAATGCCAATATTGAAATATCATCAATTTACTTGCAACCGAAAGCAGAATAGGTTATTACATCTGGAGAATGAAATGAAATATATACTTATTATATCAGTCATATTGTCAAGTTATATATCTATTGCGGAAGTTGCGCCAAAGGTTTGGGGCAGGAATGTATTAACAACGTGGACGACGCCCGGCTGGTATCCGCATAATCAGGGAGTTTCCTGCAATAATGAAGGCGGAGTTAATAATTTATCTATAAAATTACAAGCTGCACAAAACTCCATGGCAATGCAGCGCCTGGTTGTCACTGATAAAGTTTTGAAATATCGATTTTCAGGCAGCGCAAGTTATGCGACTAACGGAGGTATCTTAACGATTTCTGCAGAATGTCGAGACATAAAAGACAAAGTACTTAAAAGCGAAACGCTGGCGTCTTTTTCCGGGCAGGCTGCGAAAAAAGAGTTTTCAAGAGAATTTGAAATAGTTGCAGATTCAAAATATTTAAGTCTATATATAAATCAAAAATCATCAACGAATGCAGCAAGTGAGGCGATTTTATCTGCACTTTGTATGCAAAAATTATCCGATATTCCCGCGACAGGAATAGAACTGGAAGAGATTGTCCCGACAGGGGAGCATGGCTTGGTCAAATACAATACTCCGCTGATGCTGGAATATAAAATTTATAATCCGCTGAATTGTGAGGTTAACGCCAGAGTTGATTTAAGTTTGTCGGATTTCTATAACACGAATGTCGGGAAGATAACGACTTCCATGAAGTTAAAACCTCAAATTTTAAATGCAGGCAAAATTGACCTGCCAAAATTATCTAAAATAGGGTTCTATCGTATTGCCGGCTCTATTAAATGTGATAATTTTGAATCAGTCACCCTTGATACCGCTATAACAATTATACCGGAACCCAATAGTAAGGCCGACCCATTTTTTGGCATAAACGGTATAATTATGTCGCCAGACATGGGCAAAGCTGTCCGTTCAATAAATATCGGTGCTGTCGGACTATCAATTGTATGGGCGGATTTAGAAAAGCAGAAAGGACATTATAATTTTACCAATATTAGTAATAGTTGTGATATTTATAACTCTCTTGGCTTAGCGGTTATTGGGCAAGTGTTTACTTCGCCGGTTATTTGGCGGTCCCCTGACTGGGTAATGAAGCAGATAGATGCCAGAAGAAAAGACGGACTTCCCCCTTTTTATCAATCACAGTACAGTGAATATGCGGATTTTTGTGAAAAATTAGCGGACAATTTTAAAGGCAGAATTAAAAACTGGGAATATATTGAGGAGATTGATTTATCCATTGCACGGGACCCGTTTACAAGAGATAATTATATTGGGAGAATTAAAGCTGCCACCACTCGTTTTAAAAAACTTGATCCAGGCTGTCATGTTGATGGCGTGGGGGTCAGTGGTGTTGATACTATGCGTGCTCCATATTTTCAAATATCCCGCACCTTGTGGGATGAATTACACCAGGATTTGGATGGATTTGCTTTTGACCAATATGAATCCCCCCGCAAATTTGGCAATGGCGAACCTAAAGTGTTAGGGCCTGAATTAAGCAACACCAGAAAAATATTACAGACTGCCGTCGAAATTATTAAACCGTACAATAAAAAACTTGCTGCGATTGGGGAAAAAGGGTATTGCATCGTCAGTTCACTGCCGGCCGGCAGCCCTTATGCAATAGAAATGGCTAATATTTTGGCACAATGTTTAATTGTTACTAAAAGTGTTCCGGAGATTAGTCATTTTCTATATTTTACCTGCTTTTCATATCCTGAAGGAAATGCCGATTATGGTCTATGGAAAGGGCTTGCCGGGGAAAGGAAAATTCCGCGTCCGGCGGTTGCCGGATTCAGGACAGTAGCTGATCTTTTAAGTTTTACTAGATTCAATCAGAAGCCGAAGTTTAATGAAATGATTATCTGTTATGTGTTTGATAAAGAGAGTGGTGGTTCAGTAGCCTCAATCTGGTCATTAAACGGTAACAAAATTAAAAGTAGTATTCCTGAAAATGATAATTTTAAAACTTTCAATTTAATGGGGAATGAATTTGATGCCACAAATTTTGAACTATCAGGAGCGCCAGTCTTTTTTGTATCAAAACTGACATCGGATAAGTTAACTGAAGTTTTGCAGCAGGGGGAATATTCCGTTCAAAATCTGAAGGGAAATATTGAGATTTTCGGTTCAAATAAATTCCGCTATAACATTCGTAATATTACCAGCCGAAAGATTACTGGTAAACTAAAAATCACAAGTCCGGAACCGCTAAAGAATCTTATCCTGCCCGATTTTTCGCTGGATCCAGGTGAAGTTGAAAGCAGGAGCATAAATCTGCCAGCAACTGAGTTTGACGCTATTAATGATAATGAAATATTAATTCAGGCACAACTTGCTAATGGTACAGAAGACATTAAAGGCTATTCTCGCCATTATTATATTTCAAATGATAAAGCAGTTCCTTCAATTATAACGCTGAAGGGACCTGACAATCTATTTCCAGTTGATGCCCAGGCTAATGGTTTATGGAAGAACAGTGATGATTTAGACGCTAAAATTGGATTATCGTGGGATAAGGATAATCTCTATTTTACCGCAACGGTTAAAGATGATAGCTTTTTTTCTGCGAATAATGTTGGAAATCTTTGGCAAAGTGATGCCTTCCAAATTGCCATTGATACTAAGG
>JBAWXM010000171.1:0-10718 GCA_037144075.1 Lentisphaerota bacterium | reverse complement strand
ATCAGAGCAGCGCCATTTGTAACTTTTCAATGATTGAGCATTTTTCTCTGTTTCTACTGCCATTCCAGTATTGGGTATTACCTGGCGGCATCTATCGTCCCATAATTCCCACATCTCATGATCTTTTTCACTGGTGGACGCTATGGCAACGCCGAAATGCTTGATAGTCCAGGCCCTTATGGTTTCCTTGGCAATCATCAAATCCACCGCTGTCTGCTTTGAACAAACTCTGGCCGTCAGAATCCGGACTTCCTGACCGTCTTTCAGCCACTGCTTCACTCTTTCGGCCATTGCCGGAACTGGCTCCCCGATGCATTGCATGCCTTTGAAGCCATCGTATTCTGCCAGTGTAGCGTCGAGGTCAACGCCAATCCATCCCTTTTTGCTCATTTCAGTTCCCGCCTTTCCCTAAGTTGTTTATTGAGTTTTTCTTTCAGAGTCCAAATCCGCATCGTTGACAGCCGCAAAAGCTGCAACACTTCTTTCTCTGTCCATTTCGGATATTGTTTATTTATCTTTGCCGGCCTTAACAGCTTTGTACTTTCCCTGCGACATCTAAGCGGCAGCGTTCCGGCGTCAGCGCCTGACCTTATCACCAGTATGCCTGCTCCTGCCGGGATTAAATCTATGCAGTCCAGCATGTAATCTGGAATGGCAAAGAACAGCCGGTGTATCAGTTTTGATACAACGATCAAATCGGCTTCATGGTTCAGCATGCCCCAGCTTACGTTGGGGACAATGAGATTAAGACGCATGTTGAAATAACGTGCGACTTCAATTTCAATGTCCATTGCGGTCAGTTTGTTCATTTCCACTCGGTCCTTAATTTTTTATTGATAGCACCCATTTATTCACCGTCCTTTGATTTATATTTTTCAGGAGTTTCGATATAGTCGCCGATTTCAAACATTTTTTTTACAGGATACGAATCTTCGTAAAAAATAAAATGAACCTCATTTTCCACAATTTCCGCAATTTCCCATTTTGAAGTTTTAAGATGCTTTACCCAGTAATAACCCGGCTTTCTCATATCTCACCTGCACTTTTTGAATTTACCGTAATCCAGTAAATTATTGATATACTGTTCAGCGCCTTTTAACGGATTCAGTTCGGATGATAGACCTGGATAGCCGTCACCTAATGAAAAGCAGATTCTTTCGCATTTGCCCGGTTCATCATCTGAAACATAAAATATTTTTGGATAGTCAGCGCCAGAATGCAATTTACGCTCTTGCACCAGTTTCAATATCCAGACATAGGCTTCATGCAGTGTCAGCGTCGCATATGCTTCATTGTCTTCAAGTATTGACATTGCCAAGTGCAACTGTCTTTCCCAAAGCAATGGCCCGATTGTTGCATCGACACTCCAGACAAATACGCTTTCCGGAAACTCAAAGCCTTCAGCCTTGAGTCTCTTGCAGGTCTCCAGCGATAATACCAAGTCTTTAATATTCATATTACAGTTCTCCGAATCGGATATACTCGCAGGCCTTGTCCGGCCCACACTGCAAGTGTAAGCGCGGCGGCTATCCGTTGCCGTTGCAGATTTACGCATTGGGTCTTACCGGCATTGTATAATGTTCTGCGACGAACCCTTTGTCTAAACTCAGACTCCAGTCTTGCGCTTTCGGCTCTTGCAATAGCTTCTGCCTTACGCTCTTCAAAGCTGCCTCTACGTTTTGCCTGTCCCATGATTCCTCCTTTTAAATCAGGTTATCATTGCTTTGTATTTACCGGTAATTTTCCCATGTGGTAGATTTAAATATTGCCTTATGATTAACCCATCTTGCAAACCGTTGATGATATTTATTGTTCTTGTCAAAAGGCATTACAAAGGGGCTAATCCCGTACTCGTTCAGCTTTAAAACCCTGTATAAATCCTGCTCCGGAGTTGACCAGTAGCCGACCAGCACATAACACATCAGTTTATATGGTTTGACATGATTGATTAATAACTCTATATGATTGATAATATTATCAGCCGGATTATCCCATGCGAAATGTATTTGCTTTAGATGTCGTATCTTGTTTAATGACCGCGATTGTTCGTCATCAATTATCCTGATATCCACGCCATGCAAATTGACCGGCATTTTTTTAGCTGTCAAATGTTATGAAGTCATCCATATTTTCTTTGCTGAATTCTGCCCACTCCAGTTTTAACTTGCCACTAGGGATAAGAC
Organism: Lentisphaerota bacterium; assembly: GCA_037144075.1. Classification (GTDB taxonomy): domain Bacteria; phylum Verrucomicrobiota; class Lentisphaeria; order Victivallales; family Victivallaceae; genus CAIPAT01. The sequence goes on along the minus strand of JBAWXM010000171.1, from coordinate 8,535 downwards.
GCTGGGGCTTGCCCGAATAACCGTCCTGCATACCGGTCTCGAACCAAATTCTTTTATTATGGTCTTCTGTATATTTATCTTTATCGCATTCAGAAGTTCCGGCTTTAACCTTGGCTCCGAGTTCGCGGCCCTCCTGATAGGCTTTTTCATATCTGGCGTTTTGACGCTCCAGATATTGCCGGTGATCTTCGCATTTGGAAGGAACCAAGTTTTTACCGCATCCGCAAAAGCCTCCGCTGCCGTAATAATCGCAATGACTTTTCTGACAGCTTCCGGGCTCCAATACGTGCATAAGTTTTGAGAACGTATCATCTACGGCGCGATCACTTCCGGCTCTGCGTCGTACCACATCCACTAATTTAGAAATGGCATTGACATCGAGATTGTGATATTCCAGACTCTTTTTGAATCTCGGCCAGTAATTGAATCTATTCATTTTAATTTTAACTCCCGTTTAAAGTGCTGAACCATTGCTTCCAGTTTGGTTTTATTATGTGTTCTCTGTACAGAAACAAGAAATCTTATGACTGTAGCTCCAACTTGCGCGGCTTCAGTGATAACGTCTTCAATGGATTTGTCATCAAATACGTTATCCAGGCAAGCCTGAACCAGTTCTCCGGATTCTTCAGCGACTATTGCTGAACGGTGAATCAGGTCAACTGGAAATTCAGGATGCTTCATCTCGGCTTTGGAAAACTCACCAAAAATACAAGTAAGGGCGTTCAACCGTTCATTTTCAGTGCTGATCATGCGTATTTGATTACTCATAGTTCATTATCCTTTACGCTGGGGTATTCAAGCAATTCAGCATCCTGCGGCAAATACAGCGGATGCTTTGGACTGCCATCGCTATTGACGCCGAGGCACGAAAGCTTGTACGGCTTCAGCAGCTCCAGCATTTTACGGTCACGGCCCATGAAACCTCCATTAGTGCCCCAGCATGCAATAATTGCTGACGACCTGACAGCGGTTGCCGATATCCAGCCGTCATTGAGATTGCCGACAGGATCTGCTGCAGTCTGCATTGTTCTCGGGCTCTTTGAACGAAAAGCAAAAAGATTGACCATATACAGGCCGTCATAGCCGAGTGCTTTGGCGAAGCCGATGCAGCGCCTCAGCGTGGCGTCATCGAATTCAGCGTCGGCAGTACTGGCGTCTGCGGCGGCATCGCTTGTAATGTATTCCGTAGTTATTCCAAGTCTTTTCCCGGCTTCCGTGAATTCCTGCCTGATACCCAGTGGACACACGATCAAGACCTTGCCGCCCCTAAATTTCTTAATTATCCTCATAATCTCGAGTTGGATGAAGGTCTTACCCAGTCCGAAGAGTATGAAAATACCACGGCAACCGCCAAGAATTGACCAGCACACGCAGTCGATCTGGTGAGGCTTCAGCATGGCATTGACTTCACTGCGGTCTATTTTAAAACCAGTCATTGGAGCCGCCGCAACTTTTTCATTGATAAAATCCTGATAACGTTTCATTTTATACGATTTCCTTTTTAAAATGGTATATCATCGGTATCCCAGTCAGCAATATTGTTGCCGACAATCACCGGTGTTTGAATTACTAGATTTGGCGTAGTCGCGTATTCGCAGTCGTTCCATCCCGGCTCCGGACAATAATCCGGAACCGGCCCGAATTCACAACTGGCGACGCGGTCATATTTTTCGCCGCTGACTGTCTGAACCTTGATCTTGAGTACAGCAGCAACGGCGCCGCTCTCAATCAGCTTCAGCGCGGTATCGACATTATCAGGAACTGGAGCCTTTGAACACTGCTGCCACCACTTCACAAACTTATTCCGGGCATAGCCTGTGTGTTCCGGGCATACCCATTCGCTGATGTAACGGTTAAATCCAGTCATGTACTCGATTCTCATTGTCTTTGGCGTACCAGGTTCGGCGCCGCGCTTGAAATGCGGACTATAAAACACATCTTTTACTTCATATTCGGTATAACTTGTCTCTCCCGATATGATTCCGGCGCTTGATGCCCTGCCGTCATGCGGGGCAATGCCGTTCTTTGGAAACTCGTATCCGCAGTCCGGGCAAATCTGATACGCGGCATGGATAACGGATAAACACTCCGGACACTTACGCGCTGGCGGCGGTCCTTGCTTGCCGCCATTGCCTTTTATGCGTCTTTGTGCCTCCAGCATGTCCACCGGACCATGCCGCATGATGTTGCCGCCAAAATCCAGCACCAGACAGTTTTTCTTGCCCGGATATAAGCGGAAGCCGCGGCCTACCATCTGGTAATACAGTCCGGGGCTGTTAGTCGGACGTAACAGCGGTACGCAATCGACATTAGGGGCATCAAAACCGGTGGTCAACACATTTACATTGAGCAAGTATTTGATTTTTTTCAGCTTGAACGATTCCAGATATTCGGCTCTGTCACTATCTGAAGTCTTGGCATTAACGCATTCGATTCTGCTGACTGGATCGGCGGCGCGTAAGAGTGCCGCTACATTCGTCATGTGCTGAACCGATGAACAAAAAAGCAGGAAAGAATCACGTTCATTGGCATAGCTTAAGATTTCAGCAACGGCGTTGCGGATCACGCTGTCATCATCCATTAAGCTCTCGACTTCAGCGTCAATGAATTCGCCGCCTCTTAAATGCAGACCATCGGTATTTACTTCAGACCGGGCGGCTTTTGATACCAGCGGGGACAAAAAGCCTTGAGCAATCAATTCCTTGACCCCGATTTCATAGCAGATATGGTTAAGCAAGTTATCGCCGGCGCAAATCTCGCCGGACTTCATACGATAAGGCGTGGCAGTCAAACCAATCAGCTTTACCCTGGGATTGACGACTTGAGCATCGTTTAAGAAACTGCGGTACATGCCTTCGCCGTCCGGAGGTATCAGATGCGCTTCATCAATAATTATCAAATCAAAGGCTCCGAGATCACAAGCTTTGGTATAAACGGATTGAATACCGGCGATAATTATATCACCGTCACGATCTTTGCTTTTCAAGCCCGCCGAATAAACGCCGATGCGGTTCATGAGCTCCGGCGCCATAACAGTTATTTTGTCAAGGGCCTGCTCCAGCAGTTCCTTGACGTGGGCCAATATCATTACACGGCCATGCCAGCGCAATACCGCGTCACGGCAAAGCGTCGCAATCACCGGTGTTTTGCCGCCGCCGGTGGGGATGACAACACAGGGATGGTCATTGCGCGTCCGCAGATGCTCATATACGGCAACACAGGCATCGTTCTGATAGTACCGCAGTTCCATTATTTTGATTCTCCAACGCTTGAAAGTTCTTTAATCTTTATAATAAGCAACCCCTGCGGCGGCATCGGTTCCCGCATGTCCGCAACAATGCGCTTGATCTGATTGTCATTATCGTAGACCCCGCCATGCTGCAGCGCATCCATTACCGGTTTAAATAAATTATCTAAATCGCGGCTACGACTATCAGGAGGATAGGCTTCCAGTTTCAGCGCAAGCTTGCCGCTTACTTTTTTTACTTCGCGCACTGCTGCCATTACACGCTCACGATATTGTCTGCCTTCGCGGCTGATCAACACCTTTGGACCCACATGCCGGTAATAGTGGTTTATTGACGGTGGATACGGTAATTCCAGTTCGATCATATTATTTCCTGACTGTTAGGGTCCGTCCGGGCCGAAGCCCGGGACGGATTTTAGAGAGGTGGGTACGATTTACTTACGATGCCACGGCGGTACATCATTGCCGGGCTGTTCGGGCTTATCTGCGGCTTTCTTCTGTTTTGAAGCATAGCCTTTGATCTCGTTCCGGATTTCATCATCCGGCTGTTTTTTGCAGACAACCGTGATTTCAAGCGGCAGGTTGTGGATTTCAACCGAATCCTTCGGAGTCATGATATTGACGGCGCGGCAGATTGCCGAGAGCTCGCCTCTGGCGATCCTGACCGCATCGGCGTTCTGGTTCTCCAGGTTGAGTTGTGCGAAAACTTTGCGGCCCTTGAATTCGCCTTCGATGATCTCAAATGTCAGTTTCAGATAGAAACCAGTATTGGCCTTTGTTGCTTTGCGTTCGCTGTCGGTAATGACTGCAATGTACTTTGCAGCCGGCAAAACCTCAAACGAATTTGGCTCTACCGTGTTGGCATCGAAATTAAGAGTGCTCATAATTTTCTTTTGTCCTTTATATTAAGGGTTTACTGCTTGGCAATCGCTGACATGAAGGAATCCCATGACAGCGGCAACTCATCGGGCATGGAGTAGCGGGACTTGGCGACGCATGAGGCGCTGCCTACTGTCCGCATCACGCGCTCACCGCCGTTGGCTCCGATAGGCCTGGCAATCATGCGGTCGCCATCTTTTTCCACCCGCATTTTGCGCGTGGCGAAGAATATCGCGTCCACCCATTCGGTGATCATTGCCGCCGCCAGTTTTTGAAGCCTTGGCGTGAACTGGTCGTAGGCCTGTGATTCCGGGTCCTTAACGGTTCTGGTATCGGAGTGCGCCAGAAATACAATGGCCATGCCTTTGCGGGTTCTGAGCGTATCCAGCTTTTTGAGCAATTCAGACCAGATATTGAGCGCCTGCTTGTAGCCGTTGCCCCAGCCGCCGTCAGCTTTTTCAACGACTGAGACTCCGAATCTGGCGCAAACCCATTCAAAAATGAGTTTCTCCAGCCAGTCCGCGGAATCAATCACGAGAGTCTGATACTCATGTTCTTCGCTGAGGAGCAAATTCAACTGCGTGTCAACGTCATCGAGTTTTTCGGCTTTCGGGAACCGGTGGCAGTCGATTTGCGACAACCCGTCTTCGATCTGGATGAAGATCGGATTCGGAGCCGAGGCTCCGAAGGTTGATTTGCCGATACCTTCCGGCCCGTAGACCATGATACGCGGCGGTTCGAACTTTTTACCTTTAATTACGGTGTCCAACATATCCTTTTTCCTTTACGTTAAGGGTTGTGTTGTTTAGTTAGTTTTTGTCAAGTAACCGATATTCTCGTAACCGGTGGGCCATACGCCGGTACCGCGACATTCTCTAAGTCTGGCAATCGCTGCCTTGTTTTCTGTTGCCGACAGCATCAGATCATCTTCCACCAGCCTGTCAACCCGGACCCGGTACGGAGCTTTCTTTTCAACGGCAATGATATGCACCGGAAACCTGATCTTGCTTGCTTTCATCAGAATTTCCCAGTAGAACGCGCACTGCTCCCAGTAGCCGTATTTCTTGGCATCAAACGGAAACCAGTCCACGTCATCACAAGTCTTTAAGTCGATGAAGCCGCGCTCGGGATGAAAAGCATCCATTCTAATCTGGCACTGGACGCCGCAGTATTCGGTACGAATTACGGACTCGGCGATAATGCCTTCAAGCAGTTTTGCGGCGGCGGGATGGCTTTTCACGGCATTATTCAGGATCATGATTTCATCGTAATCGCCGGGCTTGATTGGAGTCTTGGTCTGGCACTCAAGCCAAAGCTGATATGCCTGGGTTTCAGTTCCATAGGGCTTATCGGTTTTAGGGTTTATGGGCTGCTCTGTAGTGTATTCGGCGTCAAATACGTCCTGGCCTTCCAGTATGAGCGTATGCGCGGCTCTGCCGAATGCGTAAGCCGGCTTGTCTTCGTCCTTGATAATGCCGGTGATTTTTTGCTGATACAGCAGCGGGCATTTCCTGAAATCCTTAAGCAAATGACTGCTGAGGAATTCGCCGTTCCGGGACCGCAGATGATAAGCGTCTGCTTTTTCTTGGATAAGATAGTCTGGGATCATATTGAAGTCTCCTTGGTCGTGACCATACCGTCTTCGATTATGATGGAGCATTCGTCGCCCTGGCTTACTCTGGTAGTAATTGCCTGCATGCCTTCTGTATCCAGCCATTTGCCGAATTCAGATAAAGTCTTGATGTCCATTTGTTCGATCTTATCAATCAATACAAAGCCGCAATCCGGATTCATCTTGCGCACAATCGAAGTCGCAACGATCAACTGCTCGGCGCCAGACATGCAATCCCATTTCTTGCCGTTGTAAATGAGTTCAGTGTTGGCAATGGACAGTCCCGGGAGAGGCAACGTAACGGCATTCAGCAAGGCCGTGCGGTCCCTGCGTATGTCTTCAATCTCCCGCGTCTGTTTGTCGTATTCTTCTGCAACGGCTAATGCGGCTTTTTTTGCTTTCAACTTTTCCTGATTGGCCCTTACTTTTTCGTTGACGCTTTCCGAATCCCTGATTTCGGCTTCGATTGCGGCAACGTCTTCATCTTTCAGGTCTGCAACGCAGGTCTCGGCTTCAGCTACTTCTTTGCGCAGGATCTCGGCTTTGTCGATGAGTGCTTTGAGTTCAGCTTCTTTGATGCTGATTTCAGCATCCATCTGATTCAGCTTAATCTGGTTAGTGGTATGGCATTCACGCCACTTGCGGTTTTCATTGTTCTTGGCCGTGATTTGGTGCTGGCGCTCAAGCAAGGCCGTAATTAAGACCGGTTCCGCTGGAGCATCGGGATACTGAGGAAGATTATCCGCAAACGCTTCTTTACTGCGTTTGTCGCGGCCCGTCAGCAGGCGGTTGCTTTCCAGTTCGGCTTCTTTTTTGTCCAAGGCTTCAAGCTGCTGCTGGTTGCCGATGATTGACAGCAGATAACCGGCTTTTTCTTTATCCGATCCGTTCAGAAACTTTGAGAGGTCAAGCGAAAGCAGGTTGATGATATGCTTCAAATCGCTTTCTTTTTTGCTGACGTTGCCAGCGGGATCGGTAATCTTCAGATTGCCGTTTTCGCCGTAGCGTTCTACTACAAGGCCGTTGGACAGCGTGACCTTGATTGCGGGATCACCGAGAGCGCCTTCACGCTTCAACCCGGACGGAGCATAGGTTTTGCCCAGCAGCGCCCATTGCAAGGCGTTTAAGACGCTGGTTTTGCCCTGACCGTTATTGCCGCCCATGATAAACAGGGGCTTGCCGTCGCATTCGACTTCGACGACTTTAACGCGTTTGATGTTCTGGAGTTCAAAACTGATGATTGTAGCCATTTCTATTTTATCCTTTCCTAGTTGGTTTCGTTATCTTCTGTTGTAGTTGATCCCATGTAACGGTTCCTGATCCACTCCACTCTTCTGCTCTGGTAATCATCCTGACTGTAGTCAACAGCGAAGTCATGGAAACGCTGTTTAAACAAATCATAGAGTTCGGCAATAAGCAGTATTTTCTCGCCGATGATTTCCGCGACTGTATCACTTTCGGTTTCTGGCAGAGTCAAAGAGCTCCAGACAAAGCGTTCAGCATCGAAGGTTCCACTCCAGATACTTTTATCTAAAACGACATTCAATACCGCTTTCTTCAGGGTCTTGCCACCAGCCAAAGCACTTTGAGTTTCGTTGCAGACCGGGGCTCCGTCGCCCTTGGCTGCAATATCCGTGGCAATCCCGACCTTGAAGCCCTGCTCTTCATCGTAAACGAAGTCAAGCGGAGCCTCGATAGAGAATTGCAGGCTGTTGGAAAGCGCAAGCTTTTCACTCTGCCACAGACACCAGGTCAGGAACTCACGGCCAATGCCCCAGCCTGAATTGCCCAGCCGTTCATCAACGGCCCAGAATGTCGGGCTTACCGGCTCCAGCTTAAGTTCAAACGTCTTGGCGCAGTACAAAATAACGGCATCAAGCAGAGTCGCCGATGCTGTCAGGACATAGACGCGACGGCAATTGCTGTCAATAATGACTTGAGCCCATTGCGGGACCGGCACGGCCTGAGAGTCCAGACGCTGCCGTACATCGGCTTTTATGTCCTTGCGCGTCTGCTTCGGCACAAACATGACGTTATGCGAACTCATATAGAGCCTGCACTGGCGCTCAACTTCGGCTTCGATGAGTTTTGGCGGGGCTTTGCGCTCGGTCCGGCGCAAATTAAAGATGAAGTTTTCGCCGCTGCGGCAACTGCTGTCATCGAAAAAAGGATTCAGGACATCGTTACCGGCACTCCAGCCCGTGTCAATTTCGCCGCTCTGGCAATCCTTAAGGTGACGGGCTGAGAAGTCAATTGCTCGCGCATAAACGTCTGTAACCGACATTGTTGTCCATTCCTTGATAATGAACATTGACAGGGCGATATTTTTTTTCAGTAAATCCATAGCACTATGCCCTTATTTAATAGCGGCCAGTTCAAAGACGATGCCGCGGCAGAATCTGTCGTCGCCGTCCATAACATCGAATTCGGCCCGTTCAAAATTTGTCAAATATTGCCAACTGTATTCGCCTGCGCCCCATACGGCTTTGATTTTCTTTACGCCGGGACTTTTGCACAGTTTTTTAAAGTGCGGACAGTCTTCGTTATCGCAGTCGTTGCTTAAAACTTCACCGTTGAGCAATCCAACGCTACCGCCGTCATAGCAACTGATTTCATCATCGATTGCGCCCTGCAATTCCATGTTGTCGTCGCTGAAGCCGAAAACTACCACGAGGCCGTCAGCTTTCGCCTGCCTGCGCTCATCTCTGCTAATTTCTTCGCCTCTCTGCCTGCCGTTAAGCAGTGCTGCCAGTTGTTCTTTTGTCATGATCTCTTATTCCTTTCCGTTATTGGTTAT
>JBAWXM010000170.1:0-10766 GCA_037144075.1 Lentisphaerota bacterium | reverse complement strand
GTGTCATGAATCCGTCTTTTTTCAAATCATCAGATTTTTATGGGATGGCTGTGAATATTTTTTGAGAATTATAATCATCACCGCTCTACTGAGCCATTACCCAAAAACTTTCTTTTTAACCATATTTTCATCTTTAATACTTTTTTTATGAATAATTCAGGCTAAATTTTAGTTTTGCAGATTTCTAATTACCTTTTAAATATTTAAGGAGTCAACGTGAAAGTAGTAGTAGCTTATTCAGGCGGACTTGACACCTCGGTGATCGTCAAGTGGATCAAGGAAACTTATAAAGCGGAAGTCATCGGGTTCTGTGCCGATGTCGGACAGGCCGAAGAACTCAACGGCGTTGAGGCCAAGGCGATTCGCACCGGCGCCACCAAGTGCTATGTCGAAGACCTGACGGAAGAGTTTGCGCGGGATTTCATTTTCCCGATGATGCAGGCCAACGCGATTTACGAAGGTTCGTACCTGCTGGGCACTTCCATTGCGCGTCCGCTGATCGGCAAGCGTCTGGTCGAGATTGCCAGAGCTGAAAAGGCCGACGCTATTTGTCACGGCGCTACCGGCAAAGGCAACGATCAGGTGCGTTTCGAGTTGACCGCCTATGCCATGCAGCCCGGCATCAAAGTCATCGCCCCGTGGCGCGAATGGAAATTCAAATCCCGTACCGAGCTTATCAATTACGCCAAGAAACACGGCATTCCGGTTCCGGTAACTGCGGCCAAGCCGTACAGCCAGGACCGCAATCTGCTGCATATCAGTTTTGAAGGCGGTATTCTTGAGGATCCGTGGAGCGCGCCGCCGGACGACCTGTCAGTAATGACCAGGCCGCTCAGCAAGGCTGCGGATGAACCGGAGGATGTAATTATTTCCTTTAAGAAGGGTATTCCGGTTAAGGTCAACGGTAAAACATATTCTCCGGCCAAGCTGATGATCAAGCTCAATGAACTGGGTTCAAAGCATGCGGTCGGCAGAATTGATATTGTCGAAAACCGCTTTGTCGGCATGAAATCCAGAGGCGTTTACGAGACCCCCGGCGGCACGATTCTGCACATGGCCCATCGCGCCCTGGAAACCATCACTATGGACAAGGAAGTAATGTTCCTGCGCGACAGTTTCATTCCGAGCTATGCCAGAATGGTTTACAACGGTTTCTGGTACGCGCCGGAACGTGAAATGCTCCAGGTCGCGATTACCGAAAGCCAGAAATTCGTCACCGGCGACGTTCGCGTCAAATTGTTTAAAGGCGCCTGTCATATCAGCGGCAGACGTTCTGAATACAGCATTTATGACGAAAAAATCTGTACATTTGAAAAAGAAGATGTTTACGATCAGCATGACGCCGAAGGCTTCATTAAGCTCAACGCATTGCGTTTGAGAATGCTGGCCAACAGCAAGCAGAAAAGATACTGAGGAGCCAATAGAATTTAGAATCTGGAATTTTGAATTCAGAATGGAACGTCCGGATAAAACACCCGGGCGTTTTTTTATATTTACGGGAATTTGAAACGAATATTCAATATTTCAAGTTGAATTTTGGATATTGAAGATTTGGCTGTTCAGTTGGATATTGGATATTACGTGTTGGATATTGGATATTCAATTTTTGGACGTTAAAAACCGCTACAATTATTAATCCAGAAAACCCCCTGCGAATTCAGGAGAAGAGGCGTACTGATAAAGATTATTTCATCAGTCCGTTACGGATTATTTGCAGTGTGTCAGCGGCGGCATGCGGCCTGCTCAGAACTTTGGCCAGGGCTCCCAGTTCACGATATTTTTCCGGGTTTTCCAGCCAGCGGTCCAGCAGCTTTGCCACTTTCTCTTTAGTACATTCTGCGTTATTGATGATTTCGGCGGCATCGCCATTTTTCATATATAAGGCATTATCGTACTGATGGTCTTCCGCCGCGTATGGATATGGAATCAGAAAGGCGAATTTACCGAACAATGTCAGTTCCGCGACTGTGCTGCCGCCGGAACGGGCAACGACTACATCCGCAGCCTGGTAGAACAGGTCCATTTCCGATGCCGAGGGCAGCGCCAGGAACGGAAAAAATGCTTTCTCATAGGTACTGTTTACCATTTCAAATTTACCGTGTCCGGTCAGATGCAGCACCTGAAACTGCCGGTTGATGGATTCCAGCATGGCTTCCGGAAAGTTCCGGTTGAATATTTCCGCGCCCTGGCTGCCGCCGAAAATCAGCATTGTCGGAAGAGCGGGATCCAGAATGGAACCGAACTTTATATTCAGACTCTCAATCGCCTCTTTCTTGCTGATGGCGCTGCCGATTAGTTCCGGCCTGACCGGCATGCCGGTGAAGGAATACGGACAGTGGAGATGCGAAGCGTTCACTGGCGGAAAAGCCGTGCATAGATGCTTTGCCCAGCGGCTGAGAAAGCGGTTGGCTTTGCCCACTCTGGCATTGCCGTCGTGCAGGAATATCGGGATATTCAGTGACCATGCACCGATGGCTGAAGGCAGCGACGTGAAACTGCCCATGGCCAGCAGCGCGTCCGGATTGAATTTCTTCAGATGCTTGCGCCCGGCGATGATTCCGGAAAAGGTATCGCTGGTGAATTTAAAAACGGTGGTTACGCTGTTGGGGCGCGGCGAGGATGTCAATTTTACGGAATCGATCCCGTGCAGCGTGGCGATGTCAGCCTGTGCATCCGCATTTTTGCCGCTGAGGAAAAGGAGCACTTCGCCGCCTTCCTCTTTAAATTCTCTGGCGATGCTGAGTCCGGGGAAAAAGTGGCCGCCTGTGCCGCCGCAGGTTATTACCAGCCGCTTTAATTCTTTAGATGTCTTTGGAGAATTCATTTTTTTCTCCTGAAAAAAGTCAGGAACGCAAATTTCTTTTTGATGGCCGCTATAATTTCATCATTGAATCCGGGGGATGCGGTCTCCGCCGCGATGTTAAGCAGCAGGCCGACGCCGGTCATGCACATCATCAGGTTGCTGCCGCCGTAGCTGATGAACGGAGCAGGCATGCCCTTGGTGGGCAGGCCGCCGGAGACCACGCCGATGTTGATGATTGATTGAAATATCAGCACTGAAGTTATTGCCAGTCCGAGCAGCATTCCCTGCCTGGTTCTGGAATTCAGGCTTATTTTTAAAGCAAAATACATAAATACGATATATGCCAGCGCCACCAGGCATAGCGAAATAATTCCGAGTTCTTCGCCGACAATGGATAAAATGAAGTCAGTATGGGCTTCCGGCAAATACTTGGCTTTCAGGCGGCTTTCCATGAATCCGATTCCGAACCATTTTCCTGACCCCAGCGCCAGCAGTGAATTCCACAACTGATAGCCGTCCTCCTGCAGATCGGCTTCCGGATTCATAAACGTGGTGAGCCGCGCCCAGCGCATCGGGTCAAATTTTTTGATGATAAAAAACAGCGCCGGACCGCCAAATATTATGGGCGGCAGGATATACATCAACCTCATTCCAGCCGCGAAAAAGACGATCATGCAAACTGATACCAGCAGAATTGTGGTTCCAAGGTCTTTGCCGACGAGCACGAAGAAAATTACGATGCCGCATACAATGCACGGCTGGATCGGCCCCTCCCGGCACAGAAAGTCATTGACAAAACGCAGATTGTCGGCGCAATATTTTGAGATAAACAGCGCAATGGCGATTTTAGCCAGCTCTGACGGTTGAATGCTCATCGGGCCGCCGATGAATTTGATCCTGATCCAGCGGTGCGCCCCTTTTACAGCGGGGAAGCAGAAGTCGGCAATGATAAGCAGCACTACGGATGCGATAATCAGCAGCATGCTGTATTCACCCAGTTTCTTATGGCCGATGGTGAATACAAACGCCCCCGACATAACCCCGATGAAAGCCCACATCAACTGGTTGTAAAAGAACTTGGTGCCGGCAGTGTTATAGGATGTGGAATAAAGCATGGTCAGGCCGAATAACGTAAGCATGGCGACGGTTATAATCAGTCCGTAAGCGTAGGTGATAGACTTCTGAGACTGGATGTCTTCCGGAAGTTCAATGTTCTTATCTGGAGTGAATATATTCCGCATAGTTTATCACTTTACTGCTGATTGACCGGCCGGGCAGGACAACAGCGCCCATACGGTATTGCCGGAAATGAAACTGCCCAGGGCCGTGAACCCCGCATAATAACGGGATTTTAATTCCGAGGCAATCAGGTCGCTATCCAGTTCCGACAGCGCCGCAAACCGGTATTGAACTATAGACGATTGCGAAGCCGTATCTTCCAGTGTAACAAAAACCATCGTTTCACTGGCGCAGATGCCGGTGACGCGGAGTTCCTGATTACGCCGGCAAGCACCGTTTACGACATCGGAAACGGCTGCCGCGTCATTCAAAATATCATCAATAAGAATTTCGATGATTTTAATCATGACAGATATACACCTTCATGACAGGAAGACAGGTCGGTTATTCCATGAGTGCGGCAATATGCGGCGACATCTTCATCATCAATGGCCGCCCGCGGTGAAATTTCAATCGCAACTGCCGGTTTGCCATGTTTATCCCTGGGAACTTTCACCCCCGCTTTTTCCATTCTGCGGGCGTCTCTTTCAATCAGCATTTCCCGGCAGCTTTCAACCGAGTCCACGCCGGTCTTGTTTTTTGTCGGCGCGAATTCCTCTTCACGGTCGGCTTCAAGAACGCTGGTTCTGGCGGCCATCGGCAGCGCGTCAAAAATGAACGATTCGAGTTTTACCGCGTTGGGTTTTTCCGGATTTACCGGCTCGCCATTGTTATTGATGAACGGCACCTTTTTGTCGGCGCGGTGCCATGGCAGATTCAATTTGCCGTCAGCGGTCAGCGTTTCGACGAATTTGCGGCTGATGATATGAATGGCCGGGCTGCCGGCAATGAATTTCAGCGAGCCGTTGTGATGCTGCGCCCTGGCCAGATCCTCCGGCAGATCGCTGTATTCGATGATCTGGAGTCTGCCGCCGGACATGCAGAAATTACCGAGCTTTTCAAACGGCCCGGTCTTTGCCAGCATAATTGCGCTCATTTCCGATTCTTCAATCGCGTGCAGGCCGAGAAACAGCGGATTGACGATTGACACCAGCGGATTGTCCACCTGGAAATAGGAAATATAATCAATGCCGTCGGCTCTCATTCTGCCGAGAGCGCCGGAGCGTTTCAGCGCCAGCAGGGTGCCGCCGTGGCCGTCCGGCGCCAGCGCCAGCGAATCCTTATCCGCCAGCAGCAGTTTGCCGTCGTAGCCGACAGCCGGCATTGTGCCCTGAGTGAAGAAAATAACCTTTTCCTGCTTGAGCCCGAAATAATCGTTTTTCTCGAAATAGTCTTTAGTCTGCAGGTCATTGAGCTTGCTGGTCATAATGTACCAGTTCATTTCCTGATCATATTTCGCGTTCAGGCGTAAAATGGATTCGGCAAAATACTGGAACAGGGTTTTGTGCTTGACCGGCGTGATCGGATAAGTGCCTTTCGGGCCGTCATAGCCGAGCCTGGAACCCTGGCCGCCGGCAACTGTGAGCGCCGCGACTTTCCCGGCATGCAGAAGTTCATGGCCTTTGGCGGCAGCTTTCTTGTACAGTTCTATCAGGTCTGACTCTTTGGGATGCAGCGGGAAGTACGGGGCAGGGGACAAATCGTGCGGGATGGCGACATCCGGCTGTTTCAACACATACGTCTTAATTTGTGCGGTCAGATTTTCCCAGTCAATGGCATTGAGCTGCCCGGCCAGGTTTTCCTGACGTGATGAATCAAGTTCCTTCCAGAATTGCAGCAGATGCTGCTGGCCGTGCTTTGACAATTTATCGTGCAGTTCCTGATACATTGTGTCCCCTGATGCTTTTCATTGATAATATTGTTTTACTTTATTTAAATAATTGCAAACTAATAATAAAATATCAAACATTGTCAAGTCAATTTAAAAATGTATGATTTTGTCAATATATCACGTTTTTGTAATATTTCAGTTAAAGAAACAGCTTTCATGCCATAAATAACAGTTATCCGGCTAATACGGGTTGCGCAACCGGCAAGCAGAGTCTTCAAATAAAAACTATTTGCGCAGCAATTCCAGTGATGATATGGTTTTGACCAGATGGTCTGCGCTTTCTTTCAAGCCGCCGGGACGGTTGCGCGACAGCCAGAGCTGCTCATGAATCCGCTTGATTATTTCAAGGTCATGTTTAAGCGGCAGATATTCATCTTTCCGGCGCATGAATGCGATGGTTTTGGCCGCGGCATGCCGCGCCATCCGGATAGCATTGCGCAGTTCGGCTTTGACCAGGTCGCCATCCGGAATTCCTGGCCGCGCCAGCGGAATCTGTGCTGCCAGGCGGTCGAAATCAGCAATACATTTCTCCAGCACCGGAACATCAATGTCTTTAAGAAATTCATCCGGTTTGTCATCGAATCCGGCAAACATCAAGCGATTGAACACGGTGGAATTAGACGGTCTGGCTTTGATGTGTTCAAGCGCTTTGCCAAGTTCAAAAACAGTTTTTCCAAGTATGCCGGTGCTGTCTTTAAAGCACAAAGCGTTCAGGCCTTTCACCAGATCAGCATTGCGGCTGGCTTGATATGACCATGAGAAACAAGCTCCGCACAAAATCCCCATATAGCTTAACGGCAGATACTGATGATGTCCGTTATCGCCCCAGTCGGTGATAAGAAAACCTTCCGCCCCGTATTTTATGCCGTGTTCGGCGGCATTTGCCAGATTCGCGATACAGTTGGCCGTACGCCCGGTCAGCGAGTTCCAGCTAGACGTGCCGGGACAGACATAAAACGGAATGCCGGATGAGGCGAACTGACGGCATTGCTCGTTGAACGGATGGGTGGCTTCGTAGCCCCAGTTCAGCGCAATGATATTTTTCGGCAGTTCTTTAATAAGTTCAGGTTCGTGGAGAATAATGTCTCCCCAGAACATCATTTTACGGTCATATTTGTCAACCAGCTTGCGTATTTTCAGTAGGAAATCCAGATAGACGCGGGTTTTTCCGGTCTTTTCGGCAAGTTGTTTGCTCCATCCCTGTCCCAGCTCCCAGGTTTCGTCACAGCCGACATTGAAATGACGGCTGGTGAAATTAGGCAGAAATTCTGAATAGAGGGTGTTTAGAAATTTTAAACTGCTGACATGCGGTTTCAGGGTCATTCCGCATTCAGACCAAGTACCATTATGTCTCTTGTAGCCATCCGGACATTCCGCCAGATGTTTGTATTCTGGATGTTTCAGCCAGCGCTCAAAATGACCGAAGGAATTTAAATTTGGAACAAGTTCAATAAATCTTTCCGCGCAATACGCATCCAGCCGGATGATTTCTTCAGCCGTAAATGGCGACGTGTCGCGCCATACGGTTTCATGCGCGGAAAATGCGAAAGAATGCTCCATATAGAGCTGAAGCTGATTCAACTTCATTTTAGCCAGCAGGTCGATGTACGCCAGCATAGAATCCATCGTCGGTACTTTGCAGCGGCTGACGTCAAGCATAACTCCGCGGTTTTTAAAATCCGGATAATCGCTGATTTCGCAGCACGGCAGCTGGACACCGTATTCAGCTATAATCTGAGCAAGTGTTTGTAACCCGTAAAAAATCCCGGCTTCGTCAGATGCTTCCAGCTGTGCGCCGTTTTTGCTCACAGTCAGTTCATATCCCTGCGCGGCAATGCTCTTTGACTTCCTGATTGCAAGCAATACCCTGCCTGAAGACGGACAAGCTCCGGCAGTCTTTACCGGCTGTGCCAGAATGCGGGATGTTTCAGCGGAAAAGTCGCAGATATGTTTTTTCAAGGTTGTGGAAAAAGTATTTGTAAAGCAGACCCATTCGCATCCGGAAATATTTACGCTGATTTTACTTGAAACAATTTTCCGCGGAGCGGGAAATATTGCGATACTCATTTATTTTGCGCTGCCTTTTCTGTTTTTAAAACTCTATTGGCGACCAAGGGGTTTGACGAATGAAAGAATGTACTTTTCGATTGTTTTGGTCTCTGCCGAATTAAGGTCATTTGTGCAGAGCCTGAATCCCAGAGCAGTATCGGTGGACAAACGGATCATCCCCCTTACCAGATACATAAATTGCCCGGAAGGAACAGGAATGTCCTTCTGCTTGGCCAGATCAGCATCGGTAAAACATGCCTTAAAACCATACGAGTCTTTAATGTCGAACTTTTCAAGATTCACTTTTTTTTCGGCAGAGTCACGGACATACTTCTGACTTGACTCCATCACCGCCATCTTCATTTTATCCGGATTGTCAAATTGTCCGCGATCTTCGGTATCACGCATGAAATAGAGTATCAGCATGAAACTTTTGTTCTCTTTCGGCGTTATCGTAACTTCCGCGATGTCCAGAACCCGCAACCTGGTTACGGAAACATTCCATTCATTATTATCGCTGATCGTGAAAACATCGCCCGGCGATATTTTTAACTCATAGGTCGCGGCATGAGCCGAAACAAAACTCAAGGCAATAAAAATAACCGGTAATAGCTTTCTCATAGTTCTTTCCCCTTTGATAATTTATTTGTCTTCCGGTTCAATGACTACAGCGGTGCCGTAACAAAGAACTTCAGTGCTGGAACTCTGGACGCCAACTTCAGACGCATCGTAACGCATTCCGACAATTGCATTCGCCCCCATTTCCTGCGCATGCTGCAACAGCAGATCATATGCCTGCTGCCTGGCCTGTTCGCACATCTCGGTATATGATCCGATATTGCCGCCGATGATGTTTTTCAATCCGCCCATGATTCCCTGCGCAATCGTCGGCGACCGCACAATGATCCCGCGGGCAACGCCCTTGTATTCCTTGATGCGAAAGCCTTCAATCGTGAAAGTCGTAGTTACCGGCATGCTCATAATTATTCACCTTGCTTTAAGATATTTATCGGTGCCGGAAATTTGCATTACTTCGCCGAAATAGACATGGTGAAAGTCGCTGTCCGGGTAGCACTGGCGGATAACCTGTTTGTCGAGAAAATTTTCGCCTTTGAAATCATCTTTATAGATTACCCGGCACTCAATGATCAGTTCGGCTTCGTCAAAGCCGGGCGACGAAATATGTTCAGACGGGATCATGGTCAGACCGCATTCTTTAATTTTATCAACATCCCTGCCGCAGTGGGCGCCGCAGAAGCCGAGCGCCTCTTTTTTATCTTCAGGAAGTGAACAGATTGTGAAATTATTGTATTGCTCTATGAATTCACGGGTATAACGCTGCGGCCTGACGGCGGCGATAATCACCGGTTTATTCCACATGGTGCCCATGAATCCCCAGCTGATGGTCATGGTGTTGGCTTTGCCGGTCCCGGCCTCACCGCTGGTCAGCAGCATCCAGCCTTTATTTAAAATTTTAAAAATGTCGGTATTGAAACTGTCCAGCTCGATTTTTTTCCTGTCCATATTCTCCGGCTCCAATATAGATTAATGATTATTGTATCATGTATAATAATCAGATATGGACAAAAATCAACCCGGCACATATACATTAATTATACTTTATAGAAGATTATCGGCAATGGCTTGATAATGTTGCCGCCGGCAAAAAGCGTAACTGGTTAAGGTTTTCGTTAACTAATGATCCCGCGCCTGCGGGATCATTTTGGACACAGCCTAAGCTCATTCTGGACACCCTTATGCAGAATGCTCCGTTGTAGCGCTCTCGCTCTGCTATAGGTGTTTCGAACCTTTCCGTCCGGCACGGACGGCGCTACACCAAATCATTTTGGACAGCCATCCGGAGACTTTAGATAGTCATTGAACATAACGTTTTTCATTTTCCATTTTCAATTTTCAATTGTCCACCCACATTTTGGACATTCTGGACACCCCTTGTGCGGAACCATCCCGTCATTGCGGGACCATGTCTCGCACTAAGACATCCCGCAGTTGCGGGACTAACCCGAGAGTTAGCAAGGCACAAAGGAAGCTTCACTATCATTTTGGACAGCCATCCGGAGACTTTAGATAGTCGTTGAACATAACGTTTTGTGTTTTCCATTTTCCATTTTCCATTCACCATTCACCATTTACATCCTTTACATTCTGGACAGCCACTCCGAGACATTGGAGACACTCTCAGCACAACGGTTATTCGCCTTGACAAACATTCTGGACATCTTTGGACAGTACTTAACCACAGAGTAACAAAGGCAGAAATCATTTTGGACAATTTGGACACTGCTGCGCAGAACCGCTTTCCCTTGTTTTACCATTCACCATTCACCATTTACATCCTTTACATTCTGGACAGCCACTCCGAGACATTAGAGAGTCGTTGAGCATGATGCTTTTCGACTTTCTCAAACTACTCCGAGTGTTTAGAGCACCTTTGAGCTTAAGGTTTTTGTTTCCATGCTTTCTCAAACTTTAGAACTCCACTTTACCATTTTGGACATCTCTTTGCCTCATTTTGGACAGTACTTAACCACTGAGGCATCCCGCAGTCGCGGAACTAACCAGAGAGTTAGCAAGGCACAGAGAAATCATTTTGGACACCTTGCAACCTTCCCGCATTCGCGGGAGACAACCACTCCGAGACTTTAGAGAGTCGTTGAGCAGAACCATTTTAAATCATGTCTCGCACAGAGACACGAAGAACAGCCGGTTTTTCTGCGTTCATCTGCGTCATCGGCGGATCTACTCCGAGCCATTAGAGACATGTTGAACACAACGTCTTTTAATTTTCAAACAACTCCGAGACAATCGTCCAGGACCGTCCGGCACGGACGGCTCTACAACAAAACCGTAACACGTAATACATAACACTTAGCACGTATCCCA
>JBAWXM010000169.1:0-10882 GCA_037144075.1 Lentisphaerota bacterium | reverse complement strand
CAATACACAATTATATAACAGAAATGCAAAGAAAGCAATTGCAAAATCAATTTTGATTGATAAGAGTTCCGAGTTTAGCTTTAATAAATGGCAGAAACTCGGTGTTCTTAAACGAATTCAGTAAAATGTCGGCATCAGCACCAGCCTGGTTTTTATCATAAACGGCCATAACCAGAATGGTTTCAACGGCGCTGTCAATCATTGCCATGCACAATTCCTTAACGCACGGCCGGCCTTCAATCACCTCCGGGCTGAAGATATTGCCTTTGAGACAGGCGATGTCGGCGTCAAAGACCTTCCGCTTGCCAGCCAGTTCCGGCCTGGCTTTCTGGAGCAGGTCATAAATCCCCTGCGCGGAAAAATCATGCCATTTGCGGGATTTGATTACGCCGTCTTTGTCCTGAAAATATATATTGCCGTAATTAACCATGGTAATTCTGTGCCCGTCAATATTCTTGCCGACGACGCCGGAATTGCCGGATTCAAAATACTCTTCAAGTTCGCGCAGATGCCTGATCCATTCTAGAAATGAATTAAACCACGCGTTATACTCTTTCCCCTGAAGTGAACGCTTGTAAGTCAAGTAAGCTTCGGATCTGACAAAATCATCCGACCTCAACTGCTTGTATAAATCACTTAAAATATCGGCTTTCCAGTATTTCTCATATTCGGTCTGCAATTTGGAGATCGCCGCCGCAAAATCTAATTTCTGCTTTTCATACGCTTTAGTTTTGTCATCCATAACCTTGAATTTTCCGGTCATTTCAGCGATCGTGCTTTCGGCGGCTTTTATTCTGGATTCCGATTTTTTAATTTCTTCGGCCAGCTTACTGTCATTGCCGGCTTTGACGGTAAGCAGTTCTTTCAATTGGGATTCCAGGCTTTTCACATAATCGGCTTTTTCTTCAAACTCTATAGCCTTTTTAGTGGAATCAAATGTGGTGATATAATGTTTTAGTTTCCAGAAGAGCACATCCTGTTTCTGGGTGCGTTCATCCGGAAATATCGCCATGATCCTGGTGGCTTCCACTGCAAGCGCTGCAGGCGGCATGTTGGGGTTGGCAAGCTTCTTTTCCAGCATCGCTACTCTGTCTTCAATGAAAACGGTTTCATCCGGCTCTTTATTTGAAGCATGAAGCATGGCCGCCGCAATCAGAATAATAAACGGAACCGGAAAGATAGTGACCATGCTCCAGAACAGCCAGTCACGGCGGTTCTTTAACTTTCTGGTATTATCATTCACCTGGACACGCGCACCCGCATCCACCGGCTCTTTCTCATGGCTTTGCGACGACTGGTTCTGGAGCTGATAGTCAAGACGGGCAATGGAAATGGTATGCACATCCGGAACCAGATATTTATTTGGCGCAGTCGTCTGGCGGACGTGCCAGATTTCCTTAATCAGCGCCTCCATATCACTAAAACGGTCATCCGGAAGTTTCTGCATCATTTTTTTGACGAGACTGGATACTCTCAGCGAAATACCCAGGCCGAGCCGGTGCAGCGGAACCGCGTCATCGTTAAAATGCTGCTGCGCCACAGCCTGGAAGGTCTCGGCTTTGAACGGCAATTCACCGGAGAGCATCTGATAGAGGGTAATACCAAGGCTGTAAATGTCGCTGCGCGAGTCAAGTTTTTCTCCGGCAAACTGCTCCGGACTCATATAAGAGGGACTGCCGGAAATTTCCATGTCATCAGACCATTCAGCCTGATTAATCGCCAGTCCCAGGTCAGTAAGTTTTACAACGCCATCTGCTGTGATCATAATATTGTCCGGCTTCACGTCGCGATGGATCAGCTTGGCTTCCTGCCAGGCATAATAAAGCGCTTCCGCAACCTGCTGAACAATATGCAGCGCCTCGTCCACGGAGATCCTGCCTTCGCGATGCAGCTTGGCTTTTAAACTCTCGCCGCTTATAAAATTCATCGCCATAAAGCAGACGCCGTTCTCTTCGCCGACGGCAAACGCCTGGACCAGATTGGCATGAATCAGCTTAGCTGCGGCCCTGGCCTCGCGCAGAAAATCAGCGGTGACTTTGGGATTTGTCAATTCCGGCGATAAAATCTTCAGCGCAACCTCGCGTTCCAGCGAAAGCTGCACCGCCTTGTAGACGGTTCCTATGGAACCGCTTCCAATTTTTTCGCGGATGACGAAATCATCTATCACGCAGTTCGGCTCAAACGGGGATTTCGGGACGAAAGTTTTCCTGCCGCAACTTTTGCAATCCAGCGGCGCGCCACTATTCAATGATGTTTCAATCAACGAAAGGCAGAACTGACATCGAAACCGCATTTAAAAATCTCCCTGCGCTTAATTTCGCAAAATTTAAATCAGCGGTTAACAAATTAGATGCTTTAATATAGCATTGCTTTGCTTAAAATCATCTACAGAATAAAAAATTGTGGCGCCGGTCAGGTCCGCGCCAGCAGGGCGGCAAATCCGCCGTCATTTTTGCCGCCCGGCATAATCAACTGCCGCATTTTCAATTTGAACTCCGGATGGGTGGCAATAAAAGCGGACACCTGCAACTCATCCTCTTCCGGCTCAAGACTGCAAGTGCTGTAAACAAGCTGTCCGCCGGGTTTGACCAGGGGCGCGGCCGCGTCAAAAATCGCCTTCTGAGTTTTTGCAATATCCGTCAGGCTTCGATCCGAGAACCGCCATAGCGCATCAGGGCGGCGTCTGAAGACCCCGGTATTCGAACAAGGAACGTCAATCAGGACGATGTCAAAACTGCTCTGCTCAAACGGCGGTTCTGTTGCTGAAGCGGTAACGATTTTGTGATTAATGCCGTGTCTTTTGAAATTGTCCGCGGTTAACCGCTGCCGGCGCTCAGATTTGTCCGCGGCGATCAATTCGCCGCGTCCGCCCAGCCGCTCCGCCAGCATCAGGCTTTTGCCGCCGGGCGCGGCGCAGAGGTCAACAATGCGTTCGCCGCCGTTGATGGCCGGCAGCGACGGCGCAAACGCCGTCGCCGGGTCCTGAATATAAATCCTGCCTTTCTCCAGCCAGTCAGTCCTGAACAACGCGCCGGGCTGGGCGGTTTCATAAAAATGCCATTGCGCCAGCCACGGCAGGCCTTCAACCGGCGCTGCTGAAACGCTTTCAAGCTCTTCCGGCGAAAACGCGCCGCAGGTGCGGAAGGAAAGCAGCGGCTGGGTGCGCATCTGTGATGCTGTCACAGCGATTTCGTCTTCGTTCCAGCGGGACTTCCAGCGGGCATAAACTGCGGGAGACAGATTCAATTTCTCCGCCGGTGAAAGTTTTGCCCTGACGGCTTCAATGCCGTTCTGAAACACTGCCCGCAGCAGCGCGTTAATGAACCCCGCCGGACTTTTGCCGTATTTTTCAGCGGCATAACTGACCGCAACATTTACCGCGGATTCCATCTGAATTCCGGTTTGAAACCAGCCCTGGGTAATGACCGCCGACAGCAGGCGCCGGTAACGCGGCTTGACGCTGCGTTCAGCGGTGGAATCAATGGCGCGGTCAATCAGCGCTTTATTGCGGAAATAAGTGAACAGCAGACTGGAAACCGAACGGCGGAGTCCGGGATCTTCCAGATAAAAATCCAGATAGTCATCCAGGCTGGCGCTGTCAGCGCTCCACAACTCCAGTCCTTTTTCGGCGGCCCGTAAAATCCTGCCCGCCGTTGAATCCGCGGTTTTAGCCATATCGTTAATTCCGTAATAATCCGTTGAATGTAAAATGCCGTCCGAGAATATATATTTCGCGCGGAAGTATGCAACCCCGATTCAGGGATTATGGGACAGATGGGACTAATGGGGCGGATGACGCCGCAAGACAATATGTTTATCCAAAACGTTCCGTCACTTGCTGAAAAGGAAGTTTTTGATGCCGGTGAAAATGATTTGAGAGGCCAGCGCCGCCACGATCAAACCGGTGATCTTTGACAGGATATTCAAGCCTTTCCTGCCGATTGCGTGTTCAATCCAGTTGCCTACAAACAGCATAATTCCAGTCAGCAGCACCGCCGTTACGATACCTGAAATGTCAATCATTTTTCCCGCAGCGGTTGCGGCCGAGCCGCCCATGACCAGCAGCGCACCGATGACTCCCGGGCCGATCGTAAACGGAACAGACAGCGGCACTACTGCGATATCGCCTTCGTCAGCATCCGGCAGGCTCGGAGTCTTCCCGGAGATCAGGTCGCATGCGGTCAGGAAAAGGATGGCTCCAGCCCCGATCCGGAATGCATCCAGCGTAATTCCGAGGAAATAAAACAGCGGAACGCCAAAAAAATAGATCAGCAGGCAGACAACTAAATTTGACAGCATTGTTCTGGCGGCAACGGAATTCCGCTGCGTCCGGCTCATGTCACGGGTCATCGCCACAAACATGGACAGGGTAAAAAACGGCGTCAGAATAAAGAAAATTTTAATGAGTACCGCGACAAACGAATTCTCTGAAGACATTTACAACACCTTTGATTAATAAGTTTCAATCAGTATTTTTACCAGCGGATGGAAGTTTCCGTATTGTATGACGGCAGAGGCCGGGCATAATAAGGAAATGGCGAAACCGCGTTTTTGATGCCGGAATTATCCAGGGTCAGACGGATATGTCCGGCAATGCCGCCATTGCCGCGCAAATCCAGCACCCGTATCGCGATATAAAGTTTGCCGTTCGCCGTCAAGGCTGCCGGGATCCGGTATTTCCGCGGCGCGGCCCAATAGCCCGGAGTTTCCTCGCCGGTTTTGCCGACCAGTTTGCCGTTGACATAAGTCCAGTCATTATCGTCCACTGTTCCGATGTCCAGGATAATATCTTTTCCCTTCATGGATGAATCAAGTTGCACTGTTTTCCGGTACCAGGCAAGCCCGTCATAACCTGCGGCCCCCGGTTTGTTTGGCTTGTCATACCCCTGGTTTTCCCAGTATCCAGGCACATCAATACTGCTCCATTTGCCTTTGCCGGAATTCTCCGGATTCTGCCACTGCTGTCGCAATCCGGCATCGTCCGGGTCGATGGTAAAATCCCATTTTCCGGCCAGATTGCGGACGCAGGCGGCAGGGTTCATGTTGACAAAGCGCCCGGCGACGGATTCGCCTTTGCAGCCCTGTTCACTGAGTGTATTGGCCCAGATCGCGCTGATTCTTTCCTTTACAATTGAATCCGCCCAGAGATTTGAACTGTCAAACCCGATCTTTGCATCGGCTTGCGCCATTTTATCAATCGCCGCGGCGTCCAGATTGATAAACATGAATTTCCCTTTACCGACGGCTTTTTCCGCAGCAATCGCCGGAATAGTCAGCGGAATTACGCCTTTGCCGGAAATAACCGACGACGGCATGGCATAATGGAAAAATCTGTCACGCGCCTGGAGCAGAAACAGAAATTTTCGAGTCCCCGCAGACTCAAAGAAATCCACCCTTAAAGGCTTCAGCGCAAGCTGTAACACTGATGCGTCAGCGTCAGACAGCTGCATGAAAATGACTGTGGCTCCCGCTTCGGCGCATTCAGTAAGTGCTTTGATTTCCGCGACGTTGAGCCGTTTACTTACCACGATGACCGCATCCGGCACTATATTACTTGAGAACGCCGCCGGGTTGAAACCAGCTTCAAGCAGCAATTGCCGTCCTGCGGGATCACCCGAATAGTATAGCGGTCGTGCCGGCATGGGCTGGTTTCTAGTGGAATACTGTTCAATAATTTGCGCAAACAAGAGTTCCGCTGCCGGGTCTGGAATCGTGCGGCCTGAGATTTCCATCTGACAGAATAATATTTTGCCGCTGCCTGCCGCCAGTTCGAACAGTGGAGAGTAGACCAGGTCCTTGCCGCAGGATGCAAATATTTTATAATTTCCGGCTGACGGCCGGCGAACCGGATAGGAGCTCACCATGTTCAGATTAGTCCAGTGCCAGAGCGGACTGACAACAGAATCCTGGGTTGACGGGTCCGGCAACGGTCTGGACGGAGACAGAGAGCCTTCCCCCTGCCAGTTACTGAGGTCGGCATTAGTCAGGGTGCGCGGAAAACCTGTTTCCGGATTTTTGAATACGTTGCGGATATATCCGGACGGGCAAACTTCCAGTCCCAGCAGCGCCAGCGCCTCCGGCTGCTGTTCAAATACCGCTATGTTGATTTTACCCTGTTCGACGGCTTGAACAAGATTGAGTTTTTTTGCATATCCGGACAGATCCGGACCAAGGCTTTCGCGTCCGACAACCAGCAGATCAAATCCTTCAAGCGAAACGGCTTTTCTCAAGTCTGAATATTCTATACCTGATTTACGAAAAGTTTTTTCCGTCATACCGCTGGTGTCATACAGCAGCACGCGACCGGCTGATCTAACTTGTTTTATTTCCGGGAATACGGTGATGGCAAATGGTTTAACGGATATTCCGGCGGGCACTGCGGCGTTTACTTTTAAAATAAACTCCTCCCGGGATTTTACTTCAGGGGCGTTAAATTCCAGCTTAATGGTTCTGATGTCACCGGCATTGAGCGATTCGTCGAATTTGCCGGAAGCATATACTTTTCCAGATTTATCCTCAAGTGCCCATGCCAGCCGGAAATTCTTTGCTTCCAGCGTGTCATTGATTACCGTCAGCGTTTTACTGACGGTCGCGGCGGCGTAATAATTTCCCGCCTGTGAATCCGGACTGCTCTCTTCCCCTCCGATATAAACCAGCAGCGGAGTTAACGCAGCTTTCAGGTTTTCCGCCAGAGGCAGCGGGCGTTCCGGATCAATATCCTGATGCGCCATGAATTTGAATACATCAGGATGCCAGCCCGGAGAACGGAAATCTTCGACTTTAACATCTTTACGATACGCTTCATGAATATTTTTGTAAGGACTTTTGCGTTTATAGGCATAATTCAGTTCGGCGAACGGGCAGACTCCGGAAATCCCGGCGCCGCGCCAGTGCTGAATGGCCGTGGTCAGCAGTCGTCCTTCAACTTGCTGTACCAGATCCAGATCACGGTACAGCGCCAGCAGCTGCCACTTCAGATCTTCACGGCTGCGCGACGCCGGATTATCCATCAGTTTATAGAGTTGCGGATCAACGTTTTTATATGCTTCCTGTCCGAAAAACCGGGCGGCGTGTTCAACGATGAACAGCGGCTTGCACTGAGGATAGCGCAGATCCATGCCGATAAAACTGTCATAATAAGGGAAGCTGGTTTCAATGATATGCAGCGGTTTGTTTTTTTGTCTGCTCCATTCCCGCGGCCAGGCCTGTATCTCGGCTTCCGGCCACCAGCAGAAGTAGGCGTTGCTGTTGATAACCGGGCCGAAAGCGCCGCCCGCCTGGAAGAAATACGGTCTGGAACTATCATAACGCTGCATGATTGCCGCGCCGTCCATGCAGGCCTTGTATTTAGCCTGGTTGAATTGCGGCAGATAGCCGTCGGCCATTTTCAGCGGGTGGTAATCCCAGCCGTACCCGAGAAAATTAACCGACAGATACCACATCACAATGGATGGGTGATTGCGCCAGGCGGTAATGACGGATGCCATCTTCGACTCAAGATTATTTCTGGTCTCCGGATTATTCCAGGCGACAAATTCCTTGTTGTCAACGCCGAAAAGATTGATGAACAGCAGCAGACCCTCTTCATCGCAGGCCCGCAGAATATTCTCCATGTAGACATTGGAATCATTGAACCCGCCGCGCAGGCTGTTGTAGCCAATGCTTTTCAGCATTTTTACATACTGCCGGCACCATTGATAATCAGTTGAGGAGTTCATCCACTCATCATGGTTGCGCAGATGAATTTTAGTGCCGTTCAGGTAATAATCCGCGCCGCTGATCCAGAATTCCCGGAACCCGGTCTTAAGCGCCGGAGATTCGTCAATCGTGTTTCCCGCGGCATCCTGAAGTTTCAGGTTGAATTCATACAGATACGGGGTCTCGTAATTCCACAGCACGGGATTGTCCCAGTTCTTAACGATGGTCACCGTCCTGGTTTCGCCCGGTTTTAACGTTACTGGTTCAGAGACGATATCGCCCGGCGAATTCCGCCCTTTGATGCCGCACATCAGCCGGATTTCGGCCGGACTGGCGGAATGGTTCGCGACATCGGCGGAAACGGTTAGCCGGTGATCCCGCACGGAAGTCACCACCTGGGGATTGACCGCAGTGACGGCGGGCAGTATCCGCAGATAGACATCCCCCTTGACGCCGCGGTATGAGTAACGGTTGCCGTCGTCAACGATATGCAGTGTAAGGATATTATCAGCATCATAGCGCAGTCGCTCCGCAGGCAGTGGAATTTCATACGAACGTCGGTTCTTGAGCACGGCCAGTTTTTCGCCGTTCAAGTACAATGTTCCGCTGCCGGTATAGCTGAGTTCATCAAAATACAGTACTACCTGCCTGTTTTTCCAGGACGGGTCCGCCGCAAAAGAGCGTTCCAGCCAGCAGTTGTAAAATTCATGTGCCGGACGGCCCTGCCATTTCTGGTCTTTGCCGGAAATGGTCAGATCCGGATTTCTGATCAGAAATTGATGATCGCTCCTGCCGTTCTCATGGCCGCTGTAACGGCCGGGAACCGCCAGATAGTGCCAGACCGTGCGCGGCGGCTGGTCATTTTCAGTAAGCTGGAAACGCCATAATGCGTTCAGGCATATTTCCTCGCGGGAAAGCGTTTTCTGCTTGAAGGCACCGGTCAAATCCCACAACTTTCTTTCCGGCGCGGTGATTGCAGTGGCCGGCAGTTTTATTCCGGCAACGGTGCCGGTGGTCAAGCCTGTATTATTTTTACGTTCAAATTCCGCTTTGCGCTGTGCGTCATTCAGCAATACATTAAAAATCCGCAGTTCGTCGATTACGCCTTCCGCCTGGGATTTCTTATAGACATCCGCGCCCGGAAGGTCTCCGACCGTCAGGGTCGCGGCGGCATCCGGCGGATTAAACGCCTGGGGCATCCCGTTTTCCTGAACGTTTTTTCCATCTATTGCCAGCAGCATTTTTCCGGTCGACAGGCTGTATCCGGCCAGTATATGTACCGGCCTGCCCTGCTTCCAGGAAGCGATGTCCGCGGATAATTCACTTTTGCCGCTGCCGTTGGCAAGCGAGAAGAACAGTTTGCCGTCAACAGCTTTAAGCGTCCAGTTGAAGTCTTTGCTTTCAACACCAAGCAGGCCGTGAACACCGCTGTCCGATCCGTTCCAGTTGGGAATGAAGAAAAATCCGGCAGTCATTTCCTTTCCGGTAATGCCGGAGACATTTTTAATTGCCAGCCGGCTCCGCGAGTCATAACCATGGCGGACAAAAGCCGCGCCCTGGCCGATCACCGCTTGCTGGAATGCGATGCGGTCGCCGTCAATGTCAACCGGGCCCAGCGTGGAGGAGACATCTGTTCTTCCTTCAAATGGTGCCGACAGCACCGGTTGAATAGAACTTGAAGCCGCCGCCGGGCTCATAATCAGCTTTACTTCATCCGCGGTCAGCGCCTTGTCAAATATCTTTAATTCATCGATGGCTCCGGCCAGGTAATTTTTACTTTTGTGGTCGCTGCTGCCCAGACGGATTCCTTTCTGCAGTGCTCCCGGTTTCGCCACTGCCGCATTTTTGATATATCCGGCCTCGAAACCATTGATATAGACAGCGGCATTGCCGTCATTGGAACTGAACGCCAGATGTGTCCATTCGCCGCCTGGCAGACAACTGGCGGAAACCCAGCAGCTCTGCTCGAGTTTTGCGCCGTCAAAACGGTTGAATTCAAGCCTGCCCCACGGACTGATCCCGGCGGTCATATCGCCCTCTTTCCAGGCTCCGGTTGAATAGGTCCGGAAAAACAGCCGGTTGCGCCCTTTGCCGCCGGAAACGGGAGCTTCAGACCTGTCCAGTTTCGCCCAGAACGCGATAGTCCATTCCCTGCCGGCAAAAAGGCTGCCGGTGCCGTAAACCAGTTCCACCGGCTGTTCCGGATCGCCGGCAAAATATGCCGCATTGCCGCATTTGCCGGGAACGGATTTCACATTGCTGTCTTTGATCAGCGAAGTCCCGTCAAGCGCCGCCGCAGGGACTGCGCTCTGATCAAACGGAGCGTAAAATTTAAGATGCTCTTTCTCCGGATTTACATTTTGGCCATAAACGGGCAGGATGCCGCAGTACAGCGCCAGTTGCAGGACAGTTATTTTGCGCAGAAACATTATTTTCTCTTAATTTATTTGATCGTTGAATATTGCGGAAACATCAGCAGCATGTCAGCATCGCTGTACGCGTTGGGCCCGTACTTCATTCCGCTGGCATGCCCGTCCAGATAAGATGCCGGAATGGTATTCAGATCATGCCGGGGCGCAATCGTGATATAGCAGCCGGTCAGCCAGTGAGCCCGGTTCCAGAATGTTAAAGTGGAATTAGCCCCGATGGACGGAAAATTCGTCGCGATGAAAGCATCCAGAAACATTATCCGGTTCGATATGTTTTTGTAAAGATGAATTTTCGGCAGCGGCACTCCCGTAGGCTGGGTATTGCCGGCATATCCGAATCCCAGCACATTGGTGGCCATGCCGTAGGAACTGGTCGTTACCGCGCCTGATTCATTCGGAAGTTTCTGAAAGTTGACGGGAGCAGCAACCAGTTCTTTGCCGGTGGACGGGCAGAACAAAATGCTTTTATTAATTCCCTGACCGGCGCTGAAACGCAGCCAGTAGGTACTGGATTTTATATAACCCGCCCGCAGAAATTTGTCATAAGCAGTGTCCTGTCCGTTGGCAGGCGGGACATTGTAATTGCCGGCCGGCAGATAACCGTTGAAGTCATTCGTGTACAGCGCCACATAGCCGCAAAGTTGTTTCTGGTTATTGAAGCATTGCGCTTTTCTGGCGCTTTCCCGCGCCTTGTTCAAGGCCGGCAGCAGCATTGCCGACAGAATAGCTATGATAGCTATCACTACCAGGAGTTC
>JBAWXM010000168.1:0-10888 GCA_037144075.1 Lentisphaerota bacterium | reverse complement strand
GAAGTAACCTGCAATCTGCCGTTCCGCGATCCGTACATCCGGAATCTGTTCAAACACGCGGCCAATACCGGGCTGCCGGTGACCATTCATATTGCGCCTCAAATAGACGGGACTTACGGCCTCTACGACGATCCCGGCCTGCCGCAGCTGGCGGAAACGCTGGAAGAATTTCCGGACTTGAAAATATTCGGACATTCGCAGACGTTCTGGGCGGAAATCGGCACGCTGGACAAGCCGGAAGACCGCGCCGGGTATCCGAATTATCCGGTTAGAAATGAAGGCGCGGTGCCAAAACTTATGCGGAAATTCCCGAATTTGTATGGCGACATTTCCGCCGGCAGCGGCTGCAATGCCCTGACCCGCGACCCGGTCTACGCGGTCAAATTCCTGAACGAATTTCAGGATCGCCTGATGTTCGGACTGGATATCTGTTCGCCGCCGAAACTTGAACTGCCGCGATTGCTGCTGTTCCTGAGTGAATTGAAAGATTCCGGCAAAATATCCGCCGCAGTTTTCAATAAAATCATGTCCGGAAATGCCGTCAGGCTGCTGAATTTATAAAAATTACGCCGACAGAGAATAATTATTTATGATGCAGCGTTCCACCCAGCATCCGGCTTACTGCTTTCGCGACCGGCAGATCAAGTTCGTGCTTGTCGCCTTTTTCAAGCAGATAGCCGTATTCAAAATACTCGATCCGCTTCACCTTGAAATTGCTTTGCTTTTCCAGGTCGTAGACAATCTTGAACTCGGCCTCTATTCGCCTCCGGGGTCTTCCGGTCGAATACTGCGCGAGAAATCTATTATTATGCCTATTTTCGAAAATTTATGAACCTGGTTATTTTATCACCTTATAAACGAAACATCCGTAAGGGGGAAAATCCAGTTTCAAATTTCCATTTTGAATAGCCGTTTTATCACCGTTAAAAACCGGTGTTGCTTCACAATTTTCAGGCAAAATTCGATCGAGCTTCAATGTCACGCCTTTGATTTCCCTGCTGCTGCTATTTGCGCAGACAATCCAAATATCTCCACCATATTCAAAGTATTCAGATTCGATTGTCTTCTCTTCAGTCTTGATTTTTCCCTGCTTTTCACATCCCAGCAGCATGGGGGCAAGTGTCTCAAGTTCCTCAGATATTGCAAGAAGATGTTTATTTTTTGGTTCACACCAGCTTAGTCCTGTATAGAAAATGATTCCTTTACTGCCGTTAAGAATAGTTAGATAAGCTAAACAACGCTGTTCGTTGTAGCGCAGCAGACGCGTTTTTACCGCCTCTGTACTGCTGGAAAATTCAATAACATTAAACATCGGTTTTCCATTGCTGGCAGCGCATTTTTCACCTTCGCGAAGATAATATACAATGCGTTCCATATTAGTTTCGTAAGGCGACGGGCATTCAGCATAGCAGTCATAACTGAAAATATCCGCAAATCTCAAGTCTCCCCACTCGGATGTGCGAGGTTCAAGGTTATTGAAAAATGGATGATAAGGATCAAGCGCCTTTACAAGCCAGTACACTTCAGCAAGATCCTTTTCTGAGCAGAACGGCCGGCCTCGCCGAAGAAGTACACCTGGCTCATCCATACCATGATACAAAAGTAGATTAGGACGGTTTCTGTATTTTGTGACGAAAGACTTGATGATATCAAGTATCTCATTTTTTGAATATTTATGTTTTGAAGCCCCCAGGGAAAGCAATTCTGTCATGTCAACAATAACCGCCAGTCCTGCTTTTTCCGCCTCATCAAATATTAAGTCAAAATCAAAACTTTCATATTTCGAATGATAACTAGCCAAATTGATCACAACAGTATTAACACCATATTTTTTATATTGTGACAGAATTTTGACGTTACACTCTGGATCATTCAGGACTTGGTAAGCTGCCTTCATGAAAAACGGTTTCCCATTGCGTTCAATGCGCATCTTTTCCACTGAAATCCTGACATAGTCTTTTTCTTGTGTGCCAAGATATGTCCATTTTGTCTCTTCCGCCATGACTTTTCCGTTCAACTTTAAGCTGACCGTTAAATCATACCAGCCGTTTTTCAGGTTCGAAAATGGCATCAGGTAGATATCTTTTCCAGATTTAATTGTAAACTCTTTTGCTACTGCTTTTCCGCGGGATTCCCGTTCTGTCGCAACGACATCCAAAACAGCTTGCTGCAACTCGGGGTCCGGCAAATTAATGGTAATCAGACAGGGAAAGTTCTTTTCCTGCTGAAATACCAGAGAGTCCACACCAAGCGTTAATAGCTTTGATATTTCTACTTTGCTGAATGCCTGGATGCAATCGTCCAGGGTCTTTGCAGTAATGCGTATGTTTTTCTTCAAAGCTTCACTGGGTGAAAGCGGAATGATTATTTCATAGGTATCATTGCGCTTTAGTACGGAAAGCTGTTCAGCCTTACCATCTGCATCCACCATTTCAGCGATAAGGTTACCAATCGCATCATTTGAATGTAGCGAAAGCTTTCCTATGACATTTTTCCCATCCAGTGAAGGCTGATATTTTATATTCGTAAAATCCAGCGTCATCTCCTTCCTGTACGGAGCCAGGCCGGTTAGAGTTCCAAAGCTCGGTACGTCATGCGGTCCCTTTTTCGGCTTACTCCAGCAGTTCATCTCTTCCACGGCGGGAATAACACGGAAGAAATTGAGTTTAAAAGGTCTTTTCTCCGCCAATTCACGGTCAAACAAATTAAGTGGTATTCTCAATTCGGCTTTCCACCCTTTCGGGTCTTCGCAAACGGCATAATCCAGTCTTGGCATCCACGGCTCGAGTTCAAAGCCCTTTGAATCAGGGACTTCAAATGCAATCGGGTCAAAACGGCATTTAGAGGTGAAAATCTTGCCTGAGCGATTAATGGCAAGCTGATAATACGAGTTCGAGTCATTGGGATCAAGAAAAATCTCAATCCAGTCGTCGGAAAACGCGCTGTTTGAATTTGTTTTTGGGGAGCTTGCTGTTTTGCGCTCTGCATCAAGAGCGATGTACATGTAGTTGTCATCGTATGCGATCTTGCAACTGGTTGCATTGGTTACAGTATTTTTCTTGAAAGGAATATTACATTCGGCGCCATTCTTGCCGGACCATGCTTTTTCAGTAAATTTACCGTCAATAACAATCTTTTCGTTTCCGATTTTTTCTGCGGTAATTTCGGGTAAATTACCCGTTTTGATAGTTGACGGAGTTTTCTTTTCAGTTTTCACGAACATCTTGTCCAGGTAAAGTTCATCGCCGGGCGCGGGAAGCCATGAATTCACGATCTCGCCCGGTTGAGCCATAATGTCATCAACCCAGACATCAGCATCAATCAGTTCGCCTTTTTCCCCGGCGAAAAAAAGTAAAATAAAGGCAAAATCAGTTTTCCTTTTCGGATCCCGCCAAACAGAAGTGAACGTGTATTGCTTCCATTCCTTAGAGTCAACCACAAATGTTTTTTCATTTTCAGGAATCATCAACCGTAAAGTCATCTTTACCGGCGGGTTATTGGTTTTCATCCATAAGGAAATTGTATATTTCTCCCCCTCGTCCACAATATAAGTATAATATCCAGACATTAGTCTGGTATAATCGGCGACTGTTTTGTCCCACGGAGCATGCCAGCTCATTTTTATGCTGTTGGATCCGGTTCTCGCCATGTCAGAGACCATAACGGTATTATACTTTTCAGGACAGGATAAATCAGCAACGCTGGAAATCCAACGGTCAGGGCATCCGGGAACGGTGCAGATCTCGAAACTGGAATTGAAAATGACGTTCGCCAGGGCTGATTGTTTTACCAGCTTTACATCATCAATAAACGCCTCGCATTCCTCGCCCCTGATTCCAAGGAACTCTATTGTCATTCTTGTTACAAGCGCGTTTTCCGGAATTTTCAGTACAGCTTCGAACAGCTTCCAATCTTTTGTATTCTGTCCTTCCATCTCGAATGTTTGATTAGCGGATTTAAATGGTTCCCCGGTGACGGGCAAAAGCCTAACTCTCATACCTGTAAGCTGTTTCCCCTTGACCATACAACTGAATGAATATGTTCCGGAACTAAGACCAATTTGGTATACCGCAAGTCCGCGCACCGTTTTAGGCCCCCATTCAGGCTTTTCAGAAAGGGCGACGTTTAAGGATCTGCTTCCGCTTGCAGCATCAACCGAAGGCGAGAACTCCTTTCGCCAGTCGCTCCAACCCTCAAACTCGCCAGTTTTGGGATTAAATCTTTCGAAGCCGCCATTGTCTATGAGATTTTTATCACAAGCTCCGTCATGCTTTGAATTTTTTATAAGTTGGTAATAATTATTATTGGCGGGATAAGACGTTGGTTCCTGAGATTGCAGTCCTCCCGCGATGCAGTTTGTCAAGATTGCTGCAAAAAAGAATAACCCCGTAAATAATATGCGATTTGATTTTATAATTTTCATCTTGTTTACTTCCACTTATCAATATTTTTTATTTTCCTGAAATAACTTACATCTACACAAAAGGGATAGCCTCTTTTTTTTCACAGGGTCGCACGGAGACATGCGACAAAGCAGGGTTCTCCGTGTCCGGGCTTCGCAAAGGGGCGCAAAGATTATATCTCCCGGAAGAGATCTCGATGACGGTGCGGCCATCGCATGTATTCGGCGTCATTCCTTCAGCCTTGACTGCATCGCCAATGACACTTTCAGGCAGATAAATCGTACCGGACGAATTTGGTGGAACACTTACCGTGAGATGGAAAATACCCTCGCTGATATACCACTCGCTTATCGCCCGTCCGTATGGCGTATCGAGTGCAGTCCGCGCTGAAGAAAAGCCGCCTGGATATGGCTGGAAAATAATATGCTTGTATCCTGGCAGCTCCGGATCCGGCTTTATTCCACCCACATGATTAAAAAACCAGATCCCGAGCGCCCCCAGCGCAGCGTGATTAAACGAATTGCAAAGAGCCGGATTGATGATGCCGTCTTCGCCTATGGCATTCCATCGCTCCCATATTGTTGTTGCGCCGTGACGAAGCATATAAAACCATGAGGGATAGCTCGTCTGTGTGCAGAGCAGGCATGCGAGATCGTGATGTCCATTTTCCGACAGCACCGGCAGGAGGAACGGAGTCGCCATGAATCCAGTTGAAGGATGAGCGCCGCATGCATGAATATTTTCAACTAGCGCCCGAAGAACATTCTTCCGGCGATTTCCTTCCACCAGCTCGAAAGCAAGAGAAAGCACGGCTGCGGCTTGCGTAGGGTATCGCAACCGTTCGTCATCGTTGATGAAATTACTGTTAAAAGACGACCGTATCGCGGTGAACATCGAAGCATACTCTTCTGCATCGCCTGCATGACCCAGAGTTTTTGCAATGCGGCACATGATAGTCGTAACGTGACCAAAATATGCGGTTGCAAAAAGCTCCTTAGGCGTTTCTTCAACAGCCAGCCAATCGCCCCATCCGGTAGAAGGACGCAGACCGTTATCGCTGTGAGACCAAAGCCACAGCAGCCACCGCTGCATGTTCGGATAGAAACGTTCCAGGATTTGCCGGTCACCGTAATGCAGATACAGGAACCAGGGGCAGATGATACCGGCATCGCCCCATCCGGCTTCGGGTGAAAGCACATCGGTGTCGTTCGGCGCGCAGTACGGATATTCGCCGTTCGGCCCCTGACTGTCATTGAGTGCGATAATCCATTTTGTCATAAGCGGAGCGACATTGAAATAGTTCACCGCCATTTGCATCATCACCTGTGCGTCACCGGTCCATGCGAGTCGTTCACCGCGGCTCGGGCAGTCGCTCGGCACTTCAAGGAGATTGTCCCTCAGTCCCCATGCGACAGTTTCGCTCAATTGGTTCACAATAGGCTCGCTACATGAAAAATTGCCGACTCGTTCGAGATCGGAATGAATGACAACACCTGTTACCGTATCCAAGCCGGGAATTCCGGGATAACCGCTTACTTCCACATAGCGAAATCCGTGAAATGTAAATCGCGGCTCCCATTCCGTGACGGCATCGTCTTTCAGGATGTAATGATCAGTTGCATCGGCGTCTACAAGATTGCGAGTGTAGAGAGTACCGTCCGGAGCAAGAACTTCCGCATGGCGCAGGGTAATATGTGTCCCTCTGACGCCCCGCACCTTTACACGCACCCAGCCGGTAATATTCTGTCCTAGATCAAAAATCCATACGCCGTCTCGCGGCGAATGGCTTCCGACTGGTGTTATCAGCATCTGTCTTCGAACCGGAGCGGCATGAGAATAATCGATGATGATGTCCGGCGCTGGAAATAACCGCGCGGCGGCCCAGCTGCTGTCGTCATACTCCGGCAAGTCCCACCCCGGCATTTCATCACGCGCATCGTAATATTCGCCGTGATAATGATCGGAATATTTTATCGGTCCGGCGTTCCATCGCCACGACGCATCGGTGATAACCGTTTCCGATTCTCCACCGGCATAATCCACTGCGAGCTCCGCTGACAGTTTCGGGCGATCCCCGCCGAAGCGCTGGCGGCCAGATCCGCCGACGGTGCCGCAATACCATCCGTCAGCCAGCATCACCCCGACGGTGTTTTTCCCGGAGCTCAAATATTCAACAACATCGTACACCTGATATTCAATTCGCTTGCGGTACTCCGTCCAGCCTGGCGTAAAATATCCGTCCCCGACACGCCGGCCATTGATCGATACTTCATAGGTTCCCAACGCTGTGATGTAGAGCCGCGCGCCGGCAATATTTTTGCGTATGTCTAAATCTTTCCGGAAACAGGGAACCGCCACCGAAGTACGGGCGTCGCCGGCAAGATCGGATTCTATCCATCTGGCATTCCAATGCGAATTACCAAGACCGGTTTCAAATGAAGCGGGTTCGCTCCACTGAGAAACAATATCCCTGTTCCAATAGCGCACTCGCCATGAATAGCGTGTTCTCGGTTCAAGCGCGGGGCCTTGATATTCGATATGAATCGAATCAAAGGATGCGACTTTTTCGGAGTCCCAGATGATCGCATCATTTGAAGCGACTTCAATTTGATACGCGGCTTGATGATCATTGTGCCCATTTCCATTCAACTGCCACGAGAATCGCGGCGATCGGATGTCAATACCGACTGGATCTACCAGATATTCCGTTCGCAGGTTTATCGGAGCAATGGCGGCAATATGCTTATTCATCTAAAGTTTTCCCGTTTCCTGACTTCTAATGGAAACTTTTTTTTCATCATAAATTTTCTAAAGTTATTTTACAGCTAACAGCTCCGCCACTTCATCGGGTGACCGTTTTGAAT
Source organism: Lentisphaerota bacterium (assembly GCA_037144075.1). Lineage (GTDB taxonomy): Bacteria > Verrucomicrobiota > Lentisphaeria > Victivallales > Victivallaceae > CAIPAT01. Next base: position 3,621 of record JBAWXM010000168.1, on the reverse strand, counting down.
CGACATAGAGAACGGTTCCCCGGTAGTCGCCCTTTGACGGATTCCCGTACAGATCTGTTACCACAAGATCGGGGGAAGCGGGGAGCTGATACCTGCCACCCTCTTTTCCGGAAATCACCGCCACCGTTACGCCGCGGCCCTCAAAAAGATAGGCCCATACCATCTCCGCTACTTGCACCCGTTTTACAAATTTCCGTCCCTCCAACTCCCAAGCCATTTGGGAATGCGCTGAAAGAGCGGGATGCGGGTAGCCATCGGCGCCTAGCAAGGTTAGAAAATCACACTGGCCGCCGAGATATTTATAGTTATCAGAGGTGTAGACGAATATTTTCTGTATTCCCAATGCAAGATGACTGATTTCAAAGCGGCAGCACTTGTCGGCAATTGCGGTGAAATCATCCTCACTCGCCCAGGGCATGCTGCGTTTATAGATTCCAGCGTTATCCCGGCCATTTGCGGCCCACCCTTTCCAACCTTCTGAATCCCCTTGGCCCTCGCTCATCATCACCGGCTTATTAAAAGTGGAATCGCCCTTTTTGATCACCCCGACCACCGTGTTGTAGGCGTTCTCTACCACGTCGCCAGGGAAGCAGGTGATCTGATCCGTATACAAATGGTAATCGACTTGATCACAACAGTCCAAGCCGCCCGCTTCCAAGACCCCCTGTGTCCACGGTTTCACATCCGTCGTATTGAACCCCGTGATTTTAATCCCCACATCCACCGATTTGGCCTCATTGTAGGCCAATCGGCAAAGTTCAGTATAATCTCTTTCCGGAGTTTCGCTCTGCAGGAAGACCTTGTTTTTCATATCCCAATACTTGTGGAAAAAACCAGTGCCCCACGGTTCATTCCAAATCGTATACTCCCGGATCTCTTTCCTGTAGTGACCGGTAACGATTTTGACGTAGTTGGAAAAGGATTCCAGATCCTTCGGCTGAAACCCCTTGTCGTAACCGCCGAAGTATGGTCTCCCAGAATTCTGAAAATAAGAGGCCCATGCCGGAGCGTACCCGAGCTGACCCAACAGTTCAATCTTCGCCGCACGGTAACCTGCGATTTCCTTATCAAAAAACTTCCATTCCCCTTTTTTTGCCTCCACCACGTCCCAGTGGGTATAACGAACATCTTCCTGGATTCGATGCCAGTTCATCCCCGCCGCTTTCATCGTTGCCAGCGTTTTGGGGCTGGAATCAAAGTGGGATCCAAATGGAGAATCCGGAGCATCCACTCCCCAAAAAACGGGACGACGCATCCGTGTGACAACGATCTCATTGAAGGGAGAAATACGCCGCCCGTCCTTTTCAACCGACGCTTCAATGCGGAATTGTCCCAGCGGGGTTTCAGAAAAAACGCCAAAATCGACGATGCCGGCCGGAACCTTGGCAAGGTCCACATCCGGTAATTTCTTTTCTGTCCCGTAAAGGTTAAACACCGACAACTTTAGAATCCCGCCGACGGCATTTCCGGTGACGTGATACTTGATTTGCGCCTTTTCATCGGCGAATTGAATCCGGGTGTCGGGCAGTGCCGATTCCACGACAGCCAAAGCGACTTCACACTCTCCTGCTGAAACATAAGCCCGATTCGCCTCCCCCACCCAAGCCTGGAGCGAATCAATCCGCAGCACGCCTCTGCCCGAAATTTTCAAGGTAAACGATTTGCCCATAAGGCTCGGCGCGAATTTCAAGTCCTCTCTATGCCAGATTTCTGTCGGCACGATCTTCTTTTTCGCCAGTTCCTGTTTTCCATCCAGAATGGAGATCGCCCATTCCCCTTGTCCCTGACACGCCAGCGACACCCAATTTTCCCCAGCCGGATCGCTGGTCTGAAAGGGCTCAGAATAGACCGATATTTCCTGACACTCATTCCCCGTTCGAATCTTCAGGCTAGAGGCACCACTTGGGCCGGTATGGGCAGGATCCGACACGACTGAACTTCCATCTGAATTCGCTTTGGGGAATTTCATGTTCCAACCCGCCTGCAAACCCAATGGGAACCGGCTGTTGCGGAAGAAATTTACGATCTCCTTGCCCGGCCTGGTAAACGGATATTCCGCGGGATTCAACTTCCGCACCTTGATCCATTCAAGATCGGCTCCCCCTTCGCCCATCGAGAGCAACAGGCCGAGCGGCCCCTCTGGTTTATTAGGGTCGGATTTATCAGGATCAAATTTAATGCTCAACTTTTTCACCGACCAATCGGACGATGCCGGAATTTTACGTTCCCAAAATATTTTATACGGTTCATTGATCTGACGGAAAGCAAGATACACGGGCAGTTCACGGGCACGCACTGAAATTTCCAAAGTATAAAATCCAGGGGATTCAACCCCGGGAAGAGGCATCATGAATTGAACCGCCTTGTCATATTTCTCAACATTGAAACGGAGATACGACCGCCCGGCCTCGCTCATTTTGGTTGTGTGAACTATCGACTTGGTCCATCCAGTGAAGTTTTCAGTAAGCCCGGCGGGCAATTCCCCCTCGAACAGGGCATTGACTGAACGCACGGCAGCGGGCTGCGTCTTGTTGAAATCAACCTCCAAAATAGGCTCGGAAGCAACCAGAGAGCAGGCTGCACCTAAAGCAATGGAGAGGGTGATTAAGAGTGATTTGAATGAGGGGATCATAGATTTAAAGGAAAGTACCAGGGAGCAGGAACGGTTGAATTGCCAACCCCTATAGGGAGTCTTTTGATCCATATCAGTAAATAAACGGCTAAATCTAATTACCTTCATTTAGCGTAATTTCCGTCAACATTAACTCTCTTCCTGTTTGCCGGGTCTTGATACGATCCAACATCATCCGGAACATTGTTTATGGATCTTTTACGCGCATCCACATGCCCGTCAACAAACAACACGTTCATTTTATCGCTGTGCCTCCATCCCATATACCGCGAGGTCGTTGAATTAGGATTCCCCCATGAAACAGCATATGTATTGTCATTGGGTGCCCCGCTCCACGCGAAATTAGTATAATATTCAATGGATGAATCACCCGCGGCACCCATTTCGGTAAACCAACCATATTTTGATGGAATTTTAATTTTATCCACCATTGTCATACCTATACTGTCTTGGTTAGTATAAATATAGCTGTTCACCCAGTAACCGCGCCATCTATTGCGGTTTGACACATAGTTAGCAGCAGTAGCAATAGTAGCTGCAGCCGAGGGACAATCAAATATTGCCGTACCATTATCAGTGAATTTATAAGCAACATAAGGAGCAAGCTGATAATCCCACAAATGACCTGCACTGCCAGTAGCACTACCTAACCATGCGGGAAAGAATTTGTAATCAGACATATATTGTCCTGTACCAAGTCCGATCTGCTTGAGTTTATTGGTGCAACTGATCTGTTTGGCATACCCCCTGGCCTTATTCAGCGCCGGCAGCAGCATTGAGGCCAAAATAGCGATGATCGCTATCACAACGAGGAGCTCTATGAGTGTAAAATTTACCAATCTGCGATTCTCTTTTTTCTTCGACATTTTCAAATCTCCGTTTTAAGTAAATTAATTTTATACATTTGCAAAACTGTTTATTTATGACGCTTTTTGGGTTTTTATCTCGGTTCTATTTAATTGGCGGTATTTTTCATTTCCGGCTTTAAA
>JBAWXM010000167.1:0-10892 GCA_037144075.1 Lentisphaerota bacterium | reverse complement strand
CAGACCGGCGAGATCGGCGACGGGAAGATATTCATCATTGACCTGGATGAATGTATCCGTATCCGAACTCAGGAGACAGGTAATCTTGCAATAGGATAATAAATCATAAAACAATGCATGTTCCCGGGCTGTTAAACGAACAGCCCGGGAACAGCTCATAATAAAACCAAACCATATCAAGGGGGGCTTTAAGATGTGCAGAGAAAGGGTCTTTTTCAGAACAAAACGGTTAATTTACGCCATTGGGAAATCCGGCAGCCGCTGTCAGGCGCTGCAATGTCAACAATTTCAACAATGACCTCTTAGTTAATCACAGGTTCTGAAAATGAAAAAAGTAATAATTGAATACAAGATGCTGATTCCGGCAGTACTGTTTATATTAGGTGCGTTTCTGATTTTTGCGCGAGACGCATCAACTTCGACAACAATGACTGTAGCGTCGCTTCAAATTCCAGCGGCAGCCCAGACCGCAACCGCATCCGGCGTTACGGCGATCCATCCGGCGGCGGCTCCGGCACAGACCGCGGCGGCGGCTCCGGTTTCCAAGATAAACTCAGGCGACACCGCCTGGGTGCTGGTGGCAACGGCAATGGTGATGCTGATGACCGTGCCCGGCCTGGCATTTTTCTATTGCGGGCTCGTGAGAAAGAAAAACGTATTGTCGATTCTGATGCAATGCTTTACTATATTGTGCATCCTGAGCTTGCACTGGGTGATAATCGGTTACAGCCTGGCGTTCGGGCCGGACCTGGCTGGAAAAGGTTTGATTGGAGGAGCGGAATGGGCATTTCTAGAAGGCGTCGGACTGGAACCGCATAATTTTTACGCGACAACGGTTCCGCATCAGGTTTTTATGATTTTTCAGTGCATGTTCGCGGTGATCACCCCGGCGCTGATTATCGGGGCGTTCGCCGAAAGAATAAAATTCAGCAGTCTCTGCGTATTTATTCTGCTGTGGGCGACGCTGGTATATGATCCGCTGGCCCACTGGGTCTGGTCCAACGGCGGCTTCCTCAGCACGGCGGGCGGGATGGGTGTCCTGGACTTCGCGGGAGGAACAGTGATTGAAATCAATTCCGGCATGGCGTCGCTGGCGGCAGCGATTATTATCGGTAAAAGAAAAGGCTATCCGGATAAAATATCACCGCCGCATAATCTGCCGTTCGCGGTGCTCGGCGCAGGGTTGCTATGGTTCGGCTGGTTCGGATTTAATGCCGGCAGCGCGATGGCGGCAAACAGTATTGCGGCAAACGCATTTGTGACCACTCATATCGCGGGCGCTACCGCCGCGGTGGCCTGGGCGGTTATGGATATCATATATAACAAGCGCCCGACGGTTCTGGGTATTATCACCGGAGCAGTGGCGGGACTGGTGGCGATCACCCCGGCCTGCGGTTTTGTCAATCTGCGCGGCGCCATCGGCGTCGGGCTGGGAGCCGGAGTGCTGTGTTATCCGGTAGTGGCTTTCCTTAAGCCGAAGTTTAACTATGACGATTCACTGGACGTGTTCGGCGTTCACGGCATCGGCGGCATCTGGGGCGTGATTGCCACTGGTCTTTATGCGACGACCAGTGTCAACGAAACCGCCGCAAACGGTTTGTTCTACGGTAATCCGGCGCAGTTCTGGATTCAATGCAAAGCCGCGGTTATCACGATAGTGTTCTCTTTTGTCGTGTCGTTTATACTGTTGAAATTAATTGATGCGGTAATGGGACTGCGGGTTACAGACCATGAAGAACGTATCGGGCTGGATTTGAGCGAACATCGCGAAACAGCTTACACAATACTTGAATAACGGAGGTTTATCATGAAATACATTATTGCAATCATTCAACCGGACAGGCTGGACGACGTGCTGCAAAAACTCGAAGAGAAGGAAATTCATCTCGTCACGGTCTCCAGCGTCATGGGACGCGGCAGACAGAAAGGTATCCCGGCAATCTACCGGAGCCATAAGGAGGCCGGCAGCCTTTTAAAGAAAACCAAACTGGAAATCGGCGTCAACGACGAATATGTCAATGCCACGATTGAAGCCATTATGCAAGGTGCGCAAACCGGCGAAATCGGTGACGGCAAGATTTTCATTATGGATATGAAAGAATGTATCCGCATCCGGACCCAGGAAACTGGCAATCTGGCGATCGGATAAATATTGATTTCCCTGTATCCCTGATCCCTGGCCTGCCGGAAAGCCCCCCTCTCCGGCAGGCCGCTTTATCCGGAAGATGAAACGATAACAAGTAACTCTTGCAACTACAACACTTTATAATCATATAACTTTATTTATATATCTGTTTTTTGACAATCTCAAACATATATTCGTGCCCTTTGTGGTTGGGATGTATGCCGTCGTGCAGCAGCTTGAAATGCTCATTATTGCTCTGCTCCAGAACGTCTTTGGACCAGATCGAATGTATATCCGCCAGTTCTACTTCACAGGATTCAGCGGTCTGTTTGACGATATCCATATATTCAGTCAGGCTCTCACGGCGCCGGATGCAGTCGATGCCGCATGAATAATCCAGCGGGTTCTGGGTCAGCAGCAGCAGCGGAACTTGGTTGTCCTTGCAGAACATGCACAGTCTGGTCAGTTCGGCTTTAAACTTCTCCTGGCCGGCTTTGCCGGCGCCGGAGTCATTCATGCCGAACATGGCGGTGACAAAATCCGGCTTGAACCGCCGGATCTTGTCGATGGCGAAGTCGGCGTCATTGCTCATGGCGCTGCCGCCGACCGCAGTGTTGATGATGGTGTATTTCCGCTTGGAATAAGCCAGTCTCAGCAGCGTGTCAAAGTGCTGAAGATAATTTTCATAGCCTTCAGTGCAATGATTATACTCGGTTATACTATCGCCCAGCGCCAGCCAGACAAAGTATTCAGAGTTTTCTATAAGCTTTTTCAGGTCCATGATATTCTCCGGTTTTATTCCGTGAAATGATAAAGTTGAAAATCAAATTTTGAAGCAGACTTGCAATGTAAAACGCCATCGCCAAATGAAGCACCCGGATTGCCGCAGACAGCTTCCAGTTTCAGACCACGCCCACGAAGCAATGGAATACTCAGATTAGCAGTATCCTGTGCGGCACCGTTGCGGTAAACTCCGATATAGCCGGAACATTTTTCCGGAAATTCCGGGCAGACCGAAACGATGGCGCTGAAGTTGCCGATATCCGGCATTTCCCCGGCGGGAAAAATCAGGCCGCGCATAATCTCCAGCCGGTGCGGGGCTAAACGTTCGAAGAAATCCAGGCTGGCAGAGATTTTTTCCGTCGAAAGCTCAGTCAAAGCGCCCCAGTAAAGGGGGTTGGCGAAAACGCCGGAGCCAAGGATATATTCCAGCGGATAACACGCGTCGTCAATCTGCGGCATCATCTCTATTTCAAGTTTGCGCGCCGGAGCGTACTTCAGCGTATACCATAGATTCCGCAATGAAATGTACGGGTGATAGAAACGGTGATCTTTCAGGCTCCGCCCTCTGTTTTCCAGGAACAGGCGGCCGTAGTCCAGGCCGAAATCGAAATTCGGCCGGTTGCGGCGGGTGACGTCCATCGAAATCACCAGGCCTGGAATGGCAGATTTCAGCTCATGCAGCAGCTGCCGGTAGGCTTCGTAATGTATATTGGCGTCCCCCAGCAGGGTGTCATAGAGATTCAGCTGGTAGAGGTCGAATTTGAAGCGTTTAACCCCGAATTCACGGTATAGAGCGATTATCTTCTCCCGGATATGGCGGAAGTATGCCGGATCGCACAAATCCATGCCGCTGTAAGTTTCGCCGTGGCCGAGCGAACGCATTTCCACGGGAACAAAATCATTGCTTCTGGCCAGCAGATTCCACGGATTGCTTTCCAGCATCGTGTCGCGGCATTCAGCGCCGTCCCATTCTTTCGCTTCCGGCCGCGAGGAATCCATGCCCAGCGGATTCATCCAGATACCCAGATTGATGTCGAGTTCGGCACACCGCCGGCTGATTGCAGTGAACGAACCGGGGAACTTTTTCAGGTCAACATCGCCCATGAAGGTTTCGAACCAGCCGTCGTCAATGAACAGCGTCTTAATTCCGGAAGCGGCGGCGGCCTCAACTTCCAGCAATATCTTTGCTTCGTTGATGTCCTTGCCGAAAGCAGGCCAGGAATTAGCCAGGGTTTCGACTTCGGACGCCGGGTCGCAATTGTAACGCGCCGCCTGATAGCGATGCAGTCCCAGCAGCGAACTGGATTCTTCAATCAGGCCGATGACACAGCCGTTTGCGCGGCGTAATTCACCGGGACGCAGATTGTCAAAGCCCACCCCGGCCATATTTACTGAGCGGTCAGAACTGTTCCATAAAAAGTCATATTCCCCTTTAATCGGCTGACTGTCGGGAAACGGCCCTTCCTTGTAGAAAAATACGCCTTTGCCGCTATCGTCCGGAAACAGCAGGAAACTACCCTGATTTTTAGCGGTTGCGGCTTTTTCCCTGAGCCTCCAGTTGGACTGGTCGGTACAGGTGAAATAATCCACGCAGATTGGCGTAACATCTGTTTCCACCTTAAATCCGCCGAGATCGGAGTAATACATTCCGGACAGCGGAACAGTGGAACTGTAAAGATCATACCAGCGGATAGCCGCCGCATCGTCGTACAGATACAGATGACGGCGGAGGGTCAATTCGCCGCCGGGAACCGCGATTTTGTAAGTCAGCGCCGCCTTCGCGCCGGCAGACTGGTAAAGCGCTTCCGGAACGGTGATTTCAAGACCTTCAAACCGGCAGTTACCGGACTTATACAAGTCATAGTTCATACGGTCAGCCAGCAGCAGATGGCTTTCGCTCCTGGCAATGGCACCGCGTTTAATGCCGGCGAATTCATCAATCTTAAAAAAAGGAGTCAGCGATACTTTTATCTGTAAAAATTTGTTGTTCAGCAGAAGGGCATCATGCTGCCGCATAATCGTTGCTTTAGTACTCATGCGCAATATACCCCGCCGTTAATATCCAGAGTTGCTCCGGTAATAAAGCCATCGTACTCGGACGCCAGAAACACCACCGGACGGGCGACATCTTCAGCCGTGCCAGCACGGCTTAGAGGGATGCCTTCAATTGTTTTCTGAGCCGATTCTGCCGTAGTGTGAGTGTTGTGGAAGCGGGTTCCCAGCATCAGGCCGGGAGCAACGCAATTGACTCTGATGCCGCGTCCCGCCAGTTCGCCGGACAGTGCGCGCGTCCAGGTGATAACCGCACCTTTGCTGGTTGAATATACCAGCGAGCCGCCGTGGCCGCCTTTACGTCCGGCCAGCGAGGCGAGATTGACAATACTGGACTCTCCGGCTTCGGCAAGGTACTTAACCGCATGCTTTGTCACATACATTGCGCTGCGCAGATTTACATCCATGACTTTATCCCAGAACTCATCGTCGATCTCTTCCAGATAAACCCGCTTGACCAGGTCTCCGGTGTTATTGATCAGGATATCAATTCCGCCTAATGCCGCAGCGGCGTCATTTACCAGCTTCTGAGCTTGTGCCTGATCGGTCAAGTCAGCTTGAAACGCAAAGGCGCTGACCCCGGTTTTCTTCGCTTCCGCACAAACCTCTTCCGCTCCCTGCGAACTGGAAAAATAATGTACGGCGATATTGCAGCCCTGTCTGGCCAGTTCTCTGGAAATTGCAGCTCCAAGCCCCTGGGCTCCTCCAGTAATTAATGCTTTCTTTCCTTTTAAAGAACCCATTTTCTTATATCTCCTTATTTCAGTGTTACAATTTCAAATTCATTAAACTTTAATTCAAACTCATTGCCGTCCTGCTTCAGTTCTCCACCAAAACTGGCCTGTCCGGTTTTGCCGGCGGCAGTGGAGAACTTTATACTGCCTGCGCAGGACGCGACCACATAGAGGAATTGCGCTACGGCATTTTCCAGCAACGATACAGTTACTGGAATACTGTTTTCGCGCAGAACCAGCGGCGGGGTAATATTTTCCAGACAAATCGTCCGGAAGAAACGGTCTATTTCGCTGCCTGCTCTGGACAGAATCTTTTCAATCGGTGAATCAAAAACAACGCAATGTCCGCTGCCTGTTTTGCGTTTGAAAACTGACGGCCAGGTCATTTCGCCGTCGGCGTCATAAATCACGCTATGCGCAATGACTTCGGCATCGTCGCTTTTCAGCATGACGTTTTTGATTTGCGGGAGCAGGTCAAAGCCCGCCGTCCGCAAATAACAGTCATAACGTTTCTCGCACCAGTATTGAACATCCAGCGCGTTTTTCAATCTGGCGTCAGGAACTGACGGAACGACTCCGGTAAACTCCGGCGGAACAATGCCGGTAAATACAACCGTGCCGCCATTTTGCGCGAACTGACGAAGTAATTCCACCCGCGCCGGATTAAGTTTAATAAACTCCGTCACAAACAGGATTTTGAAAGAGTTAATCAGCACGGAATCATCCAGAAACAAGTCCGGCAGCACCATGACAGGAATTCCGGAAGCGCTGAAACTGTCGGCTATATTGATCGCTTCATCCGTGATTTCCACCCCGTCAATCTCTGCGGCAACGAACTGCCGTTCGTTGGAATTGCGCAGCACGCAGGCGAAACGGCTCATGACGGCACCAGGCGCAATGCTCAGCGCTTTTTCGCTGTCTTCAAACAGACGCGCAATGGTGCCGATATGCTTATCCGAGTTGAAAAACCGGCCGGCATAAGAGATGATCGGAATGCCGCCGAAGCTCAAAGTATTGCGTCCGCAAAGCAGACTCTTTTGTTCAAACGGCGCATTTGAAAGTCGCGGATGCCAGGCGTGGCTATTGGTATAGTTCCAAATCCTCTTATCCAAGGCTGAAGCCACGCTGCATCCTTCAATTCCTCCGTGATCAGATTCAATAAGAAAACAATCCACTTCTTTGAGCATTTCGATTTCAAAGCGGGTTCCGCACAGCAATCCGGCGGTCCGGTTCATCATCAGCGGCAGATTTTTGGCGCTGGTCATCTGCCGGATTTCTCTCAATAACCCAAGCAGATTATTTCTACTCCATTCCAGATAAATGCCGCCAAGTTCCTTCTTCTGCTGATTGTCCGGCAGTTTATATCCAGTTTCAGCCAGAAAGCGTTTTTTGCACGATTCGCACTGACAAATCAGGTGTTCCACGCCCCAGCCCTGATACGGTCCGTCAAGATATACCGCATAAATGTCGTGTTCGATAATTTCATTCACGATAGCGCGTATTTCCTGCCGGTATTTGCCGAAAGCGCAGACGGCGAACAGTGGTTCGCCGCCGAAATGACGATACTGCACCTCCGGCTGTACAGGCTCGCCGGCTTCATCACGGAATATCCATTCCGGCTTCAATTGTTTCAACCAGCCGGCGGGAACGGCGTGTCCTACCGGAATATACCCGACAACTCTGATTCCGGCTTCTTTGCCGGCATCGATGGTTTCCTGCAGCAGATCCCGGTTGTTCAATTTCGGATGATTTGGAACAATCTTACTGGGATAAAGCGCATATTTGCCAATGGAGCCGAAGCGGATGGCGTTGGCATTGGCTTTTTTGCATAATTCAATGCCGTGCGCTGGATCATAGTTTAACCCCGGAGTAAATGGCGGCCAGTAGGCGTCATATAAAAAGGTGCGTAAACTTTTCAGGTCTTTATCAAACATAATATTTCCTCTGTTTTTAAAAATTCTCTTCCGCCAGTTTTACCACACCGATTGTAAGCAGGAGATTGGCGAATCTGCGCTGTTCTCCGGTAGCAATAATCAATGACGTATTTGCCGATTTAATTTTATCGTAGAAAGCCCAGCGTTCCATGTCCGACCAGGCGACATTGCCGCCCAGCATGGCCCGGTATTCATCGTGAATTTCCGGTTTGAAGCTCTCCGGCGGGGTCATCACTGTCGCTTCCTGAATCACAATCACATCCATTACCGCCGCCAACACCTGAGTACAGCTCAGCACGCCGGGAGCGAGGTTGAGAAACACTTTTTTAGAAAGCGGATTTGAGCATGTTGCGACGGGAAAATTGCCGTCGGCAATCAGTACCTGGGAGAAGTGGCCGGAACCGGCCAGCGCTTCCAGGATTTGCGGATGTATCAACTTTGTTTTTAACATCTTTACCTCTTATTTTATTGGATACTGTCCATATTTGAATGCAGTCTCGAAAACGGCGCAAATATCCTCCGGTGACACCAGCGGCTGAATGGCATGCACCTGGTTGAAGACAAAACCGCCGCCGGGAGCGAAAATCCGGATAAGATTTTTGACGTGTTCCTCCAGCGTGTCTTTGTCAGCTTTTCCAAGAATATTCTGGGTGTCGCATCCGCCGCCCCAGAAGATGATCTTTCTGCCGTATTTTTCTTTCAATTTGACCGGGTCCATGCCGGTGGCGGAAATCTGTACCGGATTGAGAATATCGGCCCCCATTTCAATGATGCTGTCGATCAGCGGCTCAATCGCGCCGCAGGAGTGCAGATACAGTTTCCAGTTAGTTTTTGAACGCAGCCATGAAGTGAATTTTTTGTAATGCGGCGCAATCCTTTCATGGAAAATATCCGGCGAAACCATCGGCGCATTCTGTGAGCCGAAGTCATCGGCGAAGGAAATGCAAAAAGTATATTCGCCGATAGCCTGATGCAGCAGCGTATATTTTTTAATCAGGTCATCGCAGCGCTGCGCCAGCATATCCCCGATTTTTTCCGGTTCCAGCATCAGGTCCATCATAAATTCCGGCTCCACGGAAAAGAAATTGCCGCCGAAATTAGCGGAAATAGCATACCCGGTTTCTTCGTAAATCCGGCGGGTGTTCCGCTGCAGCGCCGCAAGGTTTTCATCGGTCAGCTCGTAAGGCCATGAGAACCAGCTTTTGCCGTCTTCGGCATCAAAGTAATACGCCCCCTGCGGCATCTGGAACCGCTGCCCGGCAGCATTTTTCAGCAACCTCGCGCCATTGGCTTCAACCTGGATGTCAAGTCCGGCCGGGTACAGCACGTTCATATCCGCCGGACTGCTGTGCAAAGTAAGCGGTGCCCATTCCTGATGAAATGCCAGGGCATTGACCTGAACAACGTCGATATGCAGCCGTTCTCTGATCACGTCTTCCATCTGCGCCAGCTGCTGCATGACGTCATTACATTTTACCGGCCCGCCGATACCCAGATATTTCTTCAGATTATGATAGGCGATCACATGAATACCGCTGGCACCGGTGGTCCCGCCGAGGTCGATGGGAACCCGGTCAGCTTCTTTAAACGCCAGCGCGGTCAATACTCTTTCTCTGCTGTTCATTTGAAACTCCTTTCAGCTTAGCGGCCAAGGTTACGCCGGGAAACGGCTAAGTAATCGTCGAGCCCGACCAGCCCGAATTCTTTTGCTATTGCAGGCGCGGAAATCTCATCCGCCAGGCTGTACATGACGGCGGTTCCCAGGTCAGACGCCGTATCAATCAGTACTTTATTACCGTATTTCCGCCGGATGTCCGGAAATTTGACATTGTTACCGTCCTGATGCATGTAAAAACGGTCAAGATTAACTCTGGCCCACGCGATTCTATTATAGAAGTTGGTGGAATTTAGAATCCGTCCATGCGGATCAACAATATCGCTGGTATTGTCTTTGCAGGCGGAGGCGAAATAACAGCGGCATTGATATGCCCAGTTACTCTGCAAATGGCCGCCATGGAACATGCTGGAAAAACACAGCACATCCGGGCGCAGTTTCTGATATTCATCCCGCAGTTCATCGAAATTAAGGTCAAAACAAATCACCCCGCCGAGCCGTCCCGCCGGAGTGTCGACTATTGTTGCGCCATTGCCTGCCGCATGCCCTTTTTCCAGTTCCCCCTGCGTCAGAAAAGTCTTGCGGTAATCCCCCAGCAACTCACCGTCCGGCCCGATATAAACCAGCGCATTGTATATTTTTCCCCCGTCTTCCAGCTTGATGGAACCGGCGATAGTACAACGGTTGCGCATGGCAAAATCCCGGTAGGCATTGAACAGCGGGCCCGGACGTTTTGCGCTTTCCGCCTGTTGCATCGTCTGCGCGATTGCTTCCATTCCCTCGCAGGTGACGACGAGGTCAACTCCGGCGCCGTCCAGCATGGACTCCGCTTCATGGAATTGCTCCAGCGCCTTGCGCTGATCGTCATTGCCGTGTTCAGGAATTTGAAAATGGATTGCCGAGATATTGATAAAACGAGCCATAAATCACGTCCTTTGTGATTATATAATTATTTCCATTGCAAATTACATGTACTATATTATAAATGTTAAAACGTTATAATTAAATAGCAAAAAACACGGATTACTTGTCAAAATGCACAAAAATTATTTACCGTTTGTATACTTCCGCGAAAAACTTTCTCAATACTTCCGCGAATTGAGACCCGAACTGACGCCATACCTTTGAGTCAGGCACACACCTGGTTGCGTTAAGCCAGTTTGAATTTAGTTCGTAGACGATACTGTCGATTCCATACAGCTCAAGCAGGCCGTAACCGAAGGTGGGGCTGGAGCCTTTTTCAATCCCTTCGCTAAAATAAGTGCCTTCCCGCATCAGTTTCTCGAGGATATGCATCCGCTCAAGATGAGCAGCGTCCGCTCCAGCATTAAAATGGAGGTTGCCGTTGTCGTCATCATGAAGATCCATAGCGAAAGATGGAAGCGTTCCTTCTGCTTTGCGGGCATTGAGCCATTGCACAAGATGAAAATTCTCGGCAGCAGCATCCTTTGAGAAGTAGAATCCTTTTGCGAAACCGCGATTGAGATCGTAACCGTTAACGTTGAAGCGGGTCAGTCCGCGCACCACGCCATCCTTGCAGGCCATCGGGAGTATGTGGATGTCCAGTTCCGCAAGTATTGCCGGGTTTGAAAGCACTTGAACTGAGCCGCAGTTGCGGCGAGAAATACAAAATAACAATAATTTTGCTG
>JBAWXM010000166.1:0-10914 GCA_037144075.1 Lentisphaerota bacterium | reverse complement strand
CAGCAAAATTATTGTTATTTTGTATTTCTCGCCGCAACTGCGGCTCAGTTCAAGTCCTTCATGGTGAAGTGTATTTGGCTTTCATCTCTGCATTGCTGAACATTTTAAATGTTGTGAGTTAGAAACTTATGAAAATGGCTGCATGAAAATCTTTCTAAAAAAACAAAAATATGACGGATAGTAGTACGGAGGGAAAACCGGAGTCAGTGAATGTACGCGGCGTATCCGCGTTCATTCACTGACTATGTATTATCTTCATTACCTTCAAGTCCTTCATGGTGAAGTGTATTTGGCTTTCATCTGCGTCCATCTGCGTCATCTGTGGATAATATTTTCGTGTCGTGGTTAAAAGCCTTACTTCAGAGCGGCAATGGCGTTTGGCACGGTATCCAGCGGTTTTACTTTGTACCAGGCCTGAATAACTTTGCCGTTCTCATCAATCAGAAATGAAGAGCGGATTATGCCCGTATATTTTATGAACAATATCGAGTTTCCGCCCCACGCGCCGTAAGCTTCGGCGACTTTATGGCCTTCGTCAGTCAGCAGTTGAAATGGCAGGTTGTATCTGCCGGCAAATTTTTTCTGAGCATTTCCGGCATCCGGGCTGATACCGACAGCGGCGACTCCTTTATCATTCAGTTCCTGAAATGCGTTGCGGATTGAACACGCCTGCATGACACAGCCGGGAGTTTCCGCCCTGGGATAGAAATAAAGCAGCAATTTCCGGCCTTTAAAATCCGACAGTTTAACAGTTTTGCCATCCTGATCCTTCAGCGCGAAGTCAGGAGCAATGTCGCCGGTTTTCAATTCTGACATTTTTCGATCTCCAACCTTTTTAATTAACCACAAAGACACAAAGGCACAAAGAAATCCATTTTTACCACTAAAAACACGAAAAGACACGAAATAGAAACAAAAAAACGGAGTCAGCGGATGCATGCGGTTACGCCGCATGCATTCACTGACTACATGTATTTACTTCATTACCTTCATGTTCTTCTTGGTGAAGTGTATTTGGCTTTCATCTGTGTCATCTGTGGATAATATTTTCCTGTCGTGGTTAAAACTCTTATTTCAGTGCGGCAATGGCATTGAGAACGGTATCTTCCGGTTTCACCTTGTACCATGCTTGAATGATAACGCCTTTTTTTGCTTTAATGTCTTTCATGTAAAAAAAGATTTCTTTGTGTCTTTGTGCCTTTGTGGTTAAAACTCTTATTTCAGTGCGGCAATGGCATTGGGAACGGTATCTTCCGGTTTCACCTTGTGCCATGCTTGAATGATAACGCCTTTTTCATCAATCAGGAATGAAGAGCGGATTATGCCCATATACGTTTTTCCGTACATGGATTTTTCGCCCCATACGCCATACGCTCCGGCAATTTTATGATCCTCGTCGGCCAGCAGCTGGAACGGGAGATCGAATTTTCCGGCAAATTTCTTCTGTGAATTAACGTCATCCGGACTGATACCGACTGACGCAATCCCTTTGCTGTTCAAATCCTTGAAAGAATCCCGGATCGAACACGCCTGAGTGGTACATCCGGGCGTGTCAGCCCTGGGATAAAAATAGAGCAGCAGTTTCCGCCCCTTAAAATCTGACAACTTAACTGTTTTGCCATCCTGATCCTTCAGACAAAAATCAGGAGCCGCATCGCCATGTTTCAATTCCGTCATCTTTCCGTCTCCTCTGCTGGATTGATTATTATTAAACGGCGATTTTTTCACCGTCACGTCATGAGTAGAACTGCAACCTTGAATCACCAAACAATTAACGACCGCAAAGAGTATGACAATGAAATTTTTCATATATTTTTCGGGATAACGTGCAGACTTCCCAGTTCGCCGCCGCCAAGCAGCGCGGAGATCACCTTGCACTTGCTGCGCAGCAGGAAAAAAATCGGACGGTCATAATCGCTGAGAGTTTCAAAATTCCCCTGCCCTTTGGCCACCACCAGGTCGGCGTTGAACATTTCATCCATGAATTCACGGCTGGAATGGTTTATGGACACCCCCGGCGTCATATCTCCCGTATCAATAATCCTGACCGGCAGCCCTTCAAGCCCGGATTCAGCGACCTCCCGCATTGTAATGTCGTTGAGAATCGGCTCGCCGCGCACTCCCAGGATGATCTTTTCGCGGTATGGTTCAATCAGCAGCCGGTCGAAAACCGCTTCGCCGCAATTGTCGGCTATATACAGAATTGTTTTTGCGGAATTCATGGAGCGCTCAAGCTGCCTGACCGTATCCATATCCAGCGGCATATCAAACACATCAAGGATTTTCTGCTTCGCGGAATCCAGTTGAAAATCCTTGTCCGCGCCGTAATCAATGATATTGCCGCCGATAACCAGACGGACAATGGCGTCAAAACGGTCGTTCTTAGTCGCAATCACCTCCCGGAAAAACGGCAGCAGTTCAAGCGCAAATTTAGTCGAACAATCCTTGACTTCACGATACGGATCGTTGATTCCGGTAACTTTCCTGATTATTTTATGAAATAAACGGGCCTGCTCTGGCGGAGTGATTGAAAAATCCGCATCCACCACTTCCGCCAGAGTCTTTTTTATTATTTCCCGGCGGAGGTTATCATCCGTCGTCACCATTTTGGCGACATGAACGATATGCGAAACAATGCATGGAATGCAGTCAAAAGTAGTTTTCATAAAGTTCCCGTTTTATAAAGCCAGATAACTCCGCGGTAATTGCAAAAGTAGTCAGAAGTCAGGAGTCAGGAGTTCCCGCAGTGCGGAACTAGACTAACGTCCAGCAATACATAAATCCGGATTTAAGTCCGAATTTCATTCTAAATTATGGCTTCTGAATTCCTGCAAAACGCGAGTTTTGCAATTGGCTCACTCTGTTAAAATATCGCATTTTAATTTATGTACAAATTAAAAAGTAAAAATCGCGCCATGAAATCACGTTGAAAAAATCCTGTCAGCGTATATCTTCGTATTGAGAGGTAATTTCAAGAGTAGTCAGAATTCAGGAGCCAGGAGTCAGAATAATTGGAAAACGAACTGGATTTTGAGTTAGAATTTCATTCTGAATTCTGGATTCTGTCTTTTGAATTCCAGCAAAACGCGAGTTTTGCAATTGGCTCTTGAGTATATATTTACGGAGATATAAACTTTGCATTTTAAACTGAAAAAGAGTTCAATATGGGAAAAAAGGATCTTCTGCTGCTGCGCGGCAGTGATTGCAGTATCAGCCTTGATTTTTATGTTTTGCTCGTGGCATATCAACAGCCAAACCGGACTGCTGCTTTATGATTCGCTTGAGTCAATTCCATACAATGACATCGGGCTGGTATTGGGAACTTCCAGAACTGTAAACAATGTTCCGAATGAATATTTTGACTACCGGATTGAGTCCGCAGTAAAGTTATATATGAAAGGCAAAGTGAAATATCTGCTGGTCAGCGGCGCCGCCGAGCAGGAAACAGGTTATGACGAGATCGCTGATATGACTAAAGCATTACGCAAACGCGGCATTCCGGATACCGTAATTTTATCCGACAAAGGCGGGAACCGCACACTGGACTCGATTATCCGGGCCAAAGAATTGTTCGGATTGAAGAAATTTACCATTGTTTCCCAGAAGGATCAAAATGCGCGCGCTCAGTATATTGCCCAATACTATGGACTGGACACTGTGGCATTCAATGCCATGACGCCTGACCTGTTCATTTCGCGCTGGGAAGTTGAACTCCACGAGAGAGAGGCAAAAATTATGATGATGGTGGATCTTTATATTTTAAAAACACGTCCTGAAGTGTCCGGCAAAACCGGCATCAGCGTACCGGCGGCATGCATCAGGGAAAAAGTTATTTCAAATCTTTAACATTATATATTAAGGAGACGTTAAAGAAATAAACTTGACATCTTCGGGATATTTCGCGAGACTTGTCACGTTTATTTCTTGACAGCTCCTAAGAGGCTGAAAAATTGCATTTTAAATTAAAAAAGAGTTCGTTACTGGAAAAGAGGATTTTCTTCTGCGCCGTCGCCGCAGTTGCGGCAATGATCTCAATTATTATGCTCTGTTCATGGCATGTCAGAAGCCAGACCGGATCATTTCTTTATACTTCGGCCGAGTCAATTCCATACAATGACGTGGCGCTGGTGCTGGGCACCTCCCGCACCGACCACAGACTTCCGAATGAATATTTTAACTGCCGGATCGACGCGGCAGTTAATTTATACAGGAATGGCAAAGTAAAATATCTGCTGATCAGCGGCGCGGCCAGAGCAAATTATGACGAAACCGCGGATATGAGAAACGCCTTGCGCAAGCGCGGCATTCCGGACAATGTGATATTATCCGACCCGGACGGGCATCGCACCCTGGACTCGATTGTCCGCGCCGGGGAATTGTTCGGCTTGAAAAAATTTACCATCGTGTCCCAGGAAGATCACAATGCGCGGGCTCAATATATAGCCCGGCATTACGGCCTGGACACTGTGGCATTCAACGCCGCGACGCCTGATTTGTTCGTTTCCCGGATTGGAGTTGATATTCGTGAAAAGCTGGCAAAAATCAAAATGCTGCTGGATCTTTATATTTTAAAAACCCGTCCGCAGGTATCTGACAAAACCGGAATCAGGGTACCGGCATCATGCATCAGCGAAAAAGTTATTTTGAATCTTTAGCCTGAATAATTCATAAACTTATGGCGAAATACTGCAATCTGCTCAAAGTAAAGTCTTTGCCGATGTCCTCGCCGTAGCGCTGCTACGACTGCGGCATCGTCAAAATCTTTCTTTTTTAGCATATTTTCGTCTTTCATCCATTTTTTATGAATAATCCATGTTAGAAATGGCTCTGAAACCATTGATTTAATCCAAAAAAAGATTTTCCTCAGCTATTATTTTTAACTGTTTGTGCTATATTAGCTTCCACTTTGTTTTATGTCAGGATTTTATACAACATTTTAACGATTAACAAAAAAAGGGAGTCTAAACTGTGAGTTACACTGTTATCGTGTTTGTAAAACAGGTTCCGGATACCCAGAACATCACCGGCGAGGCAATGAAGCCGGACGGGACTGTGAACCGTAGCGCTCTGCCGGCGATCTTTAATCCGGAAGACCTGAATGCGCTGGAACTCGCGTTGCAGCTGAAGGACCGTTATGGCGCCAAAGTAGTCGTCGGCACCATGGGACCTCCGAATGCAGCCGAAGTATTGCGTTCATCTCTTTACCGGGGCGCGGACGAATGTGTCCTGCTTACGGACAGAAGCTTTGCCGGTGCCGATACTCTGGCTACCAGTTATGCGTTGAGCTGCTGCGCCAATAAGATCGGAAAATTTGACCTGATTCTTTGCGGCAGACAGGCTATTGACGGTGATACCGCTCAAGTCGGCCCGCAGCTTGCCGAGAAGCTGAAAATACCGCAGATCTGCTATATTGAAGAAGTGATTAAGCTGGAGAAGAAAAAAATAGTTGCCAAACGCGCAATCGAAGGCGGCTATGAAATTCTGGAGTCCCCGCTGCCTGCCCTGCTGACCGTCATTGATTCCAATGTACCGCGTCCCCAGGCCGCCCGCAAAATCATGAAGTATAAAAATGCCAGGACCCGTTCTGAACTGTCCAAAGAGCATGCCAATGCCAATTATACAGACGCCGAACAGCTTGCCGTCGAGGAGGAAGTCCTGAAACAGAAAGGTCTTCTGATCTACGAATGGAGCGCTGATGACGTCGGAGCCGACAAGGGCCGTACCGGTCTTGCCGGGTCGCCGACCAAGGTCAAGAACATCATGAGTGTCGTTCTGACCGCCACCGATACCAAGAAGGTCGAGCCGTCTGAAGAAGGCATCAGGAATCTGGTCCACGAACTTATTGATGATCATACACTGGGGTGATTGATATGTCTGAAAAAATCGGAAATGTATGGATATTTATAGAGCAGGAAGGCGGCGTCATCGCTGATGTCAGCCTGGAGCTCGTGTGCAAAGGCCGCGAACTGGCCAAACGTCTCGGCATCAAAACCGAAGCCGTGCTGCTTGGCGACAACGTCGGCAAATGCGTTGACACGCTTTATCATTACGGCTGCGACACCGTTTTCCTGGCGGAAGACAAACGCCTGGAGCCGTTTACCGTGCTGCCGTACGCCAAGGTCTTGATTGACCTGATCAAAGAACACAAACCGAATATTCTGCTGTTCGGCGCGACCCTTAAAGGCCGTGAACTCGGACCGCGCGTGGCTTCCGAAAAGCTCGCCGGGCTTACCGCTGACTGCACCGATCTTCAAATTGATGATTTCGATGACAAGGTCAACAAGCAGTTCTACAAAAACAAGCTCATGCAGATTCGTCCCGCATTCGGCGGCAACATCATCGCGACCATCGTCAACACCTGGGATGATCCGCAGATGGTTACCGTCCGCGAAGGCGTCATGAAGATGGATGAACCGGATAAGACCCGCAAGGGCACACTGGTAAAAGTCACCCCTGCCCTTTCCGATGACGATGCGATTGTCAAAGTCATGGAACGCGTGAGAGAGGAAAAAGAAATCAATCTGAAGGGCGCCCAGGTCATTGTGGCCGGCGGCTACGGAGTCGGCAGCAAGGAAAACTTCAAATTGATTTATGCTCTGGCCGAAGCGCTCGGCGGCGAAGTCGGAGCATCCCGCGCCGCAGTGGACGCCGGCTGGATTGATCACGACCATCAGGTCGGACAGACCGGAGTAACCGTTCGTCCGAAATTGTACATCGCCTGCGGCATCAGCGGTTCTATTCAGCACCGCGCCGGAATGGATGACAGCAAAAAGATCATTGCCATCAATACCGATCCCGGCGCGCCGATCTTTTCCGTTGCCCATTACGGGATTGTCGGCGAGCTGAACGATGTTATTCCGAAAATGATTAAAGCCTACAAGGCAAAGGTCTAAGGGGGGACGCATACCATGGCCAATTTTTATACTGACAACAAGGACCTCCAGTTCACGCTTAAGAACCTGGATCTCGCTGAAGCCGTCGGGCTTCGTGAGAAAAATTATAAAGAAGCGGAAAAATTCGATCACGCGCCCGGTGATTATGCTGACGCGCTCGATAACTATCAGCGCGTGCTTGCCGTAATCGGCGAAATCTGCGGTGACAACATTGAACCCAGATCGCGTATCGTTGACGAAGAAGGTCCGCACTTCGAAAACAACACCGTTACTTATCATCCGCTCACTCAGAAAAATTTGAACGACCTCAAGCAGGCTGACGTCATGGGAGTAATGCTGCCGCATCAATACGGCGGACTCAATTTTCCGGTGACCATCTACACGATGATGACTGAAATGGTCTCCCGCGCCGATGCCAGCCTGCAGAACCTGTTCGGTCTTCAGGATATTGCCGAAACTATCAGTGAATTCGGCTCTGATGAACAAAAAGTACAGTTTCTGCCGCGTTTCGCCACCGGCGAAGTTGACGGCTCGATGGACCTGACCGAACCCGATTCCGGGTCTGATCTCCAGTCTGTCCGCCTGAGAGCCTGGCAGGACCCCAAAACCGGACAATGGTACCTGAACGGAATGAAGCGTTTTATCACTAACGGCTGCGCGAAAGTGCATCTGGTGCTGGCGCGTTCCGAAGATGGCACATCCGACGGCCGCGGTCTTTCAATGTTCATCGCCGAAGCCTGCCCGCAGCTGGTGGTCAGACGCATCGAACACAAGCTCGGCATCCACGGCGTCGCCACTGCCGAACTGCAATACAATGACGTTCCCGCCCTGCTCTGCGGACAGCGCCGCCGCGGCCTGACCAGATATGTCATGTCGCTGATGAACGGCGCCCGCGTGGCAATCAGCGCCCAGGCGCTCGGCATTGCCGAAGCGTCGTTCAGGGAAGCCCGCAAATATGCATCCGAGCGTGAACAGTTCAAACGCAGCATCGACCAGTTTCCGGCAGTCTATGACATGCTGACCAGAATGAAAATGAAAGTCCTGGCGGCAAGAGCGCTGCTCTATGAAACCACCCGCGCGGTTGACCTGCGCAGCGGTTACAACCACCTGATGGAAACGCTTACAGAAAAAGAACTGACTCAGGAAATCCGCGACAAGGCCAAGTATTACAACCGTGTCGCCGGAGTTCTAACCCCGATGAGCAAAGCGCTTTCAACCGAGACCGCCAATGAAGTTTCCTACGACGCCATCCAGATTCATGGCGGCACCGGCTACATGAAGGACTTCAATGTCGAGCGCTATTATCGCGACGCCCGTATCACTAACATCTACGAAGGCACCACCCAGCTTCAGATTGTCGCCGCCATCGGCGGGGTCATCACCAGAGCCAATGAAGAACGGATCAATGAATTCATGGCCCTGCCCTATGAAGGCAAACTGCTCAGGTTCAAGGATAAAATCAGTGAAATGCACAAGCTGCAGCTTGATGCGATCAAGTATATCACTGAGAAAAAAGACAGCGCATACTATGACCTGCAGGCCCATAACCTGGTCACAATGGAAACCTATATCTTCGTCGGACTGCTCATGCTGAGAGACGCCCTCAAGGACAACTCTCGCGAAGTGCTGGCTGAAAGATATATTCTCGATTCAGTCTCTGATTTCAAAAAATGTTACATGGAAGTTGTTGGCGGCGATGTGTCTACGATTGATAACCATCGCGCGATCATTGACTTCTAATAACCAAGGTCAGCGGGGGCCTGTCCAGGTTCCCCCGCCGGTCAGCAAGGAGTTAAAAAGGTGAATAACGCTTATCTCGAAAAGGCAAAGAAAATCATTGTCGACCCCAAGGTGCTCAGCATCGTGGCGGCAAAACGGGCGAAACAACTGGCGCTCGGCGGCAGGCCGATGGTCAAGTGCCACTCTGACAATGTACTTGACGTTGCATTGCTGGAAATTGCCGAAGGCAAGCTCTATTACGAGTACGGGCCGGAAGAAGAAGCTGTTCAAGTGGAAGATATTTTCAGTCTGGAAAATGTTTCCGCCGGACCGGCTGAAACAGCCGCCCATAAAGGCTGAACAGCAGCCTTGTAGAAATGAGATATTAAAGCTGGTGTGCGAAAATTTATCGCATACCGGCTTTCTGTATTTTATATTAATACTATAAGCAAATACGCTGCGAAAGGAGAATGTTCTGATGACTGAATGCCGCAAGCCGCTAGTCGCTGTAATGATGGGAAGCAAGAACGATTTGCCTGTTCTCAAAAGCGCTTTCCAGATTTTCGAACAATTTGGAGTGCCATACACTGCGCGAGTCATGTCAGCTCACCGCACTCCGGACGCCGCCGCCGATTTTGCCGTCAATGCCGAATCAGCCGGAATCAAAGTCATTATCTGTGCGGCTGGAATGGCTGCCCATCTGGGCGGCGTTGTCGCAGCCCATACCACTCTACCGGTAATCGGGCTTCCCGTCGCCTCGGAGCCATTCAACGGACTTGACGCTCTGCTGGCAACCGTCCAGATGCCCCCGGGCATCCCGGTGGCCGCGGTTACCGCCGGAAAAGCCGGCGGAAAAAATGCGGCGCTGTATGCAATCGCGATTTTAGCGCTAAGCTGCCCTGAATTATCCAGTAAACTCAAAGATTTCCGCAAAGATCAGACCGCGGAGGTAATGAAGGCCGATGAAGAACTCCAGCAGGAGTTGAAAGCAGGGTTCACTGCCTGATGAAAACCATATATACTATTTTTCTATTTGTTTTCGCGACGGCAATGCTTTTTGCGGCAAATCCGGAAGCAACCTCACTGCAGAGCATGGAACCGGAAGCGCCGAAAATAGATCCTTTCTACCGCAGAATCAATGATGTCCTGGAAGTCCTGAAACAGAAAAAAATTATCAAGGAAAACGGGCTGACTGCAAACGAAAAAAATCGCATTGTCGAGGCTATGCTGAAGTCAATCAGAAGCGACTTGCGCTATATTCCCGCCAGCAGCAAAGATTATGTCGCGGAATGCGCTAAATCATCGCAGAGCCAGATTTTTCCGCCGGTTTCATTAAGGAACGGCAGGATTGCTTATTTCAGAATAGATTATTTATCTGACGAAGCCGTATCGAAACTTATCGCGAACTACAGCAAGTCATTATCCGTGGCGGATGTTCCCGAAGGCGTTGTTCTGGATTTGCGGAACTGCCGCAGTTTCGAGATACAGAATGCCGGCATAATTGCATCCGCATTTTTCAACATGCCCCCTAACGGCATTCAAAAAAACGTTGCAAAAAATCAACCCAACTGTGCTGTGCTGATCGGCGAAAATACGGTTGGAACGCCGGAAGTAGTCATCTGGCTTGCAGAAAAATCTAAGAACGTCATCACCCTCGGCGCTCCTTCCGCCGGAATGCCGTTCAAGCCGGAAATGATAAAACTGCCGGATGGCTCAAAACTGCTTGTTCCGCAAATTCCGGATGCTTACAAAGAGATGCCTGACGGCCCGGTCAAACCGATTATTGACGCAGTCCCGCCGCCGGCCGCCAATCCGCCCAAGGATCAAGGCGCCTTTGCTGAAGATTCATGTGTAATGAAGGCATCGGATCTGCTGATCAGTCTTAAGACTTTCAACCATGTCAAACGCTGATTTTTAAATCAAAAGAGATTTTTCTTTTTTTTGAAAAATTTTCCTCGTTTTTACCGGTAATTCATTTGCATCTGAAGCATTAAATGTTAATGTATGTGCCTGTTACTGGTGGCGGCTTAGCTCAGCTGGTTAGAGCAATGGAATCATAATCCATGTGTCTGGGGTTCGAGTCCCTAAGCCGCTACCAACTTTTCCACTCAAAACACCATCAACAAAAGAGCAGTCTGTTTTCCGGCATAGTCAAGCCTCCGCCATTGCCAGTGCTGTTCAATGCCAGCATTTTTACACCCCCGTTATACCTGAATTTTTCCATGAAATCCCAATCCTTTGAGCATAATTATGCATTGATTTATATCTTATCGGGGGGATTCTTTATGATTGTGAAACAATC
>JBAWXM010000165.1:0-11057 GCA_037144075.1 Lentisphaerota bacterium | reverse complement strand
CAATATTATTAATTATATAACATTTTTGCTTTAAATGCAAGTATATACTCTATAAGGTTGAAATTTTAACATCGACGAGCAGTATTGTGGATTGGATTGTTTCGATCCGCCTGATGGGCAATATGAATATCGCCTGAAGTAAGGATCTGATTTTGAGCGCCTTCGCATTATCTTTTTTACCGTGCCGCTGGCAGAATTGGAGTGAACAATCCCGCCGCTCATAAATCGATTTTCAATACAGCCGGGCCGGTTAGTTTGTCGACAGGAATATTTTTTATGCGTAAAACTGGTTTGTCGCCGCGCTTGTATACGACAGGCTCAAAAGTCCATGGCAGTTGTTCGCCTGTATTCATCAGCGTGACTTTCCGCGGAGAATCTTTTAACGGATCAAGGCTTAATGTGGACGAACTTAATGCTTTGACGCAATGCACATAAAGCGTCTGACCGTTTCTTACCGCATACAGCTCATCGTTTTCAAGAACCAGTGCTTCCGGAGTTCCGTTGAATGCCGGACGCACTTTGCGCATCCAGCCGCCGATATTCTTCAAGATTTCAGAAGCTGGCGCGGGGATTACGCCGGAAGCGTCCGGACCGACATTCAACAGATAGTTCGCGCCTCTGGCCAGCCAACTGTCAATACACTCCATTAAATAGCGCGAGGAAAAATAGTCTTCATCCTGTTTATAGCCCCAACTGTTCACGCCCACCGACTGGCAGGCTTCCACCAGGTTGAATTCCGTACCATTTCCGGTATCGGCCCCTTCCGGATTCCAGTCGCGCTCCGGCGTTGAAAAATCGCCGGTATCGAAACCGCGGTTGTTGATGACAGCTTGGGGCTGAAGTTCGCGGATCAGGCGGTGTACTGAAGTATCTTTATATTCAGGCACGTTCATGTCCCACCAGATGCCGTGAATTATACCGTAGTTAGTACACAATTCCCGGATTTGCGCTTTAAGAAATTCCACGTATTCCGGCATGTCATGGCCCGCCGGATCGGTAACGATCTCATGATGCCGCCCGATATTGGGGTAAGCCTGCTGATGCCAGTCAACGACGGAATAATAGAGCATCAACGGAAAATTCCGCTTGTGGCATTCATCCGCCAGCATACCGACAATATCCCGATTGTAAGGCGTATTCATGATATTGAAGTCAGTCTGCCTGGTATCCCACATGCAGAAGCCGTCGTGATGCTTTGTGGTGAAACACATGTATTCCATTCCGGCGTCCTGCGCCATGTCCAGCCATTCCACGGGATCAAACTTAACCGGATTGAATTGATCCGCGTATTTTATATAGGCTTCACGCTGCAAATTCCAGCGCTGCCAGTACTGCTCATGCACGCCCGGAACCGCATAAATCCCCCAGTGAACAAACATTCCAAACCTGGCCTGACGAAACCAGTTTATATCATTATTAACCACATTAACCACTTTAATTAGACCTTTATTATATGAGCCTGTGATCTGCGGCGGACTAACGGTTCAGCCAGTCCGCCGTTTGTTGAAAGACAGCCGGAATTTCAGCCGCATTGATTTTCAGTAATTTAATATACAGCGCTTTGGCGTCGGCGCTATCCTGCTTGACCGGAAAAGAATATAATGCGTCGAAAAGCATCTGTGGATCTTCCGTTGCGACGGCGTCGCCCAGCAGCGTCTGGTGCATGCTCATCGCCGCCAACAGTCCATAGAAAACCGGCGGGATATAAATGTTCTTCGCCGCATGAAGCTGCCCGTCTTTAATGAATTGAGAATACTCCAGCACCATCCGGTCGGTAAATCCCGGCACCGCACCGCGGTTGGGAAAACTGGTTGCAATCGCCATTTCCTTAACCCCGCCGACCGCTTTGATAATGCGGGACATAATATTCTGATCGTCGCGCAGCAAATCCAGGTTTTCCGGCGCTTCGCGGGACCATACTTCGCGCGGAAATTCGCTGGAGTTCAGCAGCGACTGCCAGTAGTCGGCGGTGCGCTGCTTCTGTTCGTTGTTTTTCTTCATCTCCTCCGCGATCTTAGCCTCGTCGAATTTAGCGCTTTGCGCGGCATCCGCCGCATAGCGGCCGGCCATGTCAAGATACTGAAGCCCTTCCGGTTCGGATGAAAAGAGCAGATAACCGTATTTACGGTACAGTTCAACCAGTGTTGTCACGGAATTGGTAATCAACTGTTTCATCCAGGGACTCCAGCGTGCCGACAGTTCCGGCATCCGCCAGCCGCCTGCCAGCGCCTGGTCGATCAGCCGGTAGAGGTCATCAGTGCCGCGGGTGGAACCGGGCAGAATAAAACTCATGTGATTGACCCCGGCGGACAGAATGTGATAATCATCACAGCCGCAATCAGCTCCCAGTATCCTGGTCAAATCCCACTGGTGGTTGGTATAACCGGCGCACACGCCAAAACATTTTATTTTAGTATGGTTGTTGACGGCGGCGCTGAATACCGGCACCGGGTTGGCAAAATCCAGCAGACAGGCGTCAGGGCAGAGTTTTTCCATCTTCCGGGCAATATTCATAATCACCGGGCCGCCTTTGAGCGCCAGAAACGCTCCGCTCGGCGAAAGCTGGTCAGTACCGGTAAATCCGTGCTGTCCGCATGCGGCGCAGCTTAGCGCGAAAGAATGCCTGCTGCCCGGCATGATGACAATCGTCACCACATCCGCGCCTTCCAGCGCGCGATCCAGTTCCGCCTCGCATTCGATCTGCGCTCCGGAACCGGCATATTCCGGGCAATGCAAGATCATCTCGCGCATCAGCGCCATCCGTTCCGGCGCCAGATCGTGTAAAACCAGTTTGAACTGGCGGTTCAATAATGCCTGCTCGCTCAGCAGTGAACGGGCCACCGGCAGGTAACGATGCGCCCCGCCGCCAATAAATACTACTTTCATTTAGCTTCGTCTCCCTTTATCCGAGGCTGGTAAACTGTGATCGCTTTTACAGGAACCGCCCCGTCGCCATTCGGAATTATTTCAAGAGTGTGATGACCGTTTTCTATCAACTGCACCAGGGTGGTACGAACCGGCTTTGCCGGATCAACCGATTCAGGTGCAGTGTAGACATCTTTAAACATCGGCACAACCGACCATTTGACTTCAAACCCGGCCGGACATTTTTTTCTGGTGGCCTGCTGCGATACGGTTATGGTGAAATCCTTTGGCTCAATCACCACGCGCCCGGATTGAGAAATAAATTTTGCTTCGCTGCTTCCTGAGCCATCCGGACCGGTTTTACTGCCTAATACTTCAAACTTGAATTTTCTGGCGTCATCACTGATTTCAGTAATCTTCAATGTCCAGTCCTCCACCAGCAGCGGTTTCTGGCTGGATATGGTATAGACGGCCGGCCACCATGCCTCAAAGGCTTTGCCAGGACGGGTAATGGCATAAGCCGTGGGATTTGCCGACGGCGCTTTGCCGTCAATCAGGATTTTCGCGGTACCGGGTTTATCCGCTGAACCGGCAACTGCGTCCACCCGGTTGCCGGTAAAATCAATTTTAACGGAACCGTCTTTATTCTGCTGGACCGGAACCGTCTTGATCCAGTCGGCATGCGAAACAGGAAAATCCTTATTGTAACGCAGGTGCCGCCATATCAGAGCCTCCATCAAATCGCACCCTTTTTGATTAAGATGCACGGTATCCCTGAGCAGAGCTTTGGGCTGGAGCTTGTTGTCGGCCAGGTATTGTTTCCATTCCTCCCTGACATCGACCAGTTCACAGTCATATTTCGCCGCCAGTTCCCGTATTGTCCTGGATGAATTGTCATGCAGATTCTGCGCCCAGGCATTTCCTTCATGGGAAATATGGTGAGTGGCGATGACAATTTCGGCGGTTGTCTGTTTACGGATATTTAAGACGATGTTTTCTATTTCACCATGTTCACCCTGTGCTTCATTACTGTAGACATGAAATATCACCAGGTCAGGATAGAACGGATAGAGATCATGATTGGCCGTCTTCAT
Organism: Lentisphaerota bacterium; assembly: GCA_037144075.1. Lineage (GTDB taxonomy): Bacteria > Verrucomicrobiota > Lentisphaeria > Victivallales > Victivallaceae > CAIPAT01. The sequence continues at coordinate 7,098 of JBAWXM010000165.1, read as the reverse complement.
AAGACGTTCAGCGGTGAATCCGCCGATGGAACGGTTCTCGACAGTCAAATCCGCATTAGGATATTCTTTTTTCAGCCTGGCGGTGATACCGCTGGTCCATGGCTGCCCGGTGATTGACTGCCCGTAGAACAGAATCCGCACCGGATTTTTCTTATCCGGTGTACTTGTCGCCAGCGCGGTCATCGTGCGGGCAATTTTCGCTCCGAATTTAGATTCGTCCGATGCAGGCCTGGGCAGAGTTAAATCAGACGGAGCCTGGGCCATTGCAATTGTCGGCAGGACAATCGCGAAGAACAGACAGATGGCTGCTTTTTTCATATTAAACTTCTTATTCCTTGTTCAGAACTATATTGTCAAAGAATAGTTCCGCCTTGTCTTCGAACCGGGCGCCGATGCGCACTCCAAGCTTTATCGCGTTTTCGGGAGTTGTCGTTTTGGCAGTCCATGTTTTCCACTCGCCCGAGAGTTCCATGGCAATATTTTCCGGAGTACCTATCCAATGACCGTCCTTGTCAATTAAATAGAAGAGGCAGCCGTAGTTGGCAGTGCCATTAGCTTTGCTCCTGAATGACAGCGAGTACGTCTGCGCCGGATCGCACATAATTTCCTGCTGGAACCAGATGTAAGTCTTAGCCGGACCGTTTGTCGCCAGCTTGAGGCATTTGTTGCCGCCAGCCTCTTTCACAATTCCCCATTCAACTGCTTTCGATTCCGGCGAGCCTTCTTTCAACTGCCATTTGGAGAATATCCAGCCGGGGATAAACGCGCCGTCACCCTGATCCAGGCTGCCATTTTTAAGCAGGTTTTTGTCGTCAGTTTTAGCTTCAGGTTTCGCGCCCGCCGCCGCGATAGTCTTCAGTCCGGCATTCTTCCAGACATCGCCGGATCCGTTGTTATTGAGCAGATCGTCCAGATAAGGACGCATGGATTCAGCCCAGATGCGGTATCCTTTTTCAGTGGGATGGAGGCCGTCCTTAAGCTTTTCTTTCGAGATGGTCTTGTCGGGTTCAATGAAGCGATCTCCGATATCGAGAAAGAAGACCTGTTTACCGTCATGCAGTTTGGCGATAATGGCGTTGGCCGCCTGCGCCTTCACAGTGCCGGGGGAATCTACGCTAAAGCAGGGAAAAACCCCGAGCAGGAGTATTTTCGTGTCTGGAAGTTTTGTTCTGGCATAATTGACAATGGCAGTAATACCTTTGGCGACATCTTCAGCGGAATCAGACGTCCCGTAAAGGTTGTTGATACCGATAAGGATGACAAGCACCTTAGGATTTATTTCATCCAGTTCACCGCCTGCGGTAATACGCCAAAGCACGTTTTGGGTTTTATCGCCGGGTACCGCAAAAGCGAAAGCGCCCAGCGGAGCGCAGAATTCACTCCAGACCTTCGCCCCGCCCTGGTGCTGAAACTGATGACAGATGGAATCACCCAGAAACAACACTTGCAGATTGGCTTTGCCGGCCATGTTGGTCTTATGACACCCGACAGCCCAGTCTTCATTGCGCGGGGCCGGGATGCCGGCGGGATTACTGGTCTTCACAATACCGTATTTGCTCCACTCCCAGTCACCGGCATCCTTAGCCGCATCCTGAGCCGCATCCTGAGCAAAACCGGAGCTTAGCGCCGTGAAAATTCCAGCCGCCGCTAAAAATTGACAGACTCGTGTTTTGAATGAATTTACTGATTGCATGTTAATTCCCTTTTTTTTACATATCATCATATAGAAAGATACTTTTATTTCTTCAGCATTCCAGCGCCGAATCCGGAGGCGTCTTTGTTGTTGTTAGCGCCGCCGAACAGGAATATCTGGCTTTTGCGTCCTGCAACACCGCCGGCAGGCGGCCCGTCCACCCCGACATCAAATCCGATTGAATCGGGAGTCTTCGCCTTTGCATCAAGCGCAGTCCACGGGACAAAAATACCAACCCAGTATGAACTGGCGTCCGCCGCCCCGCCGTCCGCCTCAACACCTTTGAATGCATCCTGTGCATTGCCGGTAATCCACAACTCGACTTTATCGTTTCCTCCAAAAGACGGTTTCGACACGATCTGGTTTACGCCCTTATCGTAGGAAGCACTGCCCAGTCCATTATTTGGAGTTCTGAAATCGAAGAACCATTCGATGCACGATCCTTCAACGCCGGGCCACTTTTTAAGCGGGCCTCTATTCTTATCGTGAACGGTGATGCGGGCAAAAAGACCTTTGTCATTATAACCTGCCGCCACTTTCGCGGAAAGCTCGTCCGGGCCCTGCCAGTAACGCTCCTCCTGCAAAGAACTCAGTTCCGGCGGACGTCCGACCGCCACCTGTTCCGGCTTGTCGATCATCATTTCCCCGCCCTGCGGTTTCCAGGCATTCATATCTTTCAGCGTGAATCCGGCCGGCAGTCTGGGGATTGTAAAACTTGGCCTGACGTCTATTTCAACCGGGAAAACAAACGGAGAGCCGTCAATCAGCCTGGTCGCCGACTCAAGCCGGTGAATACCTCTGGACATTCCCGGCACGGGCTGACAACTGGTCTCGATAACCGCCCTCTTCCCGGGATCAAGGGAATATTCAATTTTTGCAGGCGCGGGCTTCATACCTTCGGCACTGCTGAAATCGACTGATCCCGTCCATTTCGTTTCAAAGCGGTTGACGAGAATGAATTTAATCTTCGTCTCGCCGGATTTGCCGGTTGAACGCTCATAACCGATCACCGGCGAAGGCGACAGGCTCATGCCCGGTTTCTTCAGATGAATATATATCGGCTTGTCATCCAGTTCGATCCGGTGATGGTATGATTTCGATCCGCCTTTCGCGGCAAGCGTCTTTTCAATCCCGAATAATGAAACGACCTCTATTTCCGGACAGACAGTCTGAAGCATTGCGGTCCGGCGCCCGCCGTTTGACCAGAGAACAGCAAGCTGTCCGCCGTCGGCTTTTTCAAAAATCGTACCGGTAATGCCGTCCTGGTTTACCGGAGTGCATTTCCCTGTCAGCACACCCTCCATCTGAGCCATTGCGACGGCGCAAGCCAGTGTATACAGCGAAGGCGTCGTAGTTCCATCCTTAACTCTGGCAAAGATACTGAAACAATCGGTATTTCCAACCCAGGACTTGCCCTTTTCAATGAGAGGATCCCAGCCGAAGAAAAAGAACGGGCTGGCGCCTGCGGTAAAGTTTAATGTGACATTCTGCACCATAGATTTGGCTGCTGTCCATTCGTCCAGCGCATAACTCGGCCAGCCTGTCGGCACCTGTACTGGCTGAACTCCCTGCTTGATCAGTTCAGCAAGCCGTTCACGGCGGATAGGCTGGTCAAAAGTCTCCCGCGGAGCGGCGTAAACGCCGGTCTCGGAATTCATCACCGGAAGCTTCCGGCCGGCGGCGGCAATGGTTTCATTGGCCCGCTTCAACATCTGCGGCAGTCCCGCATCTCCGGGCAGCATGGGGGTGGTGTAAGTATGCCATGACACGCCGTCGATATATTTGGAAGCCCCGGAGGCGAAAGCGTCGCGGATATAGTCCACAAACTGGCTGGTGCCGCAGATGCCGAAGACTTTGGCCTTTGGATCTGTGGCATGTATCTCTTCTCCCGCGGCTTTCATCACGTCGGCATAATCGGCCGCCGGCTTGCCGCTGTAGGAAACCGTATTGGATTCATTATCAAGTTCGTAGATATCCACTTTACCTTTGTAGTGCTCCGCCAGGGCGCGGATGAACTGGCGGTACCGCGCAAAGTCTGGACGACCTCCCGCCTTGCCCCACGGATATGTCTTGTTCATGTAGGCGGCGTCAAATTCCTTTTCACGCATCCACGGAAAATATGGAACGGATATGAGACAGACAAAGTTTTTCCTGCCTTCCTTGAACGACAAGTCAACTCTGGTCTCCCAGTTCCATTCTGCGGGGGGCGTATCCGGATTCAATCCCGGTTTGCCGTCCCAGTCTTTCACCCACATCGGACCGACGATGTAACCCCAGTAAGCATAATTGTGCCGCCAGTGGACTGGCAGAGCATCCGGCCATGAGCCTAACGTACTGACTCCGAAAGAGTGAAAACCAAACTTCGGCGGACCGGCTGGCTCATCCCGCCGGTTAACAAACATGAAATTCCTCAAAGCGTCCCGCTCCGCCATTTCAGCACCCTCGATTCTGGTTGAAAGATGGTAGATGTCAGTATCAAGCGTGAGTGGAAACTTGACCGGAACTTCAACCGATGACCGGGCAGACACCAGTATTTCCTGGAACCAGTCTCCGGTATGACCCCGTACTTCGCTTGACAGATTGAAGCGCAGCACGACCTTCTTCTCCGCGGCGGATGCATTGGATACTTGAATCATGGGGCAATCCCGGCGCGGCGGTTCCTGCGAAATCACCATGGCGTCGAAGCCGTGGAGTCGCGCCGTAACGGCGTCGAGTGTGCTTTTAGCCTCGCCGGTGGCGGCGTATCCGTTTTCCCAGTCGAGTTTGAAGCTTCCCTCGCCGTTCAGCGCAAGTTCGTCCACATAATAAACTTCCACAGACAGTCTTTGAGGGTTGAACTGGCCGGACAGTTTCAGGCTGGCAACGGCTTTGCCGTTGTTTTCAAGCACTGCTTCAGTTGCGGTCCAGCGGAGAGTGAACGGCACCCACTCGGCGGCAGGTATTGCCGAGGCATACGAACTTGCAGTCACTCTTTTATCTGCTGACAGCGCAAGTCCGACTTTTTTGCCTTCAGAAGCGGGAGCGATGACGACGGACAGGCTCTTTCCGCCAGCTTGCAGGGATAGAATCGTTTTCGCAGTGCGCCTTAGAGTATCACGCAGTGAAAATGAAGCGGTTCCGCCTTTGCCGAAACTCACCAGCGGTGCGAGCTGGTAGGTGAACACAGTCTCCACTTCCATGCAGCTTCCAGCGGTGCCCCTGCGTTCCGGCGGTACAGTCGGCATACGGGGGTTCGCCACATTGTCGGGATAAATTATTATTCCATTCCTGACCGCGGAACCCACGGCTTCATCTTTGGCGGAAAGACTTCCGGCGAAGACGAATATAATTATTATTTGAACACAAAGAGTGCCCTGCATTAACATCCATATTTTTTTCACAATTATTAAAATCCTTTGCCAAGCGTATTAACGGTAGTGTTGGCTATCTCCACCATACCGAGTTTACCCACATGACCATCGAGATAAAGCGCATTGGCCCGCTGGCGATGCCGGAATTCGGCATTCCAGGTCGGCATGCCCCACGCCGGCATCCAGCGCATGGCGCGCGATTCAGGCAGGCTTGAGTCAACATGCCCTTCAAACATCTGTCCGCAGCCGCTGACTTTTTTAACAGAACCGTATTTCATCGGGTTGGATTTATTGAACGCGCTGTACTGCATTCCGAACCAGGCGTTGTACAGGGTGGACATCTTGTACGGACCGAGCGAGCCGGTCGGAGGGGAATCAATATAAGGCAGATTGGGGTTGGTATCACTCGGGCAGGATACTCCTTTATCACGGAAAGCCCGCTCAGTCATCTGGGAATATCTAAGCATCTGATAATACCAGAACCCGTATAGGTCGGACGGACGCACATTGCTCGGCAGAATGTATGAATCAGCGTCATTTGAATAAAGCTGCGACCACAATCCACGCTGTTTCATCATGTTTGCGCAACTTATTTCCCGCGCCTGCTCCCGCGCTTTGCTAAGCGCCGGCAGCAACATTCCGGCCAAAATTGCGATGATCGCGATCACCACGAGGAGTTCGATGAGTGTGAAATTCTGCTTCCTTTGACGCTTCATTTGCCTGCCTCCTTTAGGATTTGTTTACGTTGAATTTTCATCTACCTTGTCTCCTTTATGTTAAGTTTCACTTTTTAAGCAGTGCGGTAGAATCGCGAATTATCATTTTTACCGGCAACTCAAGATTGACCGGCGTATGCGGACCCGGTCCGTTGATGATATTAACCAGACTGGCGGCGGCGTTCCGCCCTTCCTCCTCGAACGGCTGGGCTACCGTGGTCAGCGGAGGGATGCTGAAACTGGCGAAATCAAGATCGGCATAACCGACTACCGATAAATCATCCGGCACTTTTATGCCCAGCATGTTGGCGGCCAGCAGCAGTTTCACCGCCAGCGGATCGGCCACACAAAATACAGCGGTCGGACGCTGCTCAAGGAGATAGCCGGAGAGAATCCGCTTCTGCTGCTCTTCCCATCCGGTAATGACTGGAACCGTTACTTTCAGCGCCGGGTCCGGTGTGATTCCGGCGGCAGTCATTGCCGCATGGTACCCCTGACTACGCATAACGGCATAACGGTTGTCGCATTCGGCTGCCAGCAACCCGATCCGGCGATGTCCCAGGCCCAACAAGTGTTCCACTGCCATTCTGCCGCCTGCCACATCATCGGACCTGACCAGGCCGCACCAGTCACACTGAACGCCCTCATCAACCTGCATTACCGGAATGCCGGAGAGGGTAAGCGACCGGTGCAGTTGCTCAAGGTTGTCAAGATGTTGCGACATGCAAATGACTCCGGCAACCATCTGTTCCCGGCATTGCCGGATGGCGTCGTCGAGACTGTTCCCGGCATTCAGTAGAAACATTTTCAAGGTGAAGCCGCATTCCTTCAAGCCGGCATTGATGCCGGCGATAGTCCGCATTTCGAAACTGGTGTAACCGCCGCCGATGTAGGCAATAACATCGGTGCGGCCGCGCTTGACGGCACGGGCCAGTTCATTGCGGTGATACCCAAGATGCCTGGCCTTTTCCATCACCCGTTCTCTGGTCACCGGACTGATATGAACGCCGCCGGCACGCTGGCCGTTAAGCACCTGCGATACGGTCTGGCGGCTGACACCCGCCGCGATGCCGATATCTTTCATCGTGACCATGAAATACCTCAATTACAACTTATTAAAATTCTTACTAGCACGAGCTAGTATACATGATTTAATTATTCTTGTCAATAGGGTAACAGCGCAAAAATAGAAAAAAGCGAAAATAAAATTAGCAAGCAAAACAAGACATCAGGCCATTTGGGAAGCGGGAAGGAACAATAAGGAGTTACATCAGGGAAATTTTCTTCAGAGAGAAAATATTCCGGGTTTTGTCGTAATCAATTTCTGACATACAGCCGT
>JBAWXM010000164.1:0-11117 GCA_037144075.1 Lentisphaerota bacterium | reverse complement strand
CACCGCCTTCCGTCAGGACGACGGAACGGCGGTCGGGCATATTGAGTTGATGAGAATTGATTATGGTAACGGAAGCGCCAGGCTGGGGCGCGTACTTATCGGCAAAGACGAAGATCGCGGCAGAGGCATGGGCTCTGCGATGGTTGCCGAAGCGTTGAACTACGGCTTCAATATTCTGGGGATGATGGAAATCAAGCTCGAAGTATTGGCTTGCAATAAACCGGCGATGGCTTGTTTCATGAAGAATGGATTCACAGGGTACGAGTTTCGTGAGAATGCCCAGCAATTTGAAGATGAAAGCTGGAATCTGCTGCTGATGAAGCTGAACAGGCATAAATTTATGGAATATTCTTATACCGAATTGAGAAAAAACAAAGTTATATGATTAAGCATGATTTTAATCTGAAATGGCAATAGTCATTGAATCAGATCGAAGTCGTTTTGCTTCGATTTAAAGGCGGGCATATCGGGTATGTTTTTTGCTTAAAACATGATTTTGAAGGTTTTCAATCCAGTAGGGTTGAGAGCGTGAAAAAGAGTATTTTATATGCTGATGTCAGAATATAAAATGTTTGAGTTAAAATGAATGAGATATGTTCAGGATTTTTTAAAAAGCGTTTAGAGCTTATCTACTAATAATTGACTTTTGCTGAACTCGGATGTATATTATTCCTGGTAAACTTAAAAACGACATACCGGGAGGCGGGCATGGTGATGAAACGATTAAAAACTTGGGAAATTACAGAGGAGTTTTGGGCAAAGGTTGAGCCGTTAATTCCCATATCAATACGAACCGGCGATGTGGCTTATCGGCGCAAAATCGGAGGCGGGAAGAAGGCTAGATATAGTAACCAAACATATTTTGCGGCAATGGTTTATGTTTTGCGAACCGGGATTATTTGGGACGCGCTTCCGCGCCTGGAGTTTGACGGAATTTCTCCCAAATCCATTCATAAAAAATTTATGCAATGGTCGCGTTGCGGTTTTTTTGAAAGACTATGGAAAGCAGGAGTGGCAGAATACAACGAACTGGAGGGAGTAGCATGGGAGTGGCAATCTGCCGACGGTACCTATAGCAAGGCGCCAATGGCGCAGAAAGCGGTCGGGCCCAACCCCACCGACAGGGGGAAAAAATGGAAGCAAAAGACATCTGCTTGTGGACGAGCATGGCATCCCGTTGTCAATCGTCGTAACAGCCGCAAATCGGAATGATTGCGTGGTTCTGGATGAACTGCTGGAAAAAAGGATTTCCTCGGGCAAAACACATCCGGGGGAGCGTCTTCCGGTAGAGAATCTTTGCTTGGATGCAGGATACGTCGGAAAAATCCAGACAGTCATTTCGAATGGTTTTGTCCCTCATATCAGACCTCGCGGGGAAGAAAAAAAGTTGATCGAAAAAGGTTTCAAGGCAAAGCGCTGGATCGTGGAACTCGGACACTCGTGGTATAACAGGTTTCGTAAAATTCATGTGCGGTACGAAAAAGAGGATGTCTCATTCCTTGGGCTCGTACAGTTGGCCAGCGCCATTATTGTTTTTAATCGAATTTGTTCAGTATATCCGGGTTAAATGATTTTATTAGTAGATAAGCTCTTAGTAGCAAACTTAAAATTGAAGCTGAAAATTAGTAGAAATGGAATGCCGTAAACATAGTCAGTTCTGCCATTGCTATACGCATAAACAATTATTAGTGGTTATTATGTTGTAACTACCGGTCTTGACATTACAATAAGTTAAGATATTTTAAAATATTCGAATTGGAAAAAAGACAGAAAAATAAATTGACATTAACCAGACGGCAACAAGGAAAAGTAAACATGACTAAAAAAGCAGCAGTTCCGATTAATGACGGCAAAGCAGATAGCGGTATTGCTGGATCATCAATACCAAAAACTGATGATCCAGTACACATCGTCCCTAATGAGCAAATGACCATAATGGACTTGCCGAAAAAAGAACTAAATGAGGAAGAAAAGAAACTCATCGACGACGCGGCACGGCTAGGCAATACCTATGAGAAAAGCACGGAATTTATTCACAGTAACATCAATATAGTAATGGAAGTTGCAAGACACTTACATATTATTTGTAATTACAAGCTTTATAGATTGCACTACGATACGTTCGAAGAATATGTAGAAGAAGAATTCAACTACACTCGCGGTCGGGCTTATCAGTTGACGCGGGCATACGATATTGCAGAATATATCAATAACAAACTGGGACCGACTGTCCTGACTACAGAGCCTCAGTGCCGAGAACTGCTCCGGTTGAGAATATATAAAGACGACGAGCATGAAGATGAACAGCAGACACAAGAAGCAAGGCTGGCATTGGTCAAGAAGATATTGGAAGAACATAAGACGGCCAAAACCAGCGTGATCGCCAAAAAAGTGGACAAGGAACTGAAAGCTGTCCATGAAAAGCGGGTACAGGCGAAGTCTGTCGATAAATACAAGACTGAAATACAATCAACAGTCGCCAGGCTTCAAAAGAAGATCACTGATATTCTTTCTTCGAAAGAGTGGTCTGATAACGAGCGCAAAAAGATGAAAGTAGTTGCTATTCAAGAACTTAAAAAGATATTGAAGTCCCTGAAATGAGAGTTGCAGGCTAACTGTTGGCATTACGAATAACGCCGATAAAAGAAAATGTGTACAGCCTGTACACACTGGCTCCGCAGTCAAGTACACGGCGATCTGTTATTGCGCTGGGGGGATTGTGAAAACAAAACGCAGTTCCTGTTTTTATCTTAATAAACTAGCGCTTAACTCGCCTGTTTAATTTCAGCCATTGAGATAAAAGTGGTCTTGTGACCAGTGTATTACAACCCGTTTTATTGAGGATCTACGCTTGAACTGAATGAAAACCTCTGTGTAAGCACATGGTACGTTTACACAGAGGCATGAAGTAACATTGTCTAAATCATAAGTCGCTAAAATACCAATTCTCACTACGCTTGTATTCGCCAATCAATTCAGACGAGACTTCAGAAAGGAAGCGTGACGGTTTCATAGGAATATTCTTGAAATCAACGCCACCGGCACTGGTCAATAAAAGCCCTTTTTGTGCTCTGGTGAATGCCACATATGCCAGCCGTCTTTCTTCTTCTATTTCCTCTTCGCTGGAAATCTTCGACGACGGGAATTTCCCTTCGTTCATTCCGCAAACGATAACATACGGAAACTCTAGACCCTTCGCGGAATGTATGGTCATTAACTGAACGCTGTTTTGTTGCTGCTCATCGGCCAGGTCGGCATATAAAGCCACATCCGCTAAATATTCTCCCACATCGACTTTACCACCTGCATCATCTTCAAGTCTTGCAATCGACTGTTTCAGCTCCTGGATATTATCAATCCGGTCACTCTTGAGATCATAACGCAACGCTTCTTCATAGCCGGTCTTGCCGAGTATTTCGTCGAGCACTTTCGATACGGAGAGTACTCCAAGTCGAGATTTTATATCGCTGAATATCAGAATAAACTGAACTATTTCACGGTGTTTAAATAATTTATGTTCCGTACTATTCATCAGCGCCTGCAACAGCGAGACGTTGTGAGCGTGGGCGTAGCGTCGAAGATATTCGATGCGTAAGGCTCCCATCTTCCTGGCGGGTACATTGATAACCCGCAAAAATGAAATGTCATCACCGTATACGAGGAGTCGCAGAAATGCCAGTGCATCCTTGATTTCCTGACGATCGTAAAACGCGGTTCCTTTGACTATCCGGTAAGGAATGTGCAAATTGATTAAAGCTTCCTCGATTGGCCGACTTATATAGTTGGAGCGATACAGAATGGCGACATCCGAATATTCCCGACCAAGCTGCACTTTTAACTTAGAAATAAGCTCAGCAATAAAATTAGCTTCATCAGAAATATCTTTTCCTTTGAACTGGCGAACGCTATCTTCTAACTTTGTTGCTGCAACCAATGGTCTGTCAACCCGGTTAATGTTATTGCAGATCAGGGAATTGCAAACATTCACAATGCTTGAATTTGATCTGTAGTTAGTCGTCAGCATGTACGTTTGTGTCCCGGGGAATTTTTGTTCAAAATCATTAATGAAGCCAATATCCGCTCCTCGCCATGAATAAATAGTCTGATCAGGGTCGCCAACTACAAAGAGATTCTTATGTTTTCCCTGTAGCATTTCAATTAATAAAAACTGGGCCCGATTGATATCCTGGAATTCGTCTACTTGTATATATTCTAGCCGGTTTTGCCAATACGCCAGGATGTCAGGATTATTCCTTAGGATGTGAAGAGTGAAATGCAGTATATCATCGAAATCCAGCGCCTTTATATCTTGTTGATTTATAAAATATTTATTTACTATCTTGTTACGTGGATCGAAGATATTTAACGGCAGTTGCATTAAGCCTGAACGGGTGATATATTCAAAATTATTTTTCACTTCGGATATATACTGCAACATTTCATCCAGCGGGAAATAGTGAGGGGAAAAATCATGCTCAGCGTATACTTCCCGCAGCATTTTCATCTGGTAGTCCGCATCCATGACCATAAACTGATTGGGAAAGTACAGCAGATGGATATTCTTGCGCAGGAACTGATAGCAAAAACTGTGAAAAGTGCAAATATTGGATTCCATATTCGATCCTGTCATCGCGAGTATCCGCTGCCGCATTTCATCAGCGGCCTTATTTGTAAACGTGACGCACAAGATGGTCTCCTGCGCAACGCCGTTGGCGATAATTCTACACAGCCTGGATGTTAATACCGTGGTCTTGCCGGTTCCGGGACCGGCAATTACTCTCACATAGCTTTCCGTATCGGCGACCGCCTTCCGCTGTTCTTCATTTAAATTTTCCATAATTTCGTCAATATTCATTTTTTGAAAGCTCCTTTGTAAATGAAATTTTTGTGCGTAACTATTTAATAACCAAGAGTAATAATTTTCTACAGGATTGAAAAGCCGATAGATGAAAGGCGAGTGCCATATTTTGAATTTAAGAGGGGGGATTATTTTGATATAATCCCCGCTTTTCATTAATCATAAAGTTTTTAATGGAGAGTCAAATCATTAATAATATTGCCAGTAAAATGGCATGGTATTGAGTGTTATTTCATTAAAAACATAGGGAGCTGCTGTACTGGATACCCCCTATGTAAAGACTATGTCCTGAAGCTATGAATTTGTAATAGAAAAGACTGACAATATTTCTTGATTTTATAACAACTTGAAGATGATTGAAGAACTGACGTTCAATAAGAAAGTCAAGGGTGAAAAGTGACTGAATATACTGGCTTCATTTTTCTTATCGGATTATGTGAATATCAGAGAATGTTTTTTACCGTTGGTAATATAAATAATGTTAAACAGAAAAGTTATCAGACGGCAACTGGGAGCAACCGAATTCCCTGACATATCTGGAAGCTGAACCTTTGGTGGTAACCTTGGCCAGATACCCAAGCCACATGAAGCTTTCATCCAGACAAATCCTATCGCCACTGGTAAGCATACGACTTTTGATATGGACATATCTTTTTCTAGCATCTCCAACCAGCCCTAGGGTATCACACCAAAGCTCTTCCACTTTTTGGATGCTCTTCCTTTTGTTCCGGACATTAAAGTCAAGGAGAAAAAAACAGTGATAGTGGAAATGGTCAGATTGAGCTCTTTCTCTGACCCATAAGCAGACCGGATCGAACCCATGCCGATGTAAATATCGGCGGTAGTTTTCAATAAAGGCCTGGAAAAGGGAGTTGTCTTCCGGTATCTGCATCCCTACAGGGAAGGTGAAGTCCAATCGGACTAATAAGACCTGCGGGTGTCTGGCCAGCATATAGAGCAGGAGTTGTAGGTTCCGCTCCAGGATATCAACGTAGTAACCATCTGAATCCAAGTTGAAATATAGCGGATAACCTTTATAATGGGCCTGATACGTAATTGGGGAGCTGATCATTTTAAAGTCCTTTTGTTAATTTTGTTTACTCGTAGTATAAACATTATCCTTTTGATTAAATAAAAACACGGAAAAGAATTAAGACAGAAGCAATGATGGAGGGCTATGGGTTAAAACATTTTAGGTTTTATTAGTAATGTCTTTAGCCATTATATGAAGGAAATAGATTTCAACGCTTTATATATTTTTACGGCGTTATTGGTAACGCCTTAATACAGAATGATTTCTATTCCATTCTCTATATATATTCTTTCAATATACTTTCTTATATATTCTATAATACTTGCTTATATATATTTTATAATGTACTCTCTTATAGATTCTATAATGTCTTATATATATTCTATATATATTCTCTTATGTATTCTCTTATGTATTCTATATATACTAATAGAAGTGATTATAAATATCTGTCAAAAAATCTTCAATAATCACCGTGCTGCTTGGGGTTTTGATGAATTTTAACCCTGATCTGTTTTGGCGGAGTTATTTCTACTATATAATAGTATTAACTGACAATTATTCTGTAAAATAAAACAGACAGTACCCATGATATACACGAATAAAAAGGAGTGTATTATCATGAACACCAATATCAGACCACAAACGGTACGGCTTATCAAACGAATCCTAACTCCGCTGATGGAAGAAGGATTAATTTCAGTACCGGAACTCAATGAAGTTATCGGCAATCTAAAGCATATTTCCGAAAAGGGAGAGCTGCTACCGGCGATTCTGCCAAAATTATTGACTCAGGAAGAGTCGGCTTCAATGCTCGCCGTTGGTCTTTCAAACTTTAAAAAGTTGGAGCGGGAAGGAGCATTCAGCTTTAAGCGGAAAATGGTAGGCACTTCCGTAAGATACCGCAATACCGATGTCATCAGTTATATTCTGGCCTCAGACGATTCCAGCCTTTCAAAACCTACTTCCGATTGAGTGCAGCAGACCCAAGCGCACCTGCCAGTTGATAGTCTACCCGCATAGCCACCAGCCACACTGTTTCAATGACTAATTCGCCAGCCAGAGAACCTCGCCGCCATATCAGAGATTACCCGCCCGTGCCACAGTAAGAACACCAAAGTCATGGAGTTTGCGCTCCGTGACTTGGTGTATCGGCAGACATTAGAAATCGAGAACCCGTCCCGCAGGCAAATAACTGCCATCCAGGATCATCAGGCAGAATGTTTTCCGGACAACGGTCCAAGATACTGCAAACCCCAAAATAATCCCCCCTGGGTAGCTGTACAGGGGACGCAAGAAAGACCTCTGTGCAAAGAAAAAACGGCGGCGCAGAGCTAGGTATTTCATCGAAATATAGGTTTACGTCAATCGTCGCGGTCTACCCGTAATTGCTGTCCGAGCTTTGCAATTCCAGTTTTGGCAGGCATCGCCAAAGGGCGAAGTTCACGACAGTTTATGGTCTTGGTAGCTTCCGGCAATTCCAATTAAAAATAAAATTGACATTTTTTGAAAAGTAATTTATAATGCTAAATTATTCATCAAGATATCAATGCCTGTTTGGCATGATGAGGTGTTCCGACAGGATGGGGATAGGAACAGACAGGCTGCCAGTTGGCCCTATATTGGAACCATCGGGAATCGAAAAGGAGATGGCAGTCATATCTGAGAGGCATGGGAGCCGCATAACACTGGGCAGCTAGCAAACCCCCACTATATATTTTTGACTTTTCTCTAGTCGGACTCGGACTTTTGAGGAGGAAAGTCCGTCTGATCGAGTCCGTCAAGAGGGCTGTTTTGTCCGGCTGGACATGGGTAAAAGGCCAGCTGGACGCGCTTATTGTCCGCTATAAGTATCATAACGTCCGGATTTTTGTGTTACTAAATATTACCTTAATGCGGATTCGATGGCCTGGATCGCCTTACTTTTCGTTGGCAGTTTTTCGATGACAGCCAGCGCCGATTCGATACGGTCCTGCTCTGGATGATAATGAAATATTTTCAAAAAAGTCCCTTTATAAAACTAAACTTTTACCTAAAAACTTGAATTCATGCCGGTCTATACTAAAATATCAGCTTGCGGTTCTTATGCTGAGAAAATTAACGGGAAGATTAAAATCATGACTGTAGCGATTCCTTCGTATTTAAAGATACGCCAATATGTATTCAGCTGCATAGCAAATGCAAAGCTTGACGGCGGCACAACCAAAATTCACACCGAGGAGGAGCTATGTGAGATTTTCGGAGTATGCCGTACCACCGTAAGAAAAGCGCTGGATCATTTCGTAAAGGAAGGACTGCTTGTCAGAAAACCGCGGCTGGGGACTTTTATCCGCCCTGAAATCATTGATGTACTCAACATCGGCTTGGGCAGGACATTTACTTTTGGCCTGATATATGGCGATGGAATGGTGACTTTCCTGGACGAATATTACATGAGTCAGACGGTGGAAGTGTTTCAAAGCATGGTAAATGCCGGATGCCTGTGCCGGCAGATTTATTTTGACGAAAACCCGGAAAGATCAGCGGCTCAGTTGAGCAGAAGCAAACTGGACGGCATAATCTGGATGTCCCCTGATAGAAGCCTTATTCCAATCGTTCAATTATTCGAGTCCTTTAATATCCCGGTTGTAACTACTTTCCCGCTGTTTTTGAGTGAGAACTTAAACAGCATAGAACTGGATTACTATAAATGCGGTTACACCGTAGCTGAATATCTGCTGAAACACGGACATAAAAAAATATTGTATATCAATAGAAACCAACCGGATGTGAACGCCGTGAAAAAAGCCGGCTGCATGGCTGCGTTTGCAGACTGCAAAGTTAAGTTGGATGAGCATCTTTGGAATTGCAGCTATAACTCTCTTTCGGAACAACAGGTGCGCTCCATCATCAAAAAAGCCGGAGATTTTACAGCGGTCAATTGTCATGCCGCATATGTCGGTACAGTTAATAATGAACTTGCCGGCCGCAAAGGAATTCAGCTCATTCATAATACCTGTAGCTCCTCCGTCGCGGCAAACTGCGGATCGCCGGAAATACTGCTGCCCACCGCGCAAGCCGGAAAAGCAGCCGTAGATATGCTGCTTAATATAATAAACAAAAAGTCCTCTGCACCTGTCCATAAACTATTTCTCGAATCCAGAATTATTGAGCCGGGAAAAATATAAAACGCTACAGATGTTGCAATAAATAAGGCTCCGACACTAACTCACTTTAATTTTTCAAGCTCAGCTTTGGCTTTTTCATGCCCTTGTTCAGCGGCTTTGCGGAACCATTTAACGGATTCGGCTTTATCTTCTTTGATGCCTTCGCCGCTTGCATAACAGACTCCCAGGCGATACTGCGCATTGGCATTGCCCTGCTCGGCGGCTTTAGAATACCATGCTACATGCTACCGCTGTTTCCATAAATTTGCTTACGCCGGTGCCGGTGAAATAGCACAATCCAAGATTATACTGCGCTTTTGCATCTCCGGCTTTAGCGGCTTTACGATAAGTTTCAGGGTTGATGCTGTCTTCGGCTCCTGCCTGAAAAGTATAGTATGAACAGAGACAAATTACTAAAAGCACAAGATTTTTCTTCATTTCCAGTTCCCTAAAAAATGTTGTTTTTTAAACTTAGACAACCGCGTCCTCTGAGCGTGGTTGTTTACTTGAAATTTCAAAAGCACAAACCCCGTTATAAATAGACTTGATTCCTTACGAAAGTAAAACTGGGTGTAATACCCAGCGTACACTTTGTCTTTGCATCTGATCAATTTTCCCGCAGAATTTTTTCGATTTGCAGTATGGCTTTGCTTTTGGCCTTTAAGCTGTCGATAACAGTCAAGACTTTACTCAGGCGCTCTTCTACTGATGTCGTATTGGTTTTCCGGCTGATTGCCTGAATCGCCTTTTCCTGAGCATCTTCGCCGACGTGAGTATAGTACTTGTCAACAATCTCTGAATTGGTGCCGAGGATTGACGTCACTACCGCTTTGGGTACCCCGGCTTCGGCGCAGTGAGACGCAAAACTGTGACGCAGAGAATGGAAGCCGTACACCGTGACTTTCTTTTTGCGGCCTGGCACTTTTACTGATGGTTCCAGCCCGATCCATTTGATAACCCGGAGCGCATCAATGTTAACCAGATTGTTGCCAGTATTTTTGCCGGCTTTATTCTCCTGATTGTATCTTGCTGCAACATTCGGGCAGACGTAGTCATTTTTCCGCCACCGCTGCGCTTCATGCAAAACATCTAGCAGCTCGGGAGCCATGGGGATTGTAACCTCTTTACCGGTTTTAAACTGTTTAACCCAGATTCTTTTGCGATTTAAATCTATTTTGTCCCAGCGCAGCATGATGCAGTCTTTAAATCTTTGCCCGGTGAACATGCCAAGGTAATAGACAACTCTGATTTCCGGTTTATTCATCACTTTGTATTTGTTATTGTCAAGGGCTTTCAATAACGCCTGTTCCTGATCGCGGGTAAACGACAGCCGTCTGATGTTATGCGCCTGTTCTTCGCGCTCTTTTCTGAACAGTGATTTCGTCGCAAAAGGATTGGGGCCTTCGCGATATTCCTTCAGGACATCGAAAATCTTTCTCAACCGTCTTATTTTGCGGTTATGAGTATCAACGCCGAGCTCCAGAGTGCGCATATGCTTGGCGAATTCATCCGCATGCGCCTGATTTATATCCATAATTTCAATTGTATCGTTACCGACAAAACCGACAAAGTCATTGAACGTGCCTTTATAAGCATCTTGTTCGCTGACAGTGGCAGGAACGGCCCGGTCAGGATGTTTGGAGTATTTATCCCAGGCGAGATTCAGCGGCAGCGATTTTCTGGCGGAAGTCAGGCCTCTGGCGTGTTTGACATGGGCGGAGATAACTTCCAGGGTGGTTCCGTTGACGACCGGCACCAGTTTTTTCGCTTCGAGGACTGCTTCGTCCTGATTTTTAGTCTTTAAACTGACGGCTTTGCGCCGGCCGTTGATCTGATAACGGAAGATATACACCCCGTTGGCGGTTTTCTTATATACGGTTCCGGTTTCCAGCTTGATTGATTTTCCTGCCATAGCTTGTACCTCATGATTTAAAGTATCGGATACGGCTGAATATAACCGCGATTGGGAGGGTTGCAAGTCAGAAATGGTACCAATGGCACCTATTTTGATGTTTTTTGAGCTTAAAATGGCGGAGAGGGTGGGATTCGAACCCACGGAAGGGCAAGCCCTTCAACGATT
>JBAWXM010000163.1:0-11127 GCA_037144075.1 Lentisphaerota bacterium | reverse complement strand
TTGGATATTCGCCTTTATCCTTCATCTGTTGGATATTCCGTGCTGGATATTGGATATTCGCCTTTATCCTTAAAATGTAGATAAGATATCACAGTTTCAGATCATCGAGCGCGGACCATGCGTCACTGCCGGTTTTTTCCTCGTGACATTTGCATTGCTTTTTATTCAAATCAATGCCGCAGTGCGGACAAAGCCCTTTGCATTTTTCACTGCACAGGTAATTAATGGGAATGGTGATCAGCATTTCCTCGCGGATATCCTCGGTAATGTCCAGTTCCGGCTCCGTCACGTCTTCGTAATAACGGCAGATGGAGGAATTTTCGACCGTCTGGTCGAATTCTTTTACACAGCGTCCGCAAACGCAGTGGATGACCGTTTTAACCGAACCGGCCACCAGAACGCCGCGATTCACCAGCGAAGCGTGCAGCTGGTATGACACTTTGCCTTTGGCCTGCATCAGTTCAGTATCTTCAATTTCCAGCAATGCGGGGCTTTCCGTTCCGGCAATATCCAGTTCCTGGCGCTCCAGTTGCAATACATTGATTTTAATCATAGGAGACCTGCTTCAATTTTCTTTTTTATCGCCGCCACCACCGGCGGCGGCACGTATTGGGCGAAATCCCCGTTAAAACGAGCGACTTCCTTGGCCATGCGGGAACTGACGAAGGAATTTTGCGGCGTCGGCATCATAAAGATGGTTTCGCATTCCTCTTTCAAGCTGCGGTTCATCAGCGCCATCTGGAGTTCATATTCGAAATCCGAAAATGCGCGCAAGCCGCGGAGCACCGCATTCGCCTGGAATCTGGTAAGGGCGTCAACCAGCAGGCCGTTAAAAGAGACAACTCTGGCATTGGGCAGCTCGCCGCAGCACTTTTCCAGCAGCGCGATCCGCTCTTCAACTGAAAACAGCGGGTTCTTCTCAATATTCACGGCAACGCCGACGATGACGCGGTCAAATAAGCGGCAGGCCCTTTCTATCAGGTCGAGATGCCCGTTTGTCACCGGATCAAAACTGCCGGGATAAAGGACGGTCTTAATAAATTTATCTTTCATGGTTATTAATCTTTCCAGATTTTGTTGTTTTACGCAAATACAAATTGCTTTTTTTCAAATTAAACCGGTTTTTTGCACTGTTTTTCGTTTTTTTTACCCAAAAACACGGTACATGAATAAATAACAGTTGATTTTTCTATACGGAAATATAATTTTCTTTTTGCCAAAATCAAAGTCTTTTTACTTTATAAAATGTTTTGAGCGGAAAATTTAAGAGGTGTTTGGCCCGGTATGAGCGCTATGGAACAAAATAAAACAATAATTGATGTGCCGTCACTGGATGCTTTGACGGAACACGGAGTCAAGGCCGCCTGTCTGGCAATAGGGGTTTTTGACGGCGTCCACACGGGACATCAACTGTTGATAAAGAACCTGCTGGCAATGAGTCAAAAACATCATTGCACGCCGGCGGCTCTGACTTTTTTCCCGCATCCGCGCGAAGTCATCAATCCGGAGAACCCGCCGCCGCTGCTGGTGCCGCCGTTTAAAAAGGTTGAACTGCTGCATCAATACGGTATCAAGGCGGTAGTAACGATTCCCTTTTCCCGTGAATTTGCGGCCCAGTTGCCGGAGGAATTCATCAGAAACTGCCTGCATTCATCAGGCGTCAAAATCTGCGGAATCTGTGTCGGCCGCAAATGGCGTTTCGGCGCCGGCGGTTCCGGCGACAGTTCCGTTCTGCACAATTTTGCCGATCAAGGCCATTTCGATTTTAAAGCGGTGGATGAACTTGTCATCGGCGATTCAATTGTCAGCAGCACCGCAATACGCCGGGCGATCTCTTCCGGACTGCTTGCCAAAGCCGGAGAAATGCTCGGACGTCCGTACAGTCTTTGCGGTATTGTGGAAAGAGGCTATCATGTGGCGGGGCCGGAGCTGGCGCATCCTACTGCTAATCTAAAAATCACCTATGGTGTGCTGCCGCCTGACGGCGTGTATGCCGCCTCCGCCATTGTCGGCGGCAAACATTTTCAGGCGGCGGTCAATATCGGTATTTCCCCCACCTATAACCGGCCGGATGATAAAAGTAAACGCCTTGAAGTTCATATTATCGGCTTTGACCACGATCTTTACGGGGCGTCAATCGAGGTGGAACTGCTCCAGTATTTGAGAGAGGAAAGGTGCTTCATAAATTCCAGTCTGCTCAAAAACCAGATTATTAAAGACATAGAAGACATTAAACAGATCATTATTAATTACAAACATAAATAACTACCGGAGGATATTTAAATGAACGAGAAAAAAACTTATTCAATTGTGGAACTGGCGGAAATTCTCAATGTTCCGCGCACTACTTTAAACGACTGGCTGACCCGTTTTTACCAGTATATCGAATGCGAAACCCGCGGTAAAAGAAGGGTTTACTTCGACACTTCGCTGGAAGTGCTGAAGGAAATCTCCGAACTCCGCAATTCCGGCATGGCGTCAGCCGATATTGAAAACGAACTTGCCAAACGGCATCCGGTTCATGCGGAAATCGCGCCGCCGCAACCTGAAGAGCAGGAAGGCGGCGAACCTGCGGCCCCGCCGCCGGAAACCCAGGAAATGATGCCCCCGGTGGTCAGGCAGCAGGCCGAAGAAATCGGCAGAATGCTCGGCAAGGAGCTCCAGAACATCGCCGAGCGGCTTGAATCGTCGAAGGATATGAGTAAAACATTCGCCCGCAGAACCATGCGGTGGTATATCCTGGCGCTGGTGCTGATCGTCGCCATGGGCGCGACCGCGATTGTCGTCACCATCAAAGCGGGTGAACTGCTCAGGCGGCAGGACTCGAAGATCAACGGCAACAGCAGCATTCTCAGCAAGATCGACCGGCAGAACGATTCCATCACCAAGGAACTCCAGCAGCGAGACCAGCTCATTTCCAAGCAGAATCAGGACTTGCAGCGCATGAGCATTCTCCTGGATAAAAACAGCAGCGACTATCAGAAGAATATTGAAAAACTGCAACTGGAACTGAACAAGCAGCGCGAAGACTTCAAGGCGATGATTGAAAAGGCGTCACAGAGCGCCGATACTAAAACTTCCGCCGAACTTGCCGGAATAAAAGATTATTTTGCCAAGGAAAAGCTGGAATATATCACTAAGCTGGAAGCTGTCGGTAAAGAGAACTCCGAACGCGCCAGCCAGATTGAACAACTCAAAAACGATATGCAGAAACAGGCGGAAGAGTATAAAGCCGCGCTGGCCAGAAACGAAAAAAAGGTCATTGACTCCAAAGACAGTGTTATTAACAAACTGAAAGATGAATACAATCAGAAGCGTCAGGAATATGCCAGAAAACTGCAGCAGTTGACTCGCGAAACTGAAGAAAAAAGCAAAGAGATAGAAAACCTGACCAAACATGCCGCCGGGCAGAACGACCTTATAAACCAGATGAAGGCTAAACAGCCGGAACCGGCAGCCGCTCCGGCATCGGCTGAAAAGCCCGCCGCCCAGTAACCGGATCGATTAATTAAGCGGCCGGTAATCGCCGGGCCGGCGCTTGATTTCAGTCCGGAAAGCCCGGTAATAATTGCTTACGGAGCTGAATCCGCAGGCAGTGGCTATTTTGTCCAGTGGCAATTCATTCCGGCGCAGCAGTTCGATGGCATGCCGGCAGCGCAGGCGGTTCAGGTATTCGGTGAACGTACTGCCGGTCACCCGGCGGAATACAGTCAAGAAATGACTGCGGCTCATGCCGGCGATTCGTGCCGCAGTTTCCACGGTTATTGAGCGTGTGTAGTTTTCGCCTAAATAAAGACAGGCGTGCCGGATGCGTTCGTCGGCATTAAGCCGCGGCAGATCCAGCTTGCCGATTCGTTCCAGATTGCAGTCGCGCAGAATGAGCAGCAGCAGCTGGAGGGTCAGGATACGCCAGGCCAGAGTGGTGCCGTAGCCGCCCCGACTGAATTCTTCCAGAAATCTGGAAAAGATCTCTGCCATGGCAGCGCGCCCGGCACTGCTTAACGGTACCAAATATTGCCCTTTTGCCGCTCTGCCGCTCAACCATTCCAGGACTGCCGCCGCTTCGTTTTCATTTGTCGCACGCGGCAAAACGGTTTCCACTCCCACGTACAGCACGCCGCCATGGCAGTCGCCGTTGCCGATATGTTTATGGCCGGCCGGAAAACAATACAGATCGTGCTTTCGCATCGGACGCCGTTCCGGCCCGGTCAATTGTTCTCCGCCTTCTTCGTAATTGAAGAAAAATTCATGGAACTCATGCCGGTGCTGCTCCGGACATTCCTGCCGTTTCATCAGAATGTCAAAATATATGATTCCGTTCATCATAAATGCCGCCAATAATATTTAAAAATATAAGACAATAATGTAATTAACAGATTATTATAAAATAGCATTGTTTCCGCAAAAATCTGCGGATATAATAAACTATAGATGCAGTATTTAAAATAATATGATAATTAAAATTAAGGAGTTTTTAAATATGCATGACGGCAAATTAACGGCGGTGCTGGCTGGCTGCGGCGGTATCTCTAAAACCTGGCTAGATGCCATAAAAACTTTCGATGACCTGGCGATAGTCGGCCTTGCCGACCTGAATCCGGCCGCCGCGGAAGCGCGGAAACAGGAATTTGCGTTACCGGCGGCGGTTTCGGCATCGCTGGAGGAATTGCTGGAGCATAACCGTCCGGATGTGGTTTTCGACTGCACGGTTCCCGGCGCCCATTGCGCCACCACGCTGACCGCCTTGCGTTACGGATGCCACGTGCTGGGTGAAAAACCCATGGCGCCGGGAATGAAAGAGGCCGGGATGATGGTTGCGGCGGCGGCCGGCGCCGGCAAAATCTATGCCGTCGTCCAGAATCGGCGCTATCTGGACAGTATTGTCAATTTTCGCGATCTGCTCCGAAGCGGGGAACTCGGCAGTCTCAACACTTTGAACGCCGACTTCTATCTGGCTCCCCACTTCGGCGGTTTCCGTGAAGATATGGATCACGTCCTGCTGCTTGATATGGCTATTCACTCATTTGACCAGGCCCGTTTCATCAGCGGGGCGGATCCCGTAACGGTTTACTGCCATGAGTTCAATCCGGCGGGGTCATGGTACCGGCATGGCGCCGCGGCAATGGCGATCTTCACTATGTCCGATGGCAGCGTATTTAATTATCGCGGCAGCTGGTGCGCTCCCGGCCTGCCCACCTCCTGGCAGTGCGACTGGCGCGCCTGCTGTTCCACCGGAACGGCACGGTGGGACGGCCAGGACGAGCTGCAAGCGGAGAAGGTCAGCGGCAATGACGGTTTTTTTCATCCGGTGGCAAAGGTGGCGGTGCCGGAAAATAAACTCCTGCATAGCGGTCATGCCGGGGTTATCCGTGAATTTCTCGACTGCCTGAAATACGGACGTCAGCCCCAAACTGTTTGTACCGATAATTTTAAAAGTCTGTCCATGGTTCATGCCGCCATCGCCTCTGCCGGACAGCATGCCGTCGTCAAGCTGGAATTTTAAATCAAGGAATTGTAAAAATGGATAACGATATCAAAATCGGAACTATGGTCAGCAGCAAAGATATGGCCGGCTATATCCGGCAGATTCTGCCTTACGGGTTCGAAAGCTTTTCTCTGAGCTTCTGGAAGACGCTGGGAGATATCGATTTGGAAAAAACTGCGGTTCAGGTAAATGAAACTTTGGCCGGGAGCGGAGCGGTCGTCAGTTCACTCAGTGTTTTCGGCAACCTGCTGGAGTCGGATGAAGAAGCCGAAACGGCACGGAAAAGTTTCCGTCAGGCGATTGCCGCCGCGCCGGCGTTTGGAGCATCGGCCGTGACTGGATTCACCGGACGGGTCCGGGGTAAATCTATTCCCGGGAATATTGACCGTTTCCGCGAAGTCTGGTCGCCGCTGGCCGAATACGCCGCCAGTCTCAAAGTTAAAATTGCCTGGGAGAATTGCTCGATGGGCGGGAACTGGAGTTCCGGAGACTGGAATATTGCTCATAACCCTGACGCATGGGAGTTGATGTTCGCCGCTCTGCCTGCTGAAAACTGCGGTCTCCAGTGGGAACCATGTCATCAACTGGTGCAACTGATTGATCCGCTGCCGCAGATTCGCGAATGGGGTAAAAAGATGTTCCTGATTCACGGCAAAGACGCGACCGTCCGTCATGATATTATCCGGCGTCACGGTATAAACGGTTGCGAGTCGTTTGTCTGGCATCGCACCCCGGGTTTTGGCGACACCAACTGGTCAGACCTGATTACTGAACTTCGAGCGGCCGGTTTCAAGGGATCTATTGATATTGAAGGCTGGCACGACCCGGTCTATTGCGGCGATCTGGAAATGACCGGACAAGTTCATGCGTTGAATTATCTAAAACGCTGCCGGGGAGGAGGTTTTGTCCCAAATCCGCATTGATTTCAACCATAAAACAAAACGGCGCAGTTTATCGCTGCGCCGTTTTTGATTTTAGATGGGGTGTTATTATCTGTATACCGGAACCGCGTCTCTGAGCCAGAAATTGTTATACTTGATATCCTGGGCGTGACCGTCAGCCCGCACTGAATTACATGTTTTCATGTCAATTCCGTGGGTCAGAATGCCGAGTGCGCCGGCATTGCCGTCGGCGGGCAGATCGTAGTTGACGATGGTATCCGGCGTAACAATCCCGTCAGCCCAGTTGCCCATGTACCACGTAAAAGCGAACGGATACTTCTGGAAGGCACCATCGGCAGAACCGCCGTTGCCGGTCTGCTGTTTGCCGTCAGCAACGGTCAGCACATTAGTCGGATTCTTTATTCTGTTTAAACGCATGGCCGGAAAATTGCTGGCGTCCGGAACATTTACCCTGAAATTGCCCATGCCCGTTATATAAGGATTTATTGAGTAAGTCAAGCCGCCGGCGGTGTTGCCTGCAGAAATCTCCTGACGGGTGGCCAGCGGACAGATAAACGAGGTAGTTTTTATACCTTTCATGTTGCGATTCATATATGGAGCCAGAAAGCCGTTCCAGCTGTAAGTGGCGGCGACGCCGTTGACAATTCCAGGCTGACGCGGCGGCAGATAATTATAGTGATCATCCGCATACATCTGGAGAAAAAGCCCGACCTGTTTCAGGTTGCTTCTGCAACTGTTGACCTTGGCTGTCCTTCTGGCTTTATTCAAAGACGGCAGCAGCATTGAAGCCAAAATCGCGATGATCGCGATCACCACGAGGAGTTCAATGAGTGTAAAATTTTTTCGTATTTTCATTTTCATCAGTCCTTCCTTTTTAAATTACTGCATCAACTTCGTTATTCATAGTTTAATTCATTTATTGAATAAAGTCAACAATAAAAAAATTAATTTCAAGAAAAAAGATTGATTTTTAGCAAAACAAGCAGTATTATTATATTCATAAATTGAACAAAGTAAATATATCACGTTAGTGATAAAAGGAGCGCCGATGCCGATTCAAGCTAAAATTGTTCTCTTTTTCGTATTGTTAATGACGGGATTGAGCAATATGGGCATTGCCGGCGGCAAATGCGCGATTCTGCTGCCGGAAAACAGGCCGGGTCAGGAAGCACCGGCGAAAATATATGAGCAGGCAGCAGCATTTAAGAACTTTTTGCTGGCTAATAAACTTGAAGCTGATCTGATAACCGATGCGGCGATTGATTCCGGCAAGGCTGATTTCGGCAAATATCAGACCGTTTTTATCTGGTGCCTTTTTCCCTGGCCGGAGGCCATGTGGAGCAAGGCGGAGAAGTATGTGCGGAGCGGCGGGAATTTATTCTGGCAGGGCAACGCACTCAGAGGTGCAAGGCTTACAGATGAATATCTGAATAAACTTCAGGCGCTGGCCGGAGTAAAATTCGGAGAGTATCAGAGCGACCCGCTGGTTGGCAAGGGAGTCATCAATCGTTTTATGTGGATAAGAACCTTAAAATCGCCAGCCCCGCCCGCTTTGCTCTGGCAGGGCGAAGAACCGGAAATGTTTGCGTCTTTTTCCGGCGAAGCCTTTAAACTGGAGGCGGTTGACGGCGGAGTCGCCGTCGCGGAGTGGATTCAGCGCGACCGTAAAACCGGCGATGGCGTTGCGGCGGTGGTGAAATGTTATCCGGGAAACGGCCGGACGGTATTTCTTTCCTCATATTCATTCATTATGGCCGGACTTAAATCCGAAGAGCTGTCGTCACAGCACAGCAGAAAGATGCTGAAGGAATATCTGAAATTCCTGGAACCGGCTCCCGCCCACGCGGCTAAAGCCAGGCAGGAGCCGGTCAATCTGCGCGAAATCAACCCTGACTATTCCTGTCCGCGCGCAATGTGGATATGGAATATTGACTTCGGGCTGGACGATAAAGAATCAGACCAGCTTATCAAGTTCTGCGGCCTGAAAAAAATCAATGTCCTCTATTTCTACACCGGCAGGGCCGCGATGTTCACGGAAGAGCAAAGTCTCCAAAAATTAAAACGATTCCTGCGCAAAGCCCACGCCGCAGGCATAAAAGTCCAGGGGCTGGACGGCTGGAATGACGCGTTCCTGCCGGAAAAGCAACCCGGATTTCTGGCGGCAATACAGCGGATTCTCGATTATAATAAACAGGCTGCGGAAGATGAACGGTTTGACGGCTTCCAGTCCGACGTGGAACCGGTGACCTTTAAAGGTTATCATCAATCTCCGGAAAACAAGAAGCGGATTGATCTCCAGTTCATCGAACTGCACGTTAAAGGGCGGGACCTGATAACGCAGAGCGGATTGAAGAATTTTGAATACGGCCTGGCAATTCTGGAATCCCATGACAAGGACAAACCGGAAACATACATCACCTGGAATGGCAGGACCGGCAACGTCGCGGAACATGCGATTGACATTTTTGATTATTTCGCCATCATGTCCTATCATGATCTGGCCAGGGTAACAATAAAATCAGCTCAGTATAACGTTGACCTGGCTGCCGCTAAAGGCAAAAAAGCTCTGGTTGGAGCGGAGACGCTGGACTTCTTTACCAAATATCAGGGTTCCAGGGAGATTACTTTTTACGAAGAGGGCGTTGACGAAATGGAAAAAGAGCTGAAGAAGGTTTACAACCATTTCAAGGATAACAACGGGTTCGGCGGTTTCGCCATACATCATTATGATTCATACCGCACGCTTCCCGATAAGCCGCGCCGGATTGCTTCAATCGCCGCGCCGGAACTTAAAGCGGAAAAGCTCGAAAATCCGGAAGCTGGTAAGATTGTCTGGCGGAAACAATATCCGCAGCTGATGAACCGGCGCGAACAGGTGATTCATTCAGTGAAAGACTGGAAAGGTCCGCAGGATCTCAGCGCCGCAGTCTGGTTCGGTTATACTCCGGACGCGCTGTATTTGCGGGCGGAAATCAAGGACGACGTTATCCTGACGCAGGAGACCGGCAGAGATATGTGGAAGCGCGATCATGTTGAACTCTGGATCAATAATCCGGGCGAAGAGGATTCTTTTCAGGCGGGAATGACTCCGGCGGAATTCGACAAACCGCTTAATAATGCTTATGTATGGCTCCCCGCAGGCCTGCCGGAAGAGGAACGTGCAAAGCTGGCCGCGCAGATAACGTACAAGTTTGAAAAAAACGGCGACGGCTATATCTTAGAATGCAAAGTGCCTTATACCGCTTTCGGAACCGGCTATGATGCTGTCGTCAAAAACGGATTGAACGTATTATTTGAAGTCGGTGATTCCGACAATATGAATCACGCCCCGAAAACGCAGATATCCAATGCGCCGGGGAAAAGCCGGGGAAAAGCCGGAACCTATTCAAGACTGGTTTTGACAAAAGAATAATTATGAAAAAAGATAAACAATTACTGAATGCCGAGAGCATTATCGACTGCATCGCCGGAAACGGCACAGTCACGCAGATTCAGGTGGAAAAACAAATCCACCTGAAACGCACTTCGGTTTTCAATATTTTTGAAGAGTTGAAAAATGCCGGTCTGATTGTTTCGCCATCCTCTTCCATGGCGGTTCAAAAGGGCCGCCCGCGGTCATTATGGACGCTCAACCCGCAAGTCGCGGCTTTTATGATGATCTATATTAACAGCAAGCATAATTACTTTGTGCTGACCGATTTTAACGGAAACCAGATTTTCAGCGAAACCGGGCAGTTCTCTGAAAACATTGATGATGCCATCGCCTGTATTGCTGAAAAATACCGCGAGTGGCACGCTAAATACAAAATCGCCGGGATCATGATTGCCATTTCCGCCAAAACAGATTTTGAACGCGGTGAAATTATCGCTTCATCCATCTGGAAATTAAAAGGGTTTCCGCTTAAAGAAAAACTTTTGGAAACGCTCGGCATTGATGAAGAGGATCAGCTGCTGCTGGTGGAAAATAATGCCAGGCTGGGCGCGTGGGGCGAATTTTGTTTCGGCTCCAGCATCGGCACCCGCAATCTGCTCACCCTGCATATTTATCAGGGGCGGCGGAACGGCAGAAATATTTTCATCGGCCTGGGCAGCGGGATTATTCTTGACGGGCGGCTGTTCCGTGGATTTCGCGGCGGCGCCGGCGAACTGGACCGCTCCTGCTACGACTGGTTTGAAAAAATATACGAAAAAGACAAGTTCCCAACTGCGCTGAACGAACTTGATCAGACCTCGCTCAAATTTTTCGCCGAAAAACTCGGCGAAGGTTTCGCGCATATGGTCAACTATCTGGCCCCGCAACGAATGGTGGTGGTATTCGATCATGAAAATGTTTCGATGGAATTCATTCAGATACTGCGTCAGTCGGTAAAAAAGAACTTAATCATTCCGGAAGCAGATTTCTTCCCGATAGAAATTTCCACCGAAGGCGTAAATTTTGTTTTGAAGGGCGGCGCCGCCCTGCTGCGCCAGATTTTCTTCAACCGCAGCGAACCACTGTCCAGACTGCTCTGCCAGGCGCTTCAATCCTCAAAATAACCGCGCCATCAACTGGGAAATTCCGTCCCTCCTTGCGGGACG
This sequence comes from Lentisphaerota bacterium, assembly GCA_037144075.1. Taxonomy (GTDB): domain Bacteria; phylum Verrucomicrobiota; class Lentisphaeria; order Victivallales; family Victivallaceae; genus CAIPAT01. The sequence continues at coordinate 162 of JBAWXM010000163.1, read as the reverse complement.
GGATATTGAATATCTGTATTTCCCGGCTGTTCTGCTTTAAACTTGGATATTGGATATTCCGTGTTGGATATTGGATATTGAGTTTTTGTATTTCCCGGCTGTTCTGCTTTAAACTTGGATATTGGATATTCCGTGTTGGATATTGGATATTGAGTTTTTGTA
>JBAWXM010000162.1:0-11158 GCA_037144075.1 Lentisphaerota bacterium | reverse complement strand
GCACATATCCACGGTTGGAAAGCGCCAGCGGCAGCCCGTCGGCGTAGCCTGCGGCGATGTCTTAGTTTATTTTTTCTTCTCTGAACTTTTACTAAAAGTGGATGGTTGCCTTGTTTGCACTGGCGTAGAATAGGTTGTACAATCAATTTTGATTGTTCTTCCAGATAGAAAACCTATATTTGAGTTTGATGATGAAGACGAGATAGATTTAGTTACTGTTGGCGAAAATGATATTGGAGACTTCATAAGTACCCTCCTTTTTTTGTTAAAATTTTTTACAAAGTATTAAAATTAATGATACAATTTGAAGAAAGCAGAACTTTTTACTCCTTCAAACTTATCACATTTTATACCTCTATCATTAAGAATTTTCTTTGCATCTTCCATAGGATATGGCTCTGCATAAATTACTTTCTTTATACCAAGTTCTGCAATCTTATTTGCACATAAATTGCATGGAAAAGTTGTTGTAAAAAGTACGGTATTGTCATCCACAGTTGATGCATTTTTGACCATATTCATTATTGCATTTTCCTCTGCATGAAGAGAGCGGCATACATCTAATAATTTGCCAGCATTTTTCCCAGGAACAAAATTCTTAAAAATATCTGTATTACATGCGCTACAGCAATATTTTGTATCTAATTCGGTATTACATTCAGGACAATTCTTTAAGAATTTTTTAATAACTTTATGGCAACTGTCACATTTGAATTCAATCTTTATTTTTTTACCACATGACGGACAGAATTTTATGTTTCCAGCAACTTTTTCCTGTAAATCATCTCTTGCACACTTTTGGTATAGTTCATCAAAAATACAAGGATTGGTTCCTTCTGGTACATCGTTATGTCCAGAAGATATTATGAATCCTCTTTCCATTTCTGAATTATCATCAATATTTGCAATAATTGCACCAACTTTTCTTTTAATGCACTTTGACATAGAACTTTCGCAATATGCACACGTCATAAAAACTTCCCTTATTGAAGGAGTATGTTCTACCACCTTCTCTCCACTTTTAAACTTTGCAAAAATCAATGAAATATATTTATCCGTCAATTTTTCTTTAATATAGTTTGCTCTCTTAATCTTACATACACTCGGAATGTTTTTGGAATTATTAATAATTATATCAGCTTCGTAATTACATAAAGAGACTTGTTGTCCATACGATACCCTCTCTAATTCGTCTCGTAAATCTACTTTATTAAATTCTTCTTCGCTCTTAACTTTTTTAATTTTAATTAACCTTTTTCTTCTGATATCTCTATCCGCATGGATTGATACAAGAAAAAAAAGAGGAATTTCTCTCAAGAATCTAATTTCGCCAATATTTCTTATTCCAGAAATAGCAACTCCATTCATGCCTTCTTCCCATTCGTCTTCAATGCGCTCAACGGCTTTTTTTGCAAGATAATCATTCCCATATTTTTTCCTTAATTGATTACCAAATTTTTGAAGATCTTCTTGTGTTTCTACTTTTTTGCCTGATTTCTTATATTCTTTTCGCAAAAATTGGGAGAGTTCAAAATACAATAAATTTTGATCTCTTGCAAGTTGTTCAGCAAAGAACGTACAGCCACTACCCAGTGTTCCGGTAAAACCAAGAACAACAATATCGGCAGGAAGTTCTTTAACTTTACTTTGGGTCGTGTGATTTGTGTCCAATTTATTCCCCTTTAAATTTAAACCTTAACTAATAATAACTTACTCAGAATAATATTTCAAGTATATCTGAATTAAAATAATAGTCTCTTTCGTTTTTAATCTTCGAGATAGATTCTTTCGACGCGGGAACCGATTGAGCAGAGCAGCTCGTAGACATGGGTGCCTTTAAGCTGCGACCAGTGTTCCGCGGGAATGGAACTTTCGCCCTGACGGCCGATGCAGACTACTTCGTCGCCGCACTGCGCATCGGGAACGCATTCCAGCGATACAGTAGTGTAATCCATCGAAAACCTGCCGATAATCGGACAGAGATGCCCGCGGATAAGCACATATCCACGGTTGGAAAGCGCCAGCGGCAGCCCGTCGGCGTAGCCTGCGGCAATTGTGCCGATCAGCGTATCTTTCATCAGCCGGTAAGTCCTGCCGTAGCCAATGGTCGAACCCGCCGGAATTTTGCGCACTGCCGCCAGCCGGGTTTTAAGTTCCAGAACCGGTTCCAGGTTCATGGAACGCCGTCCCTGACTGTCAAACAAACCGTAAAGGTTGAGCCCGGTGCGGACGTCGGTGAACGGAGCCGTGCAGGTTTCCGGAAAATTGTTGATCGCATCGCTGTTGGCCATGTGGATTTTGCTGAATTTAATCCCGGCGGCGTCAAGTTTTTTCAACAGCGCCGTAAAGGAGTTTATCTGGTTGCGCGTATAGTCGTCGCCGCCCTGGTAGGCCATGGGAAAATGCGAGTAGATACCCTCGAATTTCAAGTTGGCCAGTTTGACGGTTTCAAGAATCTGCTCATAAGCATCATTTACCAGCATGCCGAGCCGCCCCATCCCTGTATCAATCTTGAAATGGCACTCCACAGTTTTCTGCTGCCTGACGGCTTCCCGGCTGATCGCCTGCGCTGTCCTGAAATCATTGACCGGGCAGATAATGTCGTTGCTGACCGCAACCGGAATTTCGTCCGGCAGAATATTGCCGAGAATCTGCACCGGCAGCCCCATCTCTTTTAGCTGCAACGCCTCGTTTATTTCGGCGGCCCCGAAACCGGCCGTGCCGGCGGCTTTCAGCGCCCTGGCGATATCCATGACGCCCAGCCCGTAGGCATTGGCTTTAAGTATGGCTAATACCGAACACGGCTCCACGCTTTTGCAGATGTTCTGGAAGTTATTTTTCAGTTTTTTCAGGCTGATTTCCAGCCTTACCCTGCTTTCCGGTCTGTCTCTCAATTCATCCTCCTGACCGCTCATCGCGGTCAAATTATTTTAAAATCAGCGCCTAAACTAACAAAGTCCTTGATAAAATCGGGATAGGTCACGGCGGCGGCTTCCGCGCCTTTGACGATGGTTTCGCCTTCCGCCGCCAGTCCGGCAATGGCCATAGCCATGACAATGCGATGATCGCCGTAGCCGTCAACCACCGCGCCGCGCAGCTTCGTTCCCTCGATCACCATGCCGTCCTCAAGCTCCGTGATCTTCGCGCCCATCTTGCGCAGTTCGCGGGTCATGCAGGCAATGCGGTCGGTCTCTTTGATCCTGGCCTGCGGCACGTTCAACAACCGGGTCGTGCCTCTGGCGCAGGCGGCGACCGCCGACATCAGCGGCAGCGCGTCCGGGGTGGCGTTCAGGTCGGCGTCAATCCCGTTCAATTCCCTGCCGGGGCGGACAAGCGTGGAAAGCGCCCCGCGTTTTACCTCGACGCCCATCCGGTCGAAAAAATCGAATACGGCTTTATCGCCCTGCAGATCACTGAAATCCAGGTTTCTGATCTCGATTTCTCCGCCGGCCAGCGCGGCGGCTCCGAGCGGGAAGGCCGCGGTGGAGAAGTCCGCCGGGATCGTCCACTCGAAATGCGGATAATGCTGTCTGCCGTAAATTTTGAACCATGACATGTCCGCGCTGCGCTCGTATTTGATTCCCAGCCGGTCGAGCCAGCCCAGTGTGATTTCAACATAGGGTCTTTCATTCAGGTTGAACACGCTGATTTCAGTGTCCTGCGCGGCCAGCGGCGCGGCGAAAAGCAGCGAGGTCAGGAACTGCGAACTCTTGCCGTTGACGCTGGTTTTTCCGCCCGGCAGCGGCCCTTGAATGGAGACCGGGCATTTGCCGTCGCGGGATTCAGTTTTGACGCCCAGCAGCGCCAGCGCGTCCAGCAGCGGCCCCATCGGACGGGTGCGCAGCGAATCGTCGCCGTCAAATGTCGCCTTGAACCCGGCCAGCGCGGAAAGGCCGGAGAAGATTCTCAGGCTGGTGCCGGAATTGCCCATGTCAATCGTATGGCCGGGGTCTTTGAAACAGCCGCCAGTACCGGCGATGCGCCAGCATTCCGGGGTCTCCTCAACTTTTGCCCCGAACAGCACGGCGGCCTTCAGACACGACCTGGTGTCTTCAGACTCCAGCGGGGAATGAATTACAGAAACTCCCTCCGCCATGGTTGCGACCGCTACCGCCCGGATCGTATGCGATTTTGAACCGGGAACGGAGATAATCCCTTTGACCTGTGACTTCTTTACCCTGATATCCATGATTTAACCGTATTAAAATATATTTGTCTTATTTAAAAATATCCAGATTGTAGTAATGTATTTTCGTTTCTTAAGTAAACAAGCAAAATGATGGAAAAAACTGGCAATGAAAGTATCCGTTATCAGCACCGGCAGTGAATTGCTGAAAGGCTCCACGGTCAATACCAATCTGGCATTTATCGGGCAGGCATTGACCGCGGCGGGTTTTGCCATTGAACGCGGGGCCATTGTTCCCGACTCCGGCAGATCAATGACGGAAGCGCTGGCGGGTCTGGTTCCGGTGTCCGACATCATTATTGTGACCGGCGGACTCGGTCCGACCAGCGACGATATCACCAGACAGGTTGTCTGCGAGTTTTTCGGACTGAAACTGAGAGAAGACCCGGAACTCCGCAAAAAACTCGAAGAACACTGGCAATGCCTGAAGCGCGGACATGCGCCGGAAGCGCTTTTCTCCCAGGCCCGGACGCCGGAAAACGCGATTGTCCTGGAAAACCGCAACGGCACCGCTCCCGGGCTCTGGCTCAACACGCGGAAGGACGGCTGCCCAAAGATCATTATTATGCTGCCAGGCCCCCCGTCGGAACTGGAGCCGATGTTCACAGACGAGGCAATGCCGAAACTCGAAGCGCTTGCCGCTGACCGGACATTCACTGAACATTTCATGGTCGCCGGCGCCGCGGAACTGATGATCCAGCAGCAGGTTGAAGCCGCTATCGGCGCTCTGCCGGTGGAACTGGCATATTGCGCCTCCGCGGAAGGGGTGCGGGTATTCCTTACCGGACAGGATCGCCCGCTGTTAAAGACTAAAGCCGCGGAACTGAAAAAGCTGTTCGCCTGCGCGGTGCTGGCCAACGACTCGCTGTCGCTGGCCGAGGAAGTATCGTTCCAATTGCGGAGCCGCAAATTTACCCTGGCTACGGCCGAATCCTGCACCGGCGGCATGATAGCTGCGGCAATTACCGAGCTGGCCGGATCTTCCGACATTTTTAAAGGTTCAATCGTTGCATACAGCAATGAAGTCAAGGAAAAAATTCTTGGAGTTTCCGGCGGGATATTGGAGAAACATGGAGCGGTCAGCGAAGAATGCGTTGCCGCGATGGTTGACAATATCTGCGCCATGTTCGGAGCCGACGCCGGCATAGCAGTTTCCGGCATCGCCGGGCCCGGCGGCGCAACCCAGGATAAACCGGTTGGCCTGGTATTCATCGGCGTCAGAGTGAAAGAACTCACGGAAGTCAGGGAATTTAACTTCCGCGGTTCGCGGGAGACCGTCCGCCGGAGAACTGTCGCCAATGCTTTCCGCATGTTGCGCGAACTCATCTTCCGGCAACAAGAAGACCAGAGATGAGTTCCTGTCGGCATCCGGAGACTTTAGAGACCATTTGAGTATATTGTCTTTTTGTTTTCCGGTTTTAACTTTCCACTTTTCTCGCTTTTCTCTCCCGCATTCGCGGGACCCGCATTTTGGACATCTTGGACACCTGTCAAGCAGTACACTGTCGAAGTTTGTCCGACATCCGGAGTCTTTAGAGACCCGTCAAGCACACCGCGTTTCAGATTCTATAAGATTTTCTAACAACCCCTGGACAATTAATCGTCCAGTACCGTCCGACAAGGACGGATCTACAACAAAAGCGTAACACGTAACACATAACACTTAGCACGTATCCCATTCACCATTCACATTCTGGATATTTTGGACAATCTTCTGCATTCTGTTTTCACAACTTTAGAACTCCCGGACTTCTCCAATCATTTGATTGGTCCAGCGACTGCTGGATTAGAACTTCCCATTTCACTCCGATACTTTGGATAGTCGTTGAGCGTAATGTTTTGTGTTTTCTCATTTTCAATTCTCAATTTTCAATTGTCTGTCCCCATTTTGACATTCTGGACACCCCTTGTGCAGAATCGTTTTCCGGTGTCGCGCTCTCGCTCTGCGAGAGATGTTTCGATCCACCCGTCTGGTACTGCAACAAACCCATTTTGGACACCTCTCCAGCTCATTTTGGACATCCACTCCGATACTTTAGATAGCCGTTGAGCATAATGCTTTTCGACTTTCTCGAACTACTCCGAGTGTTTAGAGCCCCTTTGAGCTTAAGATTTTTGTTTCCCTGCTTTCTCAAACTTTAGAACTCCCGCAATTTAGTATCTTTGTTTTAGACTTCTATGTTTTAAACGTTTTTAAAATTGACACCATGAACTGACTGTTTATCAGGTAGTTGCGTTAATAAACGCCCTCCATTTTTTAATTCAGTTCCAATGTCTTCTGAATTTCCGGTTCCCATTCTGGCTCCTTGCTGTTCCCCTTGGATATTGGATATTCCGTGTTGGATATTGGATATTCTCCCCCGGCTGTTCATTCTTACTCTGACTTCCTGTCTTTTGGGTTGCGGGCAAAAGCCCGCCTTAAAACTTTAGAACTTGCACTTCCCCATTTTGGACACCTCGCCAGCTCATTTTGGACACCTTCTTCTCTTCCCGCATTCGGGTGGAGACCACTGCCGTCCCGTCCTATCCGTCCCATTCTCTCCTCCGACAGCCAGACCACGGACAGCAACGGACTATACGGACAATTACGGACTGCTTTGAAATGAACGCGGATACGCCGCGTACATTCCTCCGGTTTTAACTCTGCGCCTCTGCGTTAAATCGTTCCATGTTTTCATGATTCCCCGTTTTAAAAACTTTCTATTTTCCATTGTCAATAGTCTTTTACTAATTAGATAGTTTGTCAACCCAAACGCGTAATTCAGTCTCAAATATGGTGGAAAATGCAGTTTTGAAAACATTGGTTATCCACAGATGACGCAGATGGACACAGATGAAAAATATGATGGGTAAGGTCAGCCGTCCCGGCGGACCGGATTCGGACGGCGAACCCGGAAGCGCAGGCTTGTCCGCCTTTGGCGCCGCCTCCGGCGGGTAAACTTCCAGCTTGAGAAGAATCGCGTCCTGCGGCAGCTGGATCCCGTAACTGCGGGAATGCTTGCGGTACTTTAGGGGGAATCGCAAGCAGAGATGCTTGCGGTACTATCTAAGACAATGCCAGCCACAGGCGATCCGCAGGCGGCGGACAAGTTCTCCATGGGCGGCACAAGTCATCCTGCGGCGGACAAGAGTCAGGCTCCGGGCCTAACGGATTTTATGCCTGGGCTTGATAATATTATCCATCCGGCTATATTTCAGATTGAATGAAATGTTGTTTTGGAGTTGAAAAAAGAGCAGAAAGACGCGGGAAATTGATGAACTATTGCACGAAAACACAAAAGCTAATCTGACCGTAATGACACAGGAGAATGCAAAATGGACATTACCGCCGCGCAGATGGTTTTATTTTCTCCTACAGGAACAACGCAGAAAATTGTAAATGCCATTTCTCAGGGGCTTCATGTTGCCAATATTGATTGCTTTGACCTAACCCTGGCCGGCGCTGATGCGCAAAAGCGCCAGGCAAAGCATGATGTCCTGACAATTATCGGCTGCCCGGTATATGCCGGGCGCCTTCCCGCGATCGCAACCTCCAGATTCAGGAAAATCCGGGGTGGTGGCGCGCCGGCAGTCATTGTTGTCGTATACGGGAATAGAGCATATGAAGATGCGCTTTTGGAATTGCGGGATGTTGTCCTGGAAGCGGGATTCAGGCCTGTCGCCGGAGGGGCGTTCATCGGCGAGCATTCCTATTCTACCCAAGCCACGCCGATTGCCGCCGGCCGGCCTGACGCAGAAGATATCCATAAGGCAGAGGCCTTCGGCTGTATGATTCGCGACAAGATGAGAAGCATTGCTCTGTCTGACCGGATCAATGCGCTTCAGACGCCGGGAAATTTTCCATATAAAGAGCTGCGGCTTCTGCATGGTGTTTCGCCCTCGACGCATGAACCCGCATGCGCAAGATGCGGCAAGTGCGTTTCGGCTTGTCCGTCCGGCGCCATTAATGCGGATTTTTCCAGTTCAACGGATGCGAATCTGTGCATCAGGTGCTGCGCTTGCGTCAAAACCTGCCCTGCCGGAGCAAGAAAAATGGACGATGCGCGGATACTGCAAGTTGCGGAGCAATTGAGTGCCAACTTCAGATTCCGCAAAGAGCCGGAAATGTATCTGTAATGCCGACATTGAAGGCATAGGGAAGGCATAGACACCCAATTTTACATCTGCGCAATCTGCGGAACCGAACTTTAAAACTTCTCGTCACGCAAAACGTTTTTGACTGGACGGAAAGGCTGCTTGAGTTTGTTTATAAGTAGTTGCCTGCATCCGCCTGTTGACTCATCGCTTTTACAGGGTAAATTAAATGCGGGTTATAATTATGTTAGACGGCGGATTTTGAAAAAAGCGGGAAATCTACCATGGCAACAGGAACGGCCTTTAGACTCATGAAGGTAGCAGGATGTGGAGCATTACTTTTTACCTTCGGTATCCAAGTACAGTCGCAAGAGAAATCGAAAGCGGCAAAACAGGCGAGTCCACCCGAGTTAACATCATCCCATAAAGAAAAGGGGCCTATTACGGAAACAACGTTGGCCATGAAAGGCAATACATTGACTGCGCAAGAAGCCGCCGAACTGGAGCAGAAATTATCACTTAATCCGGAAAATATTATAATCATAACGAAGCTTCTTGGTTACTGGTCAGGTCCACTTTTTTATGATGATGGAGAAATAAAGCAAAAAAGAGAAAAATATATCCTGTGGTTAATTAAAAACCACCCTGAAGCCGAAGTCCTTGGGATGCGCGACGCACAACTTAACGTGGGATTTGAGAACTATTCCGAAGCGAAAAGTCTTTGGTTGGAACAGCTTGAAAAGCACCCGGATAATTTAAAAATCGTAGGAAATGCTGCCAATTCTCTCGTCTCATATGATACAGACCTCGCAATAAAATATTATAAAAAAGCCAAGAGTCTTGATCAGCAAAACTATAGATGGGATTTCCTTTTGGGGTTCGCATATAATTTGAAATGTACTTCACCAGTACATTCTGGCAATAGTCAAGACCCGGAAGCAGCCAAGGAATCTCTAAACTATTATGAAAAGGCCTATTTTACTACAGAGGGGAAAAAGAATAACCTTCTATTGGAATCTATGGCAAAAGCCGCATTAATGGCCGATGACCTCAGTAAGGCCGAAGAATACGCCAACAAAATGCTGGTTGCCAAAGATTACTACTATACTTATTACGGTAATTTCATTCTTGGTTTAATAGCGATCAAAAAAGGGAATATTGATGTTGCTGGTAACTATCTGCTGGAATCCACAAATTTTTCCGGAAAGGTCGAGTTTAATATAATTCTTGATATGACCCTTGCTCAGGAATTCCTGACAAGAGGTAAACGGGAAATTGTCCTGGAATTTCTTAAAAGAATATCGAAATTCTGGAAATACAACGGAACCTGTGAACAGTGGGTCAAGGAGATGGAAGACGGCGGAACTCCTGACCTGTCATTGTATGCATTAATTGGACGAAGATATATGGCAAAGCCAGAAAGCAAATAATTAAAGGAACAATCTCTATATCTTTAAAATATGTTCGGCATCGTATTTTCGGCCCGCACGTGGTTATTCCGGCAGTTCCATTCCGGCATTCAGCAGGTCCATGTAGCGGCGGTAGCGGAACAGGCGGTTGCGTTTCTGCCGGGTGAGTTCTTCCACAATTCCAAGCTCTTCAAGCTGTCTCAACGCCTTGTTGACAGTTGCAGGAGAGAGGCCGGTAAAAGTTACCAGATTTCTGGCTCCGGCAATGGGGTGCGCCAGCATGGCTTGATGCACCTGGAGAATCGATGACGCGGCTCTGCCCAGGTTGTTGATCGCCTGGCGGTCTGTTTCTGCCAGCTTATGCAGGCTGCGGGTGACTTTGATTCCCTGGCGGGCGCTGGCAATAACGGCATCGGCAAAGAAATCCAGCCATTTCTCCCAGTCGCCGCTCACGCGGACTTCGTTCAGCAGTTCATAGTAGTATTGCCGGTGCAGTTTGAAATAGTAACTGATATAAAGCAGCGGCTGGCTGAGAATGCCGCTGTCGCATAACAACAGGGTGATCAACAACCGGCCCAGTCGGCCATTGCCGTCCAGGAAAGGGTGGATCGTTTCAAACTGCACATGGGCCAGCGCGGCCTTGACCAGTACCGGAGTAACGGCCTGCCGGTCATGCAAAAACAGTTCGAGTTGCGCCATGCATTCCGGAACGGCATCGGGGGGCGGGGGAACGAAGCCGGCATTGCCTGGACGGCTGCCTCCGATCCAGTTCTGGCTTCTGCGAAACTCGCCCGGCGACTGCTTATTGCCGCGTCCTTTTGCCAGCAGCGCTTGATGGATCTCGCGCAGCAGCCGCAGCGAAAGCGGGAAACCATCGGCCAGCCGTTTCATGCCGTAGTTGATTGCCGAAACATAGTTGCTGACTTCATGAACATCGTCCAGCGGGGTTCCCGGCGACTCGTCTATTTCAAACATCAGGAGGTCGGAAAGTGACGACTGCGTACCCTCTATCATTGAGGACAATACTGCTTCCTTGCGGATATACATATAAAGAAACTGTCCGATGTCCGGCAGCAGGCCGGACATGCCGCCAAGACATCCCAGCTCAAGCATTGCCTGGTCAAGTTTTGCCTGCAAAACGCCATCAACCGCCAGGGGCGGTGAAGGCGGCAGCGGATTGGGAAGATAGGCTTTGACTTCTTCCCCGACCGTACTGACGGTTACATATCTGCCCTGCCGTTCACGTTTCACAGATATCTCCAAAAGTTAAAATATAAAATCATCTTATTTTAAGATAATGCATAATCGTAAAATAAGCAAATCAAAACAGTTCGCCGTCCGGCGGCGGTTTTGACGAGGTTTTGCTCAATTTCTTTGGATTGGCGCTCTGCTGACTGTAGAGCCAGGTTCATATCGTGGTCTGTCTCATATAGTGGTCTGTCCACTTTATTTTACATTATTTAAGCATAATAATTGAATTTATAGTTAT
>JBAWXM010000161.1:0-11266 GCA_037144075.1 Lentisphaerota bacterium | reverse complement strand
GGACTGCCGCGCTCACTGGGCTGGATGTCGCCGGCATTGCTGGATTTCTATCAGATTGCCATCGACGAAGCCGCCCGGCGCGATATGAAAGTGATACTTTACGACGAAGGGATGTATCCGTCCGGTTCATCCTGCGGACAGGTGGTGGCCGCCAACCCGGAATTCCAGTGCCGCTGCCTGGCGATGGCTGAAGTGCCGGAAGACGGCGGTTTTACCCTGAATCCAGGGGAAAATCTGGTGGCGGTGACAGTCAGGAGCAATGGCAGCCGGATGGCGGTATTTGACCGGAAGCTCGACAGCGTCATTCGCGGCATTCATTTTATCGGCGACGGCCCGGACGAGGATACCCCTCCTGCCGGCGACATCCTTAACCCGGCGGCGGCGGACAAATTCGTCGAGCTGGTTTATGACGGTTTCGCCGCAAGTTTTAAAAAGTATTTCGGCAGCACTATCATCGGCATTTTTACTGACGAACCCAGCATTACCGGCCGGGCATTTTCGCCGGGGGTGATACCGGGCACGGCCAGCATCCTGCCGGAAATCAACCGCATCCTCGGCTATGACTTCACGCCGCATCTGCCCGCGCTGTGGTTTGACACGGAGCCGGACGCGGAAATGCATCGCGCCGCTTACCACCGGGCGCTGCTGATCCGGCTCGAAGAAACTTATTATTCCAAGCTGCACCAGTGGTGCGAAAAACACCATCTGCCTTTAATGGGACATCCCGAAGGCCCCGACCATATCGGCGCGCTGCGTTATTTCGACGTCCCCGGACAGGATCTGGTCTGGCGCTGGGTGCTGCCTGATGCGCCTTCCGCGCTGGAAGGCCCGCAGTCAACCCAGGGCAAGTGCAGCTCCTCGGCGATGGTTCATCTCGGACGGCGGCGCAATCTCAACGAGTATTGCGGCGCTTACGGCCATGAATTTACCTGGGAGGAGATGAACTGGCTGTCCAACTGGTGCCTGGTGCGCGGCGTCAACCAGCTGGTGCCGCATGCCTTTTACTATTCGGTGCGCGGCCCCCGGAGAGACGAGCGTCCGCCCGATGTCGGGCCGAATTCCCCCTGGTGGAACCGCTATCGCAATTATGCCGATGCCTGCCGCCGGTTATGCTGGCTCAATACAGACTGCCGCCAGATCTGCCGGGTCGCAATCATCGGCGGCTCTTATGAACTCCCGTGGCATGCCGCGGAATGGTGTTTCCAGCATCAGTACGATTTCAACTATCTCGAAGAAAGACATCTTTACGATGACGCGGAGATTACCGCCGACGGCATCCGTTTACGTGACATGCATTACCAGATCATTATAGCGGACGGCAAATTATCGGCACAAGCGGAGGTAGCGCTCTCCCCGCTTGGCGGACGTCTGCTCCATTTCAATAAAGAAAAATTCACCATTCCAGAACATTGCCCGCCGACAGTCCGCCTGTACCGTCCAGCGGCGGCGCTGCGTGTCCGCCACCTGGTCAAATCCGGTTGTCACTGGTTTATGCTGTTTAATGAGGAAGCTCCCGGACTGGAGGTAAAAATCACGCTTCCAGTCGCCGGAGATCTGCAGGAATTTGATCTGGTAAAAGACGCTTTTACGCCGGCGGATTTGGCGCTGCCGCTGCATTTTGCCGCCCATCAGCTGCGGGTACTGGCTGTGACAGGAGCTGATACATATTGTTGAATTGCTCAAACGGCTGCCAGCAACTGTTGTCGCAATACAATCCGCCAAACCATAAATTTTAGATGAATAGGATTGTGGATTGGATTTTTTTGATCTGACTGACGGGCGATATGAATATCGCCGGAAGGAGGAGCGGAAAAATACGCCCGCAAGACATTCACCGCAAAGCGGTTGCGATCTTTTGAGTTTGGATTCGCACTCTTCGAGGCTTTCGATACCCCGGTATCGGCTGCCTCTCAGAATACGAACCAATTCTCAAAATCTTCGCAATCTATAGTTGAATTTTTAGCCGTGCAGAGTATATAATGGTTCCGATCTCCGGCTCTAAACCCGGACAAACTTATTTTCCGCGGAATTCCAGGTGTATTCGTATTTGGACTGGATTGCTTCCGGAGACAGATTGATCGCTTTCAGCGGATTGGTGAACGAAACTTTAATCAGATCTTCCGGAGAGAGCAGATTCAGCGACGCCAGATAATTCACGCAGGTCAGCATGGTGGCGGATGAGCCGACCAGGCATTTCTTTTCCGGGTTGTGCAGCAGTCCGGATTCCTCGATTACCGCCAGGTTGCCGAGTACATTGTAGGTGCCGGGAGGCATGCCGGCGATCGGGGAAGCATCACTGGTGACAATGATTTTATCTGCACCTTTGGCGCGGATGAAGGTCTTGATCAGGGCAGGGGGGAGATGGTGTCCGTCGGTGATAATCATTGCCGTCAGCCTGTCTTCCGCGATACCGGAGAAAATCGGATTGTGATGCCGGTTGATTTCATTGGGCAGGCCGTTGCCCAGATGAGTAAGCAGTTTTGCTCCGGCATCGGCGCATTTTTTGAGATCAGGAGACAGCGCCATTTGATGGCCGAGCGAGACTGTCACTCCATTATTGGATGCGTATTCTGTAAGCTGTTCCGCCCCCGGATTTTCGGCGGCAATGGTCAACAGTTTGATATTGCCTTCCGCCCAGTCCTGCATCTGCTTGAAAAACTCAATGTCTGGTTTCTTAACCCATGCCGGATTGTGCGCCCCGACAGCGCCGGGCTGAGAACTGAGAAATGGACCTTCGGCGTGGATTCCGAGCAATCTGCCTTTAAATTCCGGCAGTCGCATAACTTTCGCTACAATCCGCAGATTCTGCCGGTAAGTCTCCGCCGGTGATGTTATGACGGTCGCCAGGAAGCCGGCCGTGCCGCGCTCCAGCAGCATTTCACAAGCGCTGATAAACGTCTTTTCATTCAAATCGGTGTTGGAAAAATCTATTCCCATAAAGCCGTTGACCTGAATATCAATAAAACCCGGTACTTTAAGCATATATCTAATACCTTTTCATTTTTAATAAAACATATAACTTTGTTAAATCATTTAACAATGTATTGCATTAATTTAACCTTCTGTCGGAAATCTGCAAATGGTTTATTCATTAAGAAGGGTTAAATTTCGAATGCAATCTGAAAAGTTGTGATCTTGCCCGTTCCTGACGAAGGAGGCATCTATGAACCCTTGTTTTTTACTTTTGATGGCGTATACTATTACAGTACGCCGCATATAAAAAACGGAAAGGAGAAAATGTGATGGATTCAAAACAGACTTTCACTGCTTTGCCGCCATATACCATTGATTCGCAAAAAGTGGAAAAGATGGCAATAGATGAAGTATATTCCTTTGTTAAGAGTTCTTCCGGCGGACTGACCGCCTGTGAGGCTTCTTCCCGGCGGCAGGCCTGCGGTGCCAATGCTATTACTGAAGAAAAGAAAAGCCCGTTAAAGGAACTGTTTAAATTTTTCTGGGGGCCGATTCCGTGGATGATCGAATCCGCCGCCGTGCTTTCACTGATTGCTGAAGATTCCAGAGACTTCGCCATCATCATGTTCATGCTGATTTTTAACGCACTGCTCGGGTTCTGGGAGGAGCGCAAGGCAGGCAGCGCACTGGACGCGCTGAAAAAAGGGCTGGCTTTGAAGGCGCGGGCACTGCGCGACGGCAAATGGAGCGAAATCGAGGCCTCTTCACTGGTTCCCGGCGATGTGGTGCGCATCCGGCTGGGTGATGTCATTCCGGCAGACGGCAAACTGATTGAAGGCGAATACCTGAGCGTCGATCAGGCCGCGCTGACCGGCGAATCTCTGCCGGTAAGCAAAAAAAACGGCGATATAGTCTATTCCAGCTCGGTCGCCAAACAGGGTGAAATGCTTGCGGTAATTACCGCCACCGGCAGTAATACGTTTTTCGGGCGCACCGCACAACTGGTCGCCGGGGCCGGTAATATTTCCCACTTTCAGCAGGCGGTAATGCGTGTCGGCAACTTTCTGATTGTTATTGCGCTGGCACTATGTTTAACCCTCAGCGTGGTGGTGCTCTACCGTGACCATGTAGCCACCGGATCCATTGATATCGTGGAAATTCTGCGGCTGGTAAAATTTGTGCTGCTGCTGGCGATTGCCTCCATTCCGATCGCCATGCCGGCAGTCCTGTCGGTCACCATGGCGCTCGGCGCGCTGGCGATGTCTAAAAAGCAGGCTATCGTCTCACGGCTTCAATGCATTGAAGAAATGGCCGGGGTGGATATTCTCTGTTCCGACAAAACCGGTACTCTGACTAAAAATCAACTAACTCTGGATAAACCGGTGCTGTTTGAGTCTGCCGCGGCCGAGGATTGCATCCTTGGCGGCGCCCTTGCCAGCAAAGAAGAGGATAATGACGCGATTGATCTGGCGGTGATTGGCGGACTTGCCGACAAGTCTGTTCTGACAAATTATGTCCAGACTAAATTCGTCCCGTTTGATCCAGTTTCAAAACGTACTGAGGCGACGGTTAAAATGCCTGACGGCTCCATGGCGCGGTTTACCAAAGGTGCTCCTCAGGTCATTATCAGCATGAGCGATATGAATGACGAGCAGAGAAGCAAAGCCGATGGCGTTGTCAAGGAACTTGCTTCGCGCGGTTATCGCGCCCTCGGAGTGGCCAAATCTTCTGATGACGGCAAAACCTGGAAATTTTCAGGTATAATCCCGATGTTCGATCCGCCGCGCGATGACTCGGCGGAAACTATACGTCAGGCCCGCGAGCATGGGCTGGCAGTCAAAATGGTGACCGGCGATGATATTGCCATCGCCTCGGAGATTTCCGGCAAACTCGGCATGGGAACTCACATACAGTCCGCAACCGCTTTATTTGAAGGTAATTCGCCAGATAATCTGCCGACGGAAGCATGTGAATGCATCGAGAAAGCCGACGGGTTCGGCAGGGTTTTTCCTGAACATAAATACGGTATTGTCAAAGCGCTTCAGTCGCGCGGACACATTGTCGCGATGACCGGCGATGGCGTTAATGACGCTCCGGCGCTGAAACAGTCCGATGTCGGCATTGCGGTTTCCGGCGCCACCGATGCCGCCAGAGCCGCCGCGGCGCTTATCCTGACCGCTCCCGGACTAAGCGTGATTATTACCGCGATTGAGACCGCCCGCCAGATTTTTGAACGGATGTTGAGCTATACGATCTACCGGATCGCCATGACAATGGATTTGATGGTGTTTGTGGTGCTGGCCATGCTGGTGTTTCCGGCGGTGGCGGGAGCGGACGGCATCATTGTGGCGTTCAAGCCGCTGACCGCCACCATGATTATTATCCTGGCATTGCTGGATGATATTCCGATTATGACGATAGCTTACGACAATACCAGGATTGACCCGCAGCCGGTCCACTGGCAGATGGGCAGGGTGTTGTCGGTTTCAACCGTGCTTGGCATTATGTCGGTGGCTGAAACTTTCGGACTGCTGTTCATTGGCATGTATTACCTGAATGAAGAAGTGATGGGCGTGGTTATTGATCCGTCCCATCTGCAAACCATGGTCTTTCTGCAACTGGTGGTCGGAGGCCATCTGCTGCTGTTCATTACAAGAACGGCTAACAGATTTTTTGTGAAGCCGTTCCCCAGCGCTAAACTGTTCTGGGCTATTATCGGCACTCAAGTATTTGCGGCGCTGATGTGCGGATTCGGCTGGGAGGTTCCGCAACTGCCGTGGACGCTCATTGCAGTAGTGTGGCTGTATAATGTAATATGGATGTTTGTGCTGGATATTGCCAAAGATATTACCTACAGGCTGCTTGATTACAAAACCGCTCAACAGGCAAAGTTCCTGAATGATACGTCCGAATCCCTGGTAAACCGGTAGAAAATAAAAAACCTGTCAACCGGATTCGGCTGGCAGGTTCTAATTTTAAGCTCTAAGGTTTTGAACTTATTCCGAACTATGGAGCCGTTCAAAAATAACTCCTATACTGCTTTCAACATGGTCAGCAGCATTTTGAATTTGGTTACGGCCTTTACTGCGTGCGGAATATTGGCCGGCATGATGATCAGGTCGCCTGCCCTTAGAAAATGAGACTGGCCGTTGATTTTGATGTCAGCTTCGCCGTCAATCACCTGCACGATGGCGTCGAACGGAGCGGAGTGTTCACTCAAACCCTGCCCTTCGTCGAACGCGAAAACGGTTAAAGTACCGCTGGAGTTTTCCACGATAACCCGGCTGACGATGGTGTTTTCTCCATATTCAGTAAGTCCGGCCAGTGTCAATTTCATCCCTTTTTCCGAATTGTCCTTGTTGCATCCGCATTTCATAATAATTCTCCTTGTTCAGCTTTTGTTTTTATAATTTTAGCGAAAAATTCTTTCTTCTTGAACAGTTTTTGTCTGGTTTTGAAGCCTGACTTCTGGTGTCTGAATTCTCTATTCTGTTTCCCTGATTCTGCTTTTTTGTTTTCCATTTCTAAAATTCTTTCACCCGTTGCCGGATTATCTTTTATGCTTTTACTGTTCCATTCACGCCGATAGTAATTTCATTGAATTCAATATCTTTGCCGGATGCATGCAGCGCCAGTTCCGCCAAACGGACGATCCCCCCGCAGCACGGAACTTCCATTCTTACCGCAGTCAGACTTTTGATATCATTTTCTTTAAGAATCTCCGTTAATTTATCCAGATAGTTACCGGTATCGTCAAGTTTCGGACAGGCAATAATGATTTTCCTGCCTTTCAGCATTTTTTCCTGAAAATCAGCATAGGCGACTGATACGCAGTCGGCTGTCAGCAGCAGGTCAGCACCGTTCCAGTATGGCGCCTGGATTGGGACCAGATGCAATTGAACCGGCCATTGTCTTAGTTGTGAGGGGGAAGGATAGAAATGGCCGGAACTTTTGGCGCTGCTGCCGGCAGCCTTTTCATTTATTGTGAACGCAGTGCCCGCACAGCTATGATGCCGGCTCTCAGGAGGAGACTGCGGTTGCTCTTCTTTAAGATGTATTTTTACAGCGGCTGCGTCAAACTCCGCCGCGTCGCGTTCTTCAATCATAATGGCGCCCTGCGGACATTCGCCGAGACAGGCGCCCAGTCCGTCGCAGTACGAATCTGTAATCAGTTCCGCTTTGCCTTTTATCAGCCTGATCGCCCCCTCTGCACAAGCGCTCGCGCAGAGTCCGCAACCATTACATTTTTCCTTGTCAATTTTAACAATATTTCTTTTCATTGCGCTTATTTCCCTTTTATCAGACTGGCGAGTGTTTTAGTTTCAAAAAACGCTTTTACTTGTTCATTTATACTTTCAATGAAATTTCCCAGTAAACACTTTTTCCCGTCACATGATTGATGATCGAACAGACAATTACTGCATTTGAACACGCCATCCACAGCTTCGTAAATATCAATCAATTTTATCTCTTCCGGTTTGGCTTTGATCACAAAGCCGCCGCCGGGGCCGCGCGCAGAATCCACAATTCCGGCTTTGACCAGACGCTGCATTACTTTCGACAAATGGGCTTCAGATGCTTTTAAAGCGCTGGCGATCGAAGTAGTGCTTGTCTTGCTCTCCGCTTTCTTTTTGGCAATAATAACACAGGCATGAATCGCCAGCGCCACAGCCTCGGATATTTTTAAAATGCTGCTCATCATCAATCTCCATTGTTATAATTAAGTATTCTGGTACTATAATACTTCTATTAATGCTGAATGTCAAGCCTTTTTGGGAAAAATAGCAAAAATAACAAAAGATTCCTGTCAATTTTGCCAGGGCTTAATCTTTAACATGCTCAAAAACTGCTCATTTCAGGTTGAATTCAACTCCGTCTCGAATATATTATCCTGTGAATATGTTTCAAACGCGCAAGAAAATATCGGGGGAAATGATGTCTGTAAGTTTAAAACTTGTTTTAATCGGCTTGGTGGCTTTGGTGTGTAATATCGTTCCGGCTGGCGACAGTGCGGATAGCAATGTTGATCAATTCGACGGGATTTTTTACCTTGGATTTGATAAAGAGGGAAAATTTGTGGTGATTCCTACCCGTGTCGGCAGCTACATCGGGCTCGTGGCCGGAGCGGTTCCGGCGGCGCTGGTCTCCGGCGGATTTCACCTTTTCGGCGCGCAGTATGAAACAACAATGGAAGCCGGAAGAAGAACGCTGAAATGCGTCTGCTATCCGTGCGGCTTTACATTCGGCGCACCATTTCTCACTTTGAAATATCTGTTGTGGAATGCCCCTCTATATATTGCCGCCGGCTTTATGGACGGCCAGGCTGCACCCCCGGTCAAGGTAAATACGCCGAACAGCAACTGAGCCGGTTAAGCTTTATGTATTTAACTAAAAATCAGCGACCGCATTTTCCGGTTATTGACGCCTGTCCGATGATTTTATCTCCAAGCAGTTGCAGAAGCTGTTTTTCCGTGAAAAAGCTTTTTACCGCTTTGATTTCACTTACATTCAGCGCGTAGACCGTAAATACATAATTGTGGATGCCGGTTCCCTGCGGCGGATTCGGTCCCCCGTAGCCGATTGTGCCGAAACTGTTTTTTAACTCAACGGTTTGAGTAGAAATCTTTTGCAGCGATACATTTTCCGGCAGCGTGTTTATGGTTGCGGGGATATTGATTATCATCCAGTGCACCCAGTTCTTCGCGACGGGGTGAATGTCAATACAGGTGATTACAAATGACTTGGTTCCGGCCGGCGCGTTTTTCCAGCTCAATTGAGGAGAGATGTTGGCATTGTCGTCAATCAGAGTATATTTTGCCGCAATCCGGCTGTTGTCGTTGAAACTTGTTGAGGTTATGGCGAATTCCCCTTCCGCATGGCAGAACGCCGCAGCACCGGATAGGACAGATAAAGCAATTGCTAATTTAGCATATTTCATTTTCCCCGATCCTCTATATTGTATATGAAAATTATCACTCTATTTCCCGAAATTCAAATTATTTGCACAGCACCTGCGTGGATTATTTATCGAATAGTAGATATTTTACAGTGGATTTTATTATCAAAGAACATAAATTAATATTCTTATCAATCATATAAGGAATTTAATTCATGTTACAGGAACTGCTTTCACCGGATCTACTGCCGGATTTACTTGAAAACAACCGCCAGATAAAATTCTTTCCCCCGGCATCCGACCGTTCAGCCTGGGATAAAATCAGCCGCGGACAGGCTCAGCAATTCTGGCGGCAGAATTTACTGGAGCAGGCTCAGGCGCTGACTGGAACTCCATGGACGGAACTCCCCGCCAGTTTGTTCATGGCCTACATCCGGGACGGCAGCCGCACTGCTTACGAAGTGCCGTATTTCTCCCGCCGCAACCGCCTCGGTCTGATGGTGCTGACGGAATGTCTTGAATATCGCGGACGCTACCTTGAGGAAATCGTCAACGGCATCTGGCATATTCTCAGCGAACCCGACTGGTGCCTGCCCGCCCACAGCGAATATCTTCCAGACGATCCTCTGGCCAAGCCTTACACCGCCAGGGTAGACCTTTTTTGTGCCGTCACCGGCATGCAGCTGGCGGAGACCGTGCAGCTGCTCGGTACGGAACTGCGGAAAATATCTCCTTCGCTGGTCGAGCGCTTAAGCCATGAAGTCATCAGCCGGGTTGTTGTTCCGGTGGAAAGCTTTCATGAAAAGGCCTGGTGGCTGGATGGCTTCAACAATTGGACTCCGTGGTGTTCATTCAACGTTACCGGCTGCGCACTGACTTTTTTAAACGATGCCGGACGCGAGGCAGCGCTGATCAGCAAACTGCTCCGCGCCAATGACCGTTTTATTGCCAATTACAAGCCAGACGGCGGTTGTGATGAAGGTCCGATGTACTGGGCTGTCGCCGGCGGCAAGCTGATGATGCTTATGGACATGCTCGATCAGGCCACAGGCGGAGCCCTGGCGGCGGCTTTCAAATCGCCGCTGTTCCGCAATATGGGCGACTATATTGCCGACGTTCACCTGTGCAATGACTGGTTCTTAAGCCCGGCCGACTCCGGCGCGCGGGGCGCGCATATGAGTTCCGGTCAAATCTATCACTTCGGCGCATTATCCGGCAGCGAACACCTGCAGCGTATCGCCCTGGCTGCTATTTACGGTTTCAACTCCGCAGCTCCTAACCCGCCCGTGCCGGTGCCGAGTAATTACTGCGGCAATTTCCTTACTTTCATGCTGCGCAACTTTTTCTGGCTGCCGGAACATACCGCATATCAGGAGCCAGTACATAAAGGCATCACTCTGCTGTCCGATTTGCAGATATTTATTGCCCGGGAAAATCCAATGACCACGGATAAAGGTCTGATTCTGTCACTGAAGGGCGGTCATAACGCGGAAAGCCACAACCACAATGACATCGGGCAGTTCGAACTGTTCTGCGACGGCAGCCCGGTGATCATTGATACCGGCGTCGCCTCCTATTGCCGCCAGACTTTTTCCGACCGGCGTTACGACCTCTGGTATATCGGCGCTCAGGGGCATAATATCCCGGCTGTTAACGGGGTGCTCCAGCAGCCGGGTTATGAGTATAAGGCCGGTATCATCAGTCATTCGGCCACCGGTAACGGCGGCAGTATGACGCTTGACCTGACCGCAGCCTATCCGGCTGCCGCCGGAATTCAGAAATACACCCGGTGCGCCGAACTGAATGTGGCGGCGAAAACCGCCTTGATCAGCGATCAGCTTGCAATCCGGCACGGACTGTTGCAGATCGATATTCCGCTGCACACCCCGGTTGAGCCGGTCATCGCCGCTCCGGATCTGGTGTGCTGGCAGCTGGCGCACGGCAGGATCGAACTGAAAATCACAGGACTGACTGCGGAAAACCTGGAAGCAGTTACGCTTGAGGATGAACGCATGAGCGGGTCATGGGGTAATAAAATCTACCGTTTTCATTTGACCGGTAATTTCCAGTCGGCCAGCGGCGAATGGCGGCTGTTATTCACGCGCTGGAATTGAATATCCAATAACGGCGGCATTGTGGTGTGAAGTTTAGTTTGCGAATATATCAGTGAAATCAATAAAATCAGTCAGAATAAAACTGGAGACTGAATTATCCACAGATGACACAGATGACACAGATGACACAGATGACACAGATGAACGCAGATGACACAGATGACACAGATGAACGCAGATGACACAGATGACACAGATGAACGCAGATGACACAGATGACACAGATGACACAGATGACACAGATGACACAGATGGATGCAGTCAGAAAACCTAAAATCTAAGGGATTAATATAAAATGGAACTGCGGAAAATACTGAATACGCTTCAAATTGAAGACACATAC
>JBAWXM010000160.1:0-11281 GCA_037144075.1 Lentisphaerota bacterium | reverse complement strand
TCTCAGAATACGAACCAATTCTCAAAATCTTCGCAATCTATGTTAAATTTTCAGCCGTGCAGAGTATAAACCGGAAAAAAATTTAAATAAAACCATTTACAGTGTCGACTATGATAAAACTCTCAGATTATGTGATGAATTTTTTAGTGTCGAAAGGGGTCAGACAGACCTTCATGCTGCCTGGCGGCGGCGCGATGCATCTTGACGACTCGCTCGGCAGAAACCCCGGCTTAAATTATGCGTGTTTTCTGCACGAGCAGGCGCTGGCGATTGCAGCGGAGGCTTACGGACAGCACACTAACACGCCCGGCGTCGGGATTGTCACATCGGGCCCCGGCGCCACCAACACCGTGACCGGAGTTGCGGCCGCTTATATCGATTCCACGCCCTGTTTTTTTATATCCGGACAGGCGAAGCGCGCCGATTTGAAAACCGGCACCGGCGTGCGGCAGATGGGTTCCCAGGAGGTGGATATTGTTTCAATCATTTCACCCGTCACCAAATATGCGGCGATGGTGATTGAGCCGACTGAAATCCGCTACCATCTGGAAAAAGCCTGGCATTGCGCCACTACCGGACGCATGGGGCCGGTATGGCTTGACATTCCGCTTGACGTGCAGGCGGCAATGATTGACGAATCCGCGCTTCGCGGCTATGTGCCGGACGCTGAACCGGCAACCGGGGACAAAGTAGCCTCTGCCGCGCAACAGATCATCAATATGTTGAAATCGTCGAAGCGGCCGCTTATTCTCGCCGGCAACGGCGTGAAATTATCAGGCGGAGTGGATGAATTATACCGGTTCGCCGAGAAAAACTCCATTCCGGTATTGCTGTCCTGGAAAACGATAGATATGTTCGACTACAATCATCCGCTCAATTTTGGCAGTCCCGGCCTGATGGGGAACCGGGCGGCTAATTTCATTGTTCAGAATTGCGATCTCCTGCTGGTCATGGGAAGCCGTCTGGATACCAGCCTTACTGCGTTCAACAGCGCGGATTTCGGACGCAATGCCCAAAAAGTCATGGTGGACATTGATGAAGCGGAAATCCGCAAAATAAAGAACATTGCGCTGCCGGTCGTTGCTGACGTAAAACAGATACTGATGGCGCTGAACGCGAAGCAGAACGAACTTTCGCCTTCCGGCAACAGCGGCTGGCTGGCGTACTGCGCCGGACTTAAAGCCAAATATCCGGTAGTGGTTGACGAATACCGCAAATGCGCTGACGGAGTCAATCTTTATATCTTTACCGATGAACTGTTCAAACTGCTTACCTCGGAGGATGTAATTGTCCCGGAAAGTTCCGGCTCGGCGGGTGAAGTGACCTATCAGGCGATGCGCGTAAAACTGGGACAGAAAATCAAGAACGCGGCGGGCCTGGGCTCAATGGGATTCGGGCTGCCGTACTCAATCGGCGCATGCATTGCCAATGACCGCCGTCGCACGATCTTAATTAACGGCGACGGCGCGTTTCAGCTTAATATTCAGGAACTGGAAACCGTTGCGCGGCTGAAACTGCCGGTTAAAATGTTCATATGGGATAATAATGGTTACGGCAGTATTATGGCTACCCAGCGCAATCTGTTCGGCGGTTTTTATGTCGGCTCCGACCCGTCCAGCGGACTGACGCTACCGGATGTGTGCGCTGTCGCTAAAGCCTATGGCATACGGACGGAAACTGTTGAAAGCCATGATGCGCTGGAAAGCGCGATAGCGCGGGTTCTCGCCGGAAATGATCCGGCGCTTTGCCGGATACGCGTCACGCCGTCGCATGTCACTGCGCCGCGGGTTCAGGCGATCAAACTGCCGGACGGCAATATGATGTCCAAGCCGCTTGAGGACATGTGGCCTTATCTGGACGAAGCGGAAGTGAAAAATAATATGAAGGGGGCCGACCTTTGACAATAAAACTGGTATTATTAGACATAGACGGCGTATTGACTGACGGCAAAGTCTCGGTGGACTCCAGCGGCAACGAATCGAAGACAATTGATTTTAAGGATATTGACGCGGTGTTTGAAATGAAGCGCCGTGGCTATAAAGTCGGCCTGATCACCGGCGAGGCGACCCCGATCACGCTGTTTTTCAATGCGCGTTTCAAACCGGACTTTTTTTATAACGGCTGCAAAGACAAACCGGCAGCGATTGATAAGATTTTGAAGGAAACCGGATTTGTGCTGGAGGAAGTCTGTTACGTCGGTGACGGCAAGTACGATATTCCCGCGATAAAACTTGTCGGGTTGTCAGCCTGTCCGTCTAACGCGATTCCCGAAGTCAAGGAACTGGCAACAGTTCATCTGGCGGCGCGCGGCGGCGACGGATGTGTCTGGGAGCTGTTGGAATTGCTGACCGATAACAGACGGATTTAATCTTGCAAGTTATTGACATGGCAGAACCAAGGTAAAAAAATGGGAAAGATTATTATAGGTAATGAATTGAGATGTGCCAAGCGGCAGGTATTGGCAGATATTATTCCGTTGCAAACACCGTTTTTGCTTTTTCTGGAACCGACCAATTTGTGTAATTTCAAGTGCAAGTTTTGTCCTACCGGTAATACTGATTTATTGAAAAAGGTCGGAAGAAGACCAATATCCATGTCGATGGCTCTTTTGAAAAAAATAGTAAAAGACCTTAAAGAGTTTCCCGAACCGTTAAAGTCGCTGGTTCTATATAAAGACGGAGAACCGTTGCTGCATCCAGAATTTCCTGAAATGTATCGTTATCTTAAGGATTCCGGAGTGGCCAAACAATTTCGAGTGACCAGCAATGGTTCACTTTTGAATCCTGAGCTCAACCGCCGTTTGATTGATGCCGGACTGGAATGGATCAGAATCTCAGTAGAGGCTGTTTCCGCGGAAAAATATCTGGAATTTTCATCTTATAAGTTGGATTATGAGAAATTTATAGACAATTTACGGGATCTATATGAACGGCGGAACCAATGCCATATCCATATAAAAATCATTAACATCGGGTTGACTGAAGAAGAAAAAGAAAAGTTCTTCAGCGACTTTTCTTCGATTTGCGACACCTGCGGGATTGAAAATCCACACGGATGGAGCAATGGAGACATGAAGGATTTCACATTGGGTGGCGAACAGGTTTCAATGGACGGAATCCCATTGCTCGAACGGGATGTTTGTCCGCAACCATTCTTTTCATTGGCGATTAACAGCAACGGAACGGTTTCGATCTGTTGTGTCGACTGGGCCCATGAAACTGTAATCGGGGATCTGAATAAGAATTCATTGAAGGAAATCTGGAATGGTAATGAACTGTATGAATTCCGTATGATGCATCTGGAGCATCGGCGGCAGGAAAATAATGCCTGTGCAGAGTGCAATTTTATCAAAACCCTGCCGGATGATATTGACGCGAATGCAGGATTAATCATTGAACGTTTAAAACAATCCCGTATACAATAACATACAACGAGTCAGATGTAGCAGTGATTAAAAGCGATGAAAACTTACAGCCACTAAATCTTTCCGAAACAATATCAAATCGGCTGATTAGTATCATTATTCCAGTATATAATGCCGAGAAATATTTACATACTTGCGTAAACAGTATTTTGGCTCAAGCCTACAGTAATTTTGAACTGCTTATCATTGATGACGGATCTACGGATGGCAGCCAAGATATTTGTGATGAAATCGCGCATTGTGACCAAAGAATAAAAGTATATCATACCCCCAACGGTGGGGTGTCACACGCGAGAAATCTTGGGTTGAAATATGCTGAAGGCCAATTCATTTTTTGGATTGATGCAGATGATTTTCTCGAACCGAACGCTCTGGATTCCTTACTGCAGATATACAGCGATACTGCGGCGGAATTGGTAATTGGAAATGCATGGTATGTGAGCAACACCGAAAAGTCGGAAGGAATCAATATTCAGGAAGATAAAATACTTAGCCGGATGGATATTGTGAATTATACACGAAACTATCTGTCTCGCCCCAGGCCGGAAGCATTGTACACAATATGGGGGAAGTTGTATTCAGCTTCAATCATAAAAGAAAATCAATTATTCTTTGACAATGACTTACGTTGCTGGGAAGATGTTGTTTTCAATTTTGAGTATTTAATGCACATAAAGAAAATCGCATATACCAATACCCCGTTATATAACTATGTATTGCGCGGAGATTCTCTTTCTTGGAATATCGAGGAAAGCAATATATTTGGACACTTCAATGCGCTGCAAGCTATTGCCGCATTTTTTCATGAAGTCATTCCGGTTCAAGACGTCAATAAATGCGTGGGGCATGCCTGTGTTAATTTTTCGATTATTAAGATGGTTCATTTATGCCGAATGTTGAAACTTAATAATTTTGTCCAAATTTACCGCATGATCAACCGCCTGATTTCCAATTCTATGCTACGGCAAAGCTTATCCCTTTATTCCCCTGCCTGCGGAAATAGCCGATTATTGCCAATTTTTATCAAATTTAAATTAACTTCCTTAATAATAATGCTATGTTATATCAAAGCAAAAAAGAGATTCAAGAAAAAATGATGTCTATAAAACCATTGCATAGATCGCCGATATCATTAGATGACTTGATAAATGGTAAGCTTCCAATAATTATTTGCGGGGCTGGCATTGTCGGTAACATATTGTCTCAAATATGCGAGAAAATTGGAATAAAAATTACCGCTTTTTGCGATAACAACATCAGGAAAACGGATAGCGCGGTTAATGGGCTAGAGGTAATTCATACCTCAAAATTAGGGGAAATATATCCTGACGCAATCTTTATAATTTCAATATCCGATATAAAAGATATCGTTGATCAACTGCATGACTTGGGATATGGCAAGTGGTCGGATTGTTTATTTATAAAACATCATGACTTCGCCAATTTGGTTGCGGATTTTCCTCCGGAACTTGTAAGTTTTGCATTTAACACCTGCATGCTGTGCCAGGAAAGTTTCCTTTCACCCGATAAATTATTCCTTCGTAGTGTTGACCTGATCATAACCGAACGCTGCTCCATGCATTGCCGCGACTGTTCGAACCTGATGCAATATTATCAACATCCGCAAGATGATAACCTGGACAGTATTCTCCATGCTATTGATGTGCTGTGCCAATGTATTGACGAAATGAATGAATTTCGTCTTATCGGTGGAGAGCCATTGATGAATCGGCAGTGCCATTTGATAACAAGACATCTGATTGCAGAACCAAAAGTAAGAAAAATAATTATTTATACCAACGGGACATTGTTGCCAACCGCAGAACAACTGCCGGATTTTATCAGTAAAAAAGTTTTTTTCATGATTACTGACTATGGCTTGATTTCACGCAAACTGCATGAGCTGGTTAAAATGCTGAAAGAAAACAAAATCGCGTATTATGTTCATTCCTCAGGAAATTGGACTAATTGCTCCCAAATAACTCCACATCATCGCACCCCGGAACAGCAGCAAGAATTATTTTGTCGCTGTTGCGCTAAAAACCTGTTAACTCTTTCAGATGGCTTACTTCTTGGATGCCCGTTTATTGCCAACGCCATACGGCTGAAAGCAGTTCCTTGCCAATGTTCCGATTATATCGATTTAGTCAAAAATATTGACGGCGGTATGCCGCCGGCAGAAATGAAAGAACAAATTCGTGCATTTGTAAATAATTCCAAGTATTTTGAAACTTGTGATTTTTGTAATGGCCGCTCTTTGGGGGATCCGGCAATTCCTCCAGCAATTCAGACTGATCATCCTTTGGATTATCGAAAATATTAGATTTGACGAATTAGCAGGGAATATGAATTTTACTAGTTATTTCTTTGGGTGCACGTATTATTTCCCCAAACCCAATCAATAATGTAAAAGAAAATGGAGAATCATGAAATATCTTAATAAATGTTTGATTTGCGAAAGCGAAGATATAAAACAACATTCAGCAATGGTTGTTCCTTTCATAGCCGAAAGAGTTTGGGGGCGCAAGGCATTCGGCGTAAAGCTAAACCAATGCCGCAAATGTGGATTTTCTTTTTTTAATGCCAGACTTGACGATGCAGAAATGACTCGCCTCTATTCCGGTTATCGCGATGAGGAGTATTTGAAGCAACGCAATAAACATGAACCGTGGTATACCCAAAAATTACAAGAACGTCTTTTTGCCGATAAAACAACGCTGAAAAACCGACATTACTCATTGAGCGGATTGTTTAAAAAACTTTTTGGCAATATTCGCATCAAATGTATTTTGGATTTTGGCGGTGACAAAGGACAATTGATTGACGGTATCTTTGATGATGCGGAAAAATTTGTGCATGAGGTGTCTGACGTAGAACCGTTGTCCGGCATCAAAAAAGCCGATCCGCATTCCATGATTCCCTATGATTTGGTCATTTGCTCCAATGTTCTGGAACATGTGTCTTCTCCGGCTGACATAATTAACCAAATCAGTCAGTTTGTTACAAAAAACAAGACGATTCTTTATATTGATGTGCCATTGGAAAACCCTTATGATTGCAAGATACTTACCCGAAGAATAATTCAAATATTATTGTTGTTTTTGCTTCGGTTTAAAGACTTCATGGCAATGTTTGGCAGTGGTATGTTGACGAATATGCACGAACATATTAATTATTTCACAGAAGAATCGCTTCGCATGCTACTAATCAAAAATGACTTTGATAATATTAAAATATCGATAGAGCAGATTAATAATTACAAGATAATCTGTTGTTTTTGCACGAAAAAATAAAGACAATGTATTGATGGACATAATCGTCTTTTTATGTGAAAATGGTGGTTAAATATGGCTTTATTGTCAAGTTGAATAAACAGCCACCCGCAAAGATATTAAACATTGCTTATATTCCGGATTATGGCGTCAGGGTGGATACATATATTACTATGGGTGCAAATATGGATGTCAAAAAGAAAAAGATTAGTATCACGGCCAGTTGTTATAATGAAGAAGGTAATTTACATGAATGGTATGACCGCCTGATTGCGGTTTTTAAGCAATTGCCGCAGTATGACTATGAGATTATTATTGCGGACAATTGCTCCACCGACAGCAGCCGGGAAATCATCAGAAAGCTTGCCGCGAAGGATAAAAACTTCAAAGTCATTTTCAACTCCAATAATTTCGGTCATATTCGTTCACCTCACAACGCATTTCTACAGTCATCCGGCGATGCGGTTGTTTCCATTTGTTCAGATCTGCAGGATCCCCCGGAATTTGTTCTTGATTTGGTGCATGAATGGGAAAAAGGTGCAAAAGTGGTTTGCGCGGTCAAGCAGCAAAGTAAAGAAAGCGCACTGATGTTTGCAATACGTCGACTGTATTATTGGCTCCTAGCAAAGTTTTCCGAAACATCACAAATCCGTAATTTCACCGGATTCGGCTTGTACGACCGGAAGTTCATGGATGCGGTTCGTAAATATCATGATCCCTATCCTTATGCACGGGGCATCATCGGGGAAATAGGATTTAAGCGGGTAGAAATTCCATATACACAGGATAGAAGAAAGTGCGGAAAAACCAAGAATAACTTTTTTACGTTATACGATATGGCCATGAACGGTTTTGTCAATCACACCAAATTGCCGCTGCGGCTGGCGGCGTTTTGCGGGTTCTGCCTGGCCGGCCTGAGTCTGCTGATCGCGCTGGGGTATCTGATCTACAAGCTGATGTTCTGGGAGACTTTCAATCTGGGACTCGCTCCGCTGATTATCGGACTTTTCTTCTTTTCGGCGGTGCAGTTGATTTTTATCGGCATTATCGGCGAGTATATTGGAGCGATTTATACTCATGTAAAAGACAGGCCGCTGGTCATTGAGGAAGAAAAACTTAATTTTGATAATCATGAAGGCTCTGAATAAACCTGCATGAAACGCATTATCCGGAAATATCATCATCACCATGCTGAAATCGGTCGAATTGTCCGCTTTCTGATTACCGGGGGCTGGAATACGGTTTTCGGTATCCTGGCATATACTGTTTTATATGAATGGCTGAAAGACAGCGTGAACTATCTGGTTCTGCTGATACCCGCCAATATTCTGGCTATCACCAACGCCTACATCTGCCATAAGCTGTTTGTATTCAAAACCCGCGGGAATATTCTGCGTGAGTATTTCCGGTTTTATGTGGTTTACGGCGGCACGGCGCTGCTGGGATTCGTATTGATGTTCATCCTGGTGGACGGTTTCGGGTTTAACCCGGTTGCCGCGCAATTTCTATGCGTGCCGATTGCAATCGGATTAAGTTATTTCAGCCACCGCAATTATTCCTTCCGCAAACCGGATGAGATAAGGTGAAGGGTGAAGGGTGAAGGGTGAAGGGTGAAGCATTGCCAGTGTTTACTTCTGCCGCCCTCCGCATGTTATGAATAAATTGACTCTACTTCCGCCGCAGATACTCTTGAAGATTGGACGGACTGTGGTAGATTCATAGTATTTTACTGTACAACAATATAAACGACTGGAGAGAGTATGCAGATGAGTTATTTTTGCGCGGCCGGGCTGTGCATACTCATTGCGTTTGTCGCCGCGGCAGGATTCAGTCGTTTTGATTTTATGCCGAAGAAAAGCAATGCTGAATTCCGTATTGTAATGCTTGCCTGTATAATTTTTTCGCTCATTTATGCTTCGCTTTCCTGTCTGCGGTATTACCAGTTGATATATGGAATATTTGATTTCGGGGCCAATGAGGATATAATCAGAACGATGGCCCGGTTCAACGGGTTCATGAAAGGCACGATCGGCGGCGGCGGATATACTGAACATTTTACGCCGCTGGCGGTATTCTGGGTGCCGTTTTACTGGATATGGGACAGTCCGTATGTGCTGCTGGCCGGCCAGCCGGTTATACTGGCCGCCGCCGGAATACCGCTTTATTTCTGCTGCCGCAAAATGCTGAAAGCGCCCGGCTGGCCGCTGCTGATTGTGATGATGTATCTGCTGAATCCATATCTGTCGCGTTTTACGCTTTATGAATATCACATGGGCTGTTTTTATCCGCTGCTGTTTTTTTCCGCCTGGCTGGCTTATCTGCATCATAAAAAATTGACCTTTCTGCTGCTGCTTTTTGCGGCGGTACTGGCAAAAGAATCATTTTGCATCGTCACTATTGCCATTGGCTTGTATCTGTGTGCGCGGAAAAAAGATTTGAAACTGGGTATAACATGCCTGGCATTGAGTCTGCTGGCGGCGCTGTTTATCCTGTTTGTCTGGTTCCCGCATATAATTCCGCTGCAATACCATCATGTTTCGCGCTATCCTCCGATCCTTGGCGATTCGCTCGCGGCGACGGTTCATAACGTTTTAAAGATTGCCGGGCTTATTTTCAGCGGGAACAGCCTGGCGGTGATACTCAGCCTGCTGATCCCGTTCGCATTTCTGCCGCTGCTGTCATGGCGGGGCTTTTTTCTTTTGCTGCTGCCGGTTGCATTCAGCCAGATATGTTCGATTAACGGACACCAGCAGCTTCTGATAAGTCACTATTCGGACGTCCTGATCCCGGTAATGCCGCTGGCTGCGCTGCTGGGCCTGGTGCGGGCGCGGCGATTCAGAAACCGTCCGGCATGGCAGCGGCGCATGGCGCTGGCGCTTTGTGCAGCCATGCCGCTGACCGCTAATGTAATGTTCTGCGAACTGCCGCATTTGAAGTATCACAGCTATATTCCGTTATACCGGACTGACCGCCAGCTGGGCGTCATGTCCATACCGTTCAATTTAAAGGTATTGAATTATCCGCGGGCTGCGCTGTTTCACGAAATCAGGGAATGCATTCCGCAGAACTTTACAGTTTGCGCCCAGAACAATCTCGGCGTGTTTTTTCTCCGGCACAAAGCCGTAAATTTCATCACCAACCCGCGGAATCCTGATTTCTATGTGTTTGATTTGAAGTCATTTTGCGGGTTTGATTCGATTACAGTGTATCAGAATCTGATTAAGAGCGTGGCCGGCGACCCGATGTATGCCTGTATTTATAATACTGACGGCTTTATGATCTTCTGCCGGAAGTCACTGCTGCCGCCGGCTCCCCCTCGGGAGTGACGGGAAATAAGAACAGGTTTCAGTTTATACTCTATAAGGCTGCTAGACGAGCAGGATTTGGATAAAGAGATAAAGCGTTACGATGATGGACAAAAATTCACCGGAAGGAAAGAGAAAAAATGAATAAGGATATTCTTCGTGAAGACCTGGCGGATATTCTCCAGCGGCTTGCGCCTTTGCAGAACAAACTGCGCGGCAAGCGCATATTTATCACTGGTGGCACCGGTTTTTTCGGAAAATGGCTGCTGGAGAGTTTTGTTTTAATCAACCGGCAGTATATGCTTGGCGCAACGCTGACGGCGCTGTCGCGCAATCCGGAAAAATTTCTGTCGGAATATCCGAAATTCCGCGGATTCAATGAAATCTCCTTTGTTCAAGGCGATATCCGGAATTTTACTTTTCCCGCCGGCCGTTTTGATTATGTGATTCATGCTGCTACAGAAGCAAGCGCGAAGCTGGACCAGGAGCATCCGGAGGAAATGTATTCCGTGATTCTGGAGGGAACGCGGCGGATACTGGATTTCACGGCGACGTCCGCCGCCGGAAAAATGCTTTTCATTAGTTCCGGCGCGGTGTACGGAACTCAACCGCCGGAATTGGCAAACATTTCTGAAGACTTCATCAACACTCCCGGTTTTGAAGGTCCGGAGTCCGCTTACGGCAGGGGGAAACTGCATGCGGAACGGCTTTGTCTGGAATATGCGGCGATGGACCGCTTCTACATTACCATTGCCAGATGTTTTGCGTTTGCCGGACCGTATCTGCCGCTGGATGCGCATTTTGCCATAGGCAACTTCATCGGTGACTGTTTGGAAAAACGGCCCATAATCATTAAAGGCGACGGTACGACTTTGCGTTCATATATGTATGCCGCCGATCTGGCGGTATGGCTTTGGACGATTCTGGTCAACGGGCTGCATGACAGAGCT
Source organism: Lentisphaerota bacterium (assembly GCA_037144075.1). Taxonomy (GTDB): domain Bacteria; phylum Verrucomicrobiota; class Lentisphaeria; order Victivallales; family Victivallaceae; genus CAIPAT01. The sequence goes on along the minus strand of JBAWXM010000160.1, from coordinate 330 downwards.
TATAATGTCGGTTCGGAACAGGAGATTTCCATTGCCGGATTAGCCGCGGAGGTCAACCGGTGTTTTGGCGGCGGGGGTGAAATTCAAATCCTTCAGCATCCGCTCGAAGACACACTGCCTTCGCGCTATGTGCCTGATACCGGGCGCGCCAGAAAAGAACTGGGGCTGACCATAAATTACCCGCTCGGCCAGACGCTGGAGAAAACTGTCCGATGGTATACTCTGCGCGGCTGAAAATTTAACATAGATTGCGAAGATTTTGAGAATTGGTTCGTATTCTGAGAGGTTGCCGATACCGGGGTATCGAAGGCCGCGAATAGCGCGAATTAA
>JBAWXM010000159.1:0-11288 GCA_037144075.1 Lentisphaerota bacterium | reverse complement strand
TCTTCGGGATATTTCGCGAGACTTGTCAAGTTTATTTCTTGACAGCTCCTAAGGATGATTTTTCCAATTCGTATAGTTGTAATCATTCCAGGCGCTGCCGGTGGCAAATATGAACGGCGAACTGGTATATGGATTATTCAGGTTTTTTATCACTGTATTGCTGGTGTGCCCGTCCAGCCACAGGATATTGCATTTACTGTTATGGCGTCCGGAAGGGCGTGCCGCGTCAGTATTGGTACTGATATAGCTGAAGTCAATTGTACGGTTAACCTTGGAAAAGTCCGTTGCGCCGGTAGCCAGATTGGCGTTGTCATCCACAATGTAAACCTTGACGGATGGCTGGCGCTGCGAGGAAAGTTTGTATGGAATATAATTGCTGGCGCTCATCCCGACGTTAATGGCGTAGTCAACATTATAGGGCCAGCGCCATCCTGTCGGTTGGGCCGGGCAGTGAAATTGATTCTGGGTGGCATATTTGTTCATAGACCTTTTGGTCAGAGCGCTATTCATCAGCGCTTCATTATTAATGCCGACCAGCGCTTCATGCCAATAGTAGCTGTTGTCAGTTCTTCCGAAAACAGGCATCAGATAACCGCCGCTTTCATCAGAGTAAGACTGCACGCCCGTGCCGAGTTGTTTCAGGTTGTTGTTGCATGACGCCTGCTTGGCTGTGGCTCTGGCTTTATTTAGCGCAGGCAGCAGCATTGAGGCCAAAATTGCGATGATCGCGATCACCACGAGGAGTTCGATGAGTGTGAAATTAAAATTCCTGTTTTTCATGATTTCCCTTCTCTTTTTGCAAAAAAATTAGTGTTAAAAAGTTGTTTCCTTTAAAAAATCTACTTCTCCAGAACCTGTCGGTTTGATCCATGTTTTTTTTCATTCCGCCTCCTTCATTCTTTTGTCAGACGCTATTGACATATTTGCCGTTTATGTTTATTTGCATTGAACTTCCTCTTATTTTTATTTTAATTCATGCCAGTGTAAAATCTGATTTATGGACCGAAGTCGATTCGCGCTCAATGATACGGGCGTTGATTAACTGTTCGCCGGGCAAAAACTCAGGGGACAGTAGATGTCTCGCCGCGATCCGGCCTAATTCTTCGCATGGAAATGCCATGCCGGTGAGCGGGAGCGTTGTCCATTGATTGTTGCCCGCATCGTCGGAAACTATTATTTTGATATTTTCCGGCAGGCCAAGGCTTTGATATAAGTTGTGCAGGCGCAATTCAACCGCAATTTCCGGACCGATGAGCAGGCTGTCAAAACCGCCGGATTTATTATATAAATCTTTCAATCGGCTTTTTACGTTTTCCTGTTTCAGCGGCTGTTCCGGAAGTTCGTGCCATGCGGAAAATTTCAGTCCGCATTTTTTCAGCCCGGCGAGATAGCCGCCCATGAGCGGATGTTCCGGTTCCGATATATAACGCTGAAACAGCGCAATCCGGCGGCAGCCCCGCCTGAACAAATACTCCACTGCCGCCTCTGCCGCGCCGAAGTCGTTAATCGTGATCCGGAAGCAGCTTTTTATAAAATCTTCGTAATTTTTACTGTAAAAAGTCTGCTGATTGACAAACGCCACCCGGCAGCCGCGCTCCAGCAGCAGCGGAAACAGTTCGCGATACCAGTAGGTGGTTACCACCAGCCGGCTGTCCGCATTGACAAAATCCAGCTTCCGCCAGTCAATTTCATGCGCGTTATTGGTCGGCGACACCGGCACGGTCTCCACCCGGTAATTATTCTCAAAAGCTATCTGTGAAACCCCTTTTAGCATCATCCTGGTGCTTTGCGCCGCCACATGCGGAAATGTTTCGCTTAGAAAATCAGCGCACGGCAGCAGAAAAGTCAAAGGCTGCTGAATATTGCCGCGCCTGGCGCAAACCATTGTTCCTTTGGGATACATCCGCTCAATCACTTTTTCCTCCGCCAGTTGGGTAAGAACTGAACGCAGCGTGTTTCTGGATATCCCCATAATTTGCGCCAGAGCAGTCTCATTGGGCAGAAAACTTCCGCCGGGATGAATCCCGTCGTCAATAGCCTTTTTCAGCTTTTGATAAATTTCATTCTTTTTAATTGGATGTTTCATAAGCATTCACCAATGTTGGAATCATTATTATAGATGATACCATATGGTTCCATTAAAAGTCAATACCCTTTTGCATAAAATATCAAAAAAGAATGAAAATATAAAAACAGCTCATGTTTCCAGAGGCATTATAATCGACGTTGCGATTAGGCGCATCTGTCAGGTTTTCTTGAAGCGTCCATGGCTGGGTGAGTGGCCGTAGTAACGTTTGTAGACTTTGGAGAAATAGTTGCTGTCTTCAAAACCGGTCATATAGGCGACATCGGCCACAATGTGACGTCCTTCGTGCAGCAACTCCCGTGCTTTGCGCATCCGTACATCATTCAGGTATTCAAACAGCGAAAAGTCACTTTCGCGACTGAAAATACGGGAAAGATAAAACTGACTGACTTTAAGGCTGGCGGCGACGTCTTCAAGTTTTACCGGCTGCTGGTAATGTTTTTCCAGATATTTTTTGGCTTCATTGACCAGCCACTGACGTTTATTGCCGGCGAACTCTGTCGCTGCTGACTGATTCTGCTGCTGGACTATGTCCCGGTAAAGCAGCATCAGTACGGTCAGCAGACGGCTTGCCGCAACCATGCGGTCGGTCTCCTCACCGCCCGGATCTGTTCTCAACTCGTCAAACACTCTGGACAAGGCGATCCTGGTGTCAGCGGAAATCAGGTTGATATTCGAATTGTTCACCCGCTCCAGAAATTCATTCTCAAACGGCCAGTCGAAAATTACAATAAAAACTTCCAGTCCCAGCTCGAAATCGAACACGTCCCGGTGCAGGGTATGGCGTGGCATGATCAGGCAGTCGCCCGGAACGGCCGTAAACTTCTTTCCGTCTGCCACCTGGCAGAGCGTTCCACGGCGGACATGGATAAGTTCGCAAACATTGGTCGCATGATCTTTCACTGCCCATGTCGGGTCAAAGATCATTTCGCTCATGGAGCGGATTTTCGGCAGTTCATGGAAGAGCATTTCTACTTTTCATCCCTGTATTTCATGATTCGGTAATGTAATGTATAAATATAACTCCAGACGGTAACGATTCAATAGTGGCTTAGCGCGGACTAGCCGCAACCCCAAAATACACCTTAGGAGCTGTAAAGAAATAAACTTGACAAGTTTCGCGAAATATCCCGAAGTGATTTTGGGAATTGCCGGAGAGGCGCATACCTTCAGGTATGTAACGAACCGGCAAACCCGAAGGCATTCGGGAGAGTCGAGAAGATGTAAAGGTTATTTTTGTACGGCTCCTTAACCACGAAATGCACGAAAATTCACGAAAAAAAGCCAATACAGTTTTATCCCGCGACTGCGGGAAGGACGCAGAGCACACTGAGGAAAGACAAATACACTTCACCATGAAGAACATGAAGGCAATGAAGTTAAACCCGGGAGCGCCGGTCGCCTGACCGGCTTTAGGGATTTCACCTTTGACTCCTGTTTTTTGGGCGCTCTGTTTTCTCTGTGAGAAATAATGTTTTCTTTTCGTGCTTTTTCATGAACTTCGCGGTGAAGTGTATTTTCCCGTCTTTCATTCTGTTCCCGGTATCTGGCTTCCCTGTCTTCAGGGGTTTGTCCGCCTATGGATGATTGCGGACAAAGCCCGTTTTAATATTTGTCTTTTATTATTCAATGTGCTATTAGTATTCCGGCATATTTTGCCGGACTGTATGGCGCTAATTATCAAATACTATTATTTATGATTTTTAAAACACTGAAATTTACGCGGCCGCGCCCGGATGCAGCGCTGCATATTTCCGGCACCGGGATTCGCGAGGAAATGCGGACAGGCATTGTTGACCGGCCGAATGGAACCGGAGACCGGCTGCTGATGTTTTTTTACGAACCGGTTATGCTCAAGGTGGATGGCTGCATCCGGCAATATCCCGCTAATACGCTGATGCTTTGGGATGACGGCGCAGGACATTACTACGGCAATCAGGAACGCAAATGGCGGCATTCATGGATTCATTTTCATGGACGGGACGCCGCCGCGCTGCTGGCGGAAAGCGGTTTTGTTTCAGGAGCTCCGCTGACTTTTGTCAGACCGGACATAATGGAGGAATATCTTTTAAAGATTTATAAAGAACTCACCGGGGCGTATGAACCGGATGCGGTGATCATGAAAAACCTGTTTCACTGTATGCTCAGGGAAACGGGCAGAACTATCCATGAGTCCGCCGCTGCGTCTATTCCGGAAAGAATTTTCCGGGTCAAAGCGTTCATTGAAAAAAATCAGACCGGAAAGATCACGCTGCGGCAATTGGCGGCGCTGGCCAGGCTGTCCGTTCCGCACTTTTGCGCCGAGTTCAGGAAATGGCTGGATATTTCTCCTGTGGAATACCAGTTGCAGCTTCGTTTTGAAATGGCAAAATATCTGCTCGGAAACCGGAATTTGAATATCACCGAAATAGCCGCGCAAACCGGTTGCAGTGACATTTTTCAGTTCTCAAAGATGTTCCGCCAACGGGCAGGTCAAAGCCCCTCGGCTTTCCGCAACACGTTGTTTCCGGAAACAGGTAAATTCCGTTAATCAAATTTTACTTATCGCGTCCGGTGACCATGGCAAAATAATCGGGAAATGATTCGCTTCCGGCTTCGGCACAGATTTGGCAGCTTGTATCCGGCGGCAGCGGAAGTCCATTTTCCTCCCGGTAATATTTTCTCACTAGATTATGATTTTTCCTGATGAAACAATGGCGGCGCGGATTGACCATCGCGGTATTCATCCGTTCCCATATTGCCGCCAGCGGTTCATGGCAGACATTGCCGAAACTCATCGGGGTGAAGTCACATGGGCATACTTCGCCGTTATGGTCTATGAACATGTGTTGTGTCCCGCCGCCGCATCCGAAAAATTCCGGGCTTTCCACCTGATTAAACGCGCACACTTTCGGAAGTTTCCCCTGACGGTTGGTAGCAATATGGAATTCTCTGAGTTCCCGGATGTGTTCAGGAGTAAGAAGCGAATCATCCTCCGCATCAATCAAATTGCCGCAGGGCATGGTTTCGACAATCCGCATCTCCTGAACTCCGAGTTCCCGTATCCGGCGATAAATGTCAAGATATTTTTTGCTTTCGACAAGCTGGCGCGACGCCAGAGTTCCGGTCATGGTATAAAAGCCGTTTCTCACGGCGATCCGGATAGCGTCCATTGCCGTAGGCAGAGCGCAGGCCTTGCCGCGAATGCTTCCGGTTTCATTTGCATCAAGGGAATCCAGGCTGACACAGAAACCCCACAGTCCAGCTTCTTTTAACTTTTCCGCAGTTTCCTGAGTGAAGCCGTGGCCGGAACTGAACACTATAGTTGTTCCGCCGCCGTCAGCGGCGGCTTTAATCAATTCAGGAAGGGCTTCCCGCATCAGCGGTTCGCCGCCGGTAAAACCGAAAATGCTGGTTCCAAGCTGATGCAGCTGTTCAATGGTTTTCAGCCAGTATCCGGTATCAATGCTGCCGCCGCGTCTTTTTTTTATGCTGCAGTGACTGCACGCGAATGGACATTCAGCGGTTACGGCCATGAATGCTGAAACCGGACTCAATCTGCGTCCGGAAAGCAGATTTTCGAACATGCGGTTGTAAGCCGGACCAGGAAAAGGCGGCATGAATGAATTAAGCACCCATTGACCGTTGTGACGGCTGATAAGTTCACCGGCAAGCCACTCCCTGATTAACTTTAACATTTGCAGTTTGCCGCGGCCGCCTTTAATTTTGCTGTAAAGCTTGTCCGGCAGCCGTTTTATTCCGCGTTTCCTCAACTCCATGGTGACGCCAAGCGGAGTGGCGGTGATCCTCGGATTCAACAATATTCTCAGCAATTTCCAGGATTGGGTAAGCATGTTGTGTTCAACGCTCCTCTTTGGTAAATATTCCCGCATAGTAATGATGACATATCTGCCCGGTTTGTTCTGCCAGTGCTTGATTGAAAAACTCCGCCAGTTCAGAATCGTCACGCAGCGGCATGACCTGATCGAATCCGGCCAGAACTCCGGTTTGCAGCAGCCATTCCATTGTTACCGCACTTCCGTCCGGCGGGGCAATCTGAATATTGCCTTCCTCTGTCCATACAGCTGTAAAACCGTTGTTCCGTAACGGCGTTTCCAACTCTTCGCGGTTCTTCGGAAAACGCGGCCATAAGGCCATGTTAATCCGTTCCGGATAACACTGCATGCAGCGGCGGAACGCATTAAACACCGGCTTCAGCGTATCGAAATAGTTTACGACAAAGCCGAATGTCCCGCCCGGACAAAGCGCTCGGGCGCATTCGGCGATTACCGATGACGGATTGGAATAGCCAATGGCCCAGGCGGAAACAATCAAATCCGCTTTTCGTTCTTTCTGTTCTTTGAGGAATTTTAGCAGATCATTTTGCCTGAATTCCGCCTCCGGACAACGGACTCTGGCGGCGTCCAGCATTCTGCCGGAGATGTCCACTCCGGTCACTTCCGCCGCCGGATATTTTCTCCGTAGTTCTGACGTTGCATAGCCGGTGCCGCAGCCGAGATCGAAAATTTGTTTGCATTCCAACTCCGGCAAATGTTCCAGCAGCCGGTCGGTAACCGGCTGTAACTGCGTCAGCCATTCCCGGTCGTAGCTCATGGCAAGCCGGTCATAACTCGCCGCATAATCATTCTGTCCTAACCAGCGGTTGGTCAGAGCCAGTCTGCCCATGCGCAAATTCAATCGTAAGCAATCCCAATATTTGCTCATTTAATTTTTAATGCCGTACCTGCATTCTCCGTTTCAAGTTGACTGTTCTGCCAGACAATTGATGTTGAGTTTTTCCATCCAAATCGGTCTATTATTCCTAAAATTGTGCCAGGCGCATGTTCATAGATGGGTAATACTGTCATAAATGAACTGTGAAAGACAAAAGGATTCGTTCTATTTTTTAAATAGATCAAAAATTTGCCGCAGGGTGAAATGTTATACCCTGAGATTTTTTGTGGTAAATTCTCTAACAGAGTAATCGCTTTTCCAGATTCCGGCGAGATGATCTTGATTGCGTTATTGTCTCTATAGGCAATTTTATCATCGCATTGAATCAGTCTTGGCATATCGCCGCGGAACAATTTCTCAACCGAGCCGGACGCAATATCAATCCGGCATATTTGTGGTTCTTTATCTGCCGAGACAGCAAATATTTTTTTGCCGTCCGCCGACCAGCAGAGACTGTCACTGAATTGTTCTGGAAGCTGTTTTATAAGTTTTCCTGAAGCCGTTTCATATACGGCAATGCCACCGTTGTCAGACATTCCGGCCAGTTGGAGGCAATCAGGGGATATGCTGACATAGACAAAGCATGTATTTATTTTGATTTCTTTTTTTGCATTATCTGTAAAAATAACATTTGTATATTTATTATTATACCCGTTGCTTGAAATACATATGATATTGTTCTTACAGTCGAACGTCTGGGCATCTTTAAGTAAATCTGAGTCCTGAAGTTTATCGCCTGCCTTTTTGCCGGCATGACAGTCGTAAACTCGATCTCGCGCAATAATTTTCCCGGTCAGCATTTTTTTTAGCGCGTCGTTTGAGTTTTCTATTTCAAATTGAATGTCATTGTGGGTTATTGCCAGATTCATCATCGGCAGCCCTGATAGCAGGCAGATGATTATCGAATAGAATGCAATCTTATTCAATATTTTGCCATTAAGATTATTATCTTCCTCCGCAAGATCCGGGCGGTATAATATTTTCAGCTTCTCCACCGGCATCCACCAGAGGAGAGCGATAAAAATGCAGCTTGGCACTGAAGCCGCAATAACATTCAGTATGATGAAAGGATGAGTTGTTTGAAATACCAGCGGATGAAATCTGAGAATGAAAGCCATGCACATGGCAAGTAGTACCGACAGGAACCTGACTGTGATGTGGCGTTTTTCGGTTGCCTTGAACGCCGCATGAACCAGCAGTCCGTATAACCCTGAAAAGATAATCAGTGTCTGCGGTGATGTGTCATAGTGATTCATTCCTAAATCAGCTAACGACGGATTCAATAATGCCATCAGACAGCCTGCCGCCAGGCCTGCGCCTGCTCCAAGCAGTCCAGCCTGCAATATGCGGAATTTCAGGAATATCCCGTTGGTTTTTTCTATTACAGGAATTACGGAAAACATCGCCACTCCCAGCAATATGGCACGGCAGATTGCCACTGGCCCGCCGAGTACCGATCCCAGGCCGCAGCCTAAAGCGCACAGCAGAGCCAGCTTTATGATTGGCCATGGACGTTTTTCATCCGCATTTGACGTTTTCGTTTTCGTATAATGACCTGCCAGCAGAAAAACAAAGGTGCATATGCAGGCGACGATAAGAATAGCTACCATATTAACTCCTGACCTTTACAGCGGCCCGCATCCGGAGAGGATGAACAGGGAAATAACTGCAATGACCGCGACGAGAGTTAAATACTTTTTCATGATACTTTTTCTCCTTGTTGTTTTGATATATTATCCATTGAATCCAGTTCCGGAACTATTAATAAACGGGCGACCGGAATGCCCCATAATAAGGCAAATGGCATAAAGCCCAGCAGAGCAAAAATCAGTGAATCTAAAAAGGGTTGATTGCATAGTACAAACTTGGAGTAATGACAGAAGAACATTGCTCCCATATATACGGGCAGTTTCCAGTAGGGATCCATGTTTACAGCGAGGCTCAAATGGACGAAAAAACCATAAAGCGCGGCAAGAAGTATCAGTTGCAACGGCTGGTTAAGCACTGGAATGATTGCGTCTTCGTAATCAATCACAATTCTTGTCCTGCACATTATAAGTCCGGCCAGCAGTCCGAAGCCTGCGCCGGTTAAGGCCACAGTCCATACAGACCGGCATTTACCTTTGGATTTCAAATAATCAATCGCCGGAAACGCCGCCGCCAGCCAGGCTCCGAGTACAGCCCCGCGAAAGATGCTGACCGGCCCGGCCATGCTTGAGCTGAGTCCGCCGCCAGCCGCACAAAGACAGATGAGCAGGATATATCGCCAGATGCTGTATTTCATCATGGCATTCATCATCTCCATCACAGCGGCCCGCATCCGGAGAGGATGAACAGGGATATTACTGCAATGACAGCGACGAGGGTTAAATACTTTTTCATAATACTTTATCTCCTTGTTGATTTATAGAATTATTAATTATAGCTGACTTTTGCTTTGCTCTGGGCAGTAAACACATGACCGGGAGATACCATAACACGGTAAATGGCAGAAATAAAGATAACGTAATCCTGAACACTTTATATAATTGATATAGTGAATACGGCTCAGAGCTGAATGCCAATAAGAATCTGCAATAGTGGCAAAACAGCATAGCGACCAGATATGCAAGCCATCGCCAGCGATTATTTATAGCAAGGCTCAAATGGATGAAAAAGCCATAAAGCATGGCAAGAAATATCAGCAGCGCCGGTTGATTAAGCGCTGGCACCAGTTCATCGAGTCCAGTTTTAATTTCGAACAGGCAAATTATGAGTCCGGCCAGCAATCCGAAAAGCATGCCGACTAAGGCGGCTGTCCAAAGTGACCGGCATTTGCCTTGGGATCTCAAATAATCAATCGCCGGAAACGCAGCGGCGAGGCAGGCACCGAGAACCGCCCCGCGAAAAATACCAGATGGTCCGGCCATGATTGCGCTAAGTCCCCCGCTAACGGAGCAAAGACAGATGACCAGAAAATTGCGCCAGACGAGGTGTAGCATTCCGCTGCATACGCCACCAACGGGGCAAAAACAAATTGCCCGGAAATCGCGCCAGATACTGTGTTTCATATTTACAAGGTATCCTTTTCGTCAATATTGGGGTAATTCATAGCGTTTTCCTGAAACAAATAGAACGCGCTCTCCTCAATCCGACATAGTATATTTCATTATGGAAATGAATTCAACTTATGATTGAAATAATTTGGGATATCGGAATGCGGATGGAATGGCCCATTTTTGTTTTTTGAGTTATTATTGTCTTGATTCTCCACGCAGTCGGGCAATATTATGCAAATGTTGAAATCAAAAATTCTATCAAGGTATAATGCGCGGAATATGAAAGCAAAATGGTTTGTATGCGGAGACTGGGACGGGTTTATCGGGCTTTTTATTGATAATCTGCTTCAGCTGCTGCTGATTGCAACACTGTGTCCGCTGGTGTGCGGGATTCCGCTGGCGACCGTGGCCGGTTTAATTCTGCCTGGCGCGGCGGTGTCTGTCGTGGCGGGTAATCTATTTTACTCCTGGCAGGCATGGCGGCTGGCGAAACGGACTGGCCGGGATGATGTGACGGCGCTGCCTTACGGGATTAATACTGTGAGCCTGATTGCTTTCCTGTTTTTCATCATGGCGCCGGTGTGGCAGGCTACTAAAGATCCGGTAAAAGTATGGGAGGCTGGCGTTTTCGCCTGTCTGGTCAGCGGCCTGCTTGAGTTGGCGCTGGCATTCTTTGCGGACCCGCTCCGCAGAAAAGCTCCGCGCGCGGCATTGCTTTCATCACTGGCCGGTATTGCGCTGACATTTATTTCGATGGGGTTCGCTTTTCAAATCTTCGCCTCTCCGGCGATTGCGCTGCTGCCGATGTTTCTGATTGTTATCGCTTATGCCACGCGGATGCGCATGCCGCTGGGGATTCCCGCCGGACTGCTGGCCATTCTGACCGGGGTGGCGATTGCATGGGGGTTGAGATGGGCTGGCGTTCCGTCATTCACTCCGCCGTCAGGTCCGGTTCCATTCGGGCTTCACCTGCCGCAGCCGGATGTCACGGCCTGGCAGGCGCTGGTGTCCGGCGGCGCACTCTGGAGTTATCTCACAGTTATCGTTCCGATGGCACTGTTCAATGTGCTCGGATCGCTGCAGTCGCTCGACAGCGCCGAGGCTGCCGGCGACCGGTATGAAACCATGCCTTCGCTGATGATGAACGGCGCCGGCAGTGTTGTCGCAGCCTTTTTCGGGAGCGCATTCCCTACTACTATCTACATAGGTCATCCCGGATGGAAAATGATGGGGGCCAGAATCGGCTATTCCGCATTGAACGGCGTCGTGATCAGTTTGCTTTGTTTTTGCGGAGCGGTCACTGCCGTGCTTCACGTCGTGCCGCTGGAGGCGACATTCGGGATTCTCATCTGGATCGGCCTGGTCATGACGGCGCAGGCGTTTCAGGAAACACCGCGAAACCATGCGGTGGCGGTTGCCGCCGGTCTGTTTCCATCTCTTGCCGCCTGGGC
>JBAWXM010000158.1:0-11324 GCA_037144075.1 Lentisphaerota bacterium | reverse complement strand
TAACAGTTTTACGGTCACCGGCATTCCGGCGTTTACTTTATAGGCGCATTGGGGATCAACATCCGCTTCAATCATGAAGACCAGTTTGGGGTTGCTGTCCCGGCTGTAAATAACCGGCGGCGTGAATTCCGGCTTGAGGGAGACATAGTTTACGCTGGCCTGATATTTTTCCCGGCTGCCGTCAGGGTAGAATTCAATTTTATCACCGGCATGGATTTTCTGTATATCGGGATAAGGGACGAAAAATCTAACTTTCATATTCTCCGGCGGAATCAGCATTACTACAGGATTGCCGGCGGCGGCATATTCCCCCTGACGCATGACGGTATCAAATACAAAAGCATCCTGCGCCGCGCTGACGAAACGCTGTTCCAGCCGCCATTTTGCCCCGGCGAGAGCGTTCTCCGCTGCTTTTACCGCTTCCCGTGCTGATATCACCCGGTCTTCGCGGGCGGGAAGCTGCGCTATGAGCAGATTGTGTTTTGACTCAGCCAGTTCCCACTGGTTCTGTATCTGGAGCCACATGGAGTTATCATAATCCTTGGCGGCAATAACGTTTTTTTCAATAAGTTTACTGTTCCGGTCATGAACAATTTTAGCCAGATTGCAGGTAGCCTCGAGTTTGGAAATTCTATCTTTCAGCGCTTCGATTTCCTCCGGCCGGGCGCCTTTAAGCAGATCGTTCAAGTCGGATTTGGCCTTGCGCAGATTAGCTTCTGCTTCAGCAACGGCGGCGGCATATTCGACACTGTCCAGATCGAAAAGTCTAGCGCCCTTCTTTACAAAGTCTCCATGATCGACATATAGCTTATCCAGCCGGCCGCCAATTACCGGTGAAATATAAACCATATCCGCTTCAACATACCCCTGAAAGCCTTCCCGCGGGCGGCTGCATCCGGAGACTGCCAGCAGCATTGCGGCAGCGATTGAAAGTTGTGCGAGTTTTACGATGCGTTTCATGCATTACTCTCAAATTGTAAGCGTTTTAATAATCTTTCCGGCGATCAATTTGATGTTTTTGTCGACGAAATCTTTTTGCCCGGTAAACCCTTCCACCATCGGCTTGTTAAAGAAGTATATGCATTGTCCGATGATCAGCATGCACAATGTGCTGACTTCATCATCCGTGGTCCGGCTGCCTTTCAGTTCTTTTACGATTTCTTTTAGCCTGGCAAGCCTGGGTATCATTTTGTGAGCCATGATCTCAGGAAGCAGCGGCGAAGGTGAAACCATTTCGTGAATGATGATCTTGTAGCGGTATTTGTACAACGGATTTTCGGAAGAGGTGCATTGCAGGAATGATTCGATCCAGTGGAGCAGATACTCTTCCGGTTTCATTTCATGTCCCCGGTCCTGTATAACCAGGTCAAACGGATCGGAGATGTTAAACACAAATTCGATGACTTCCCGGTACAGCGCCTCTTTGCCGCCGAAATAATAATTAATTGCCGCTAGATTGGCTTTGGCTTTGTCGCAGATTGCTCTGATTCTGGCAAGGTGATAACCTTTATCCGTAAATTCATCTATCGCCGCATGGAGTATTTTATTCTTGCGATCCATGTCCAATTTCTCCATTTAAGTTGAAACAACTGTTTTAAACATTATTATAAAACATTTGTTTACTTTTGTCAAGTCCTCTAACGCCAGCTCCAGCATTTTCTACTAAAAATTATCATTAAGGAGTTGTAGATAAATGTATTTTCACCACGAAAAAACCTGAGGCCGACCACGATATAAAGAGAAAAGCGAGAAAAGTAGTGCAGGTTGACGGCTCGTGTATTTATGCTGGCCGCATGGGCAAAACATGGGATGGGCGGGTTAGTCAAGGACGGTAATATCCTATGAGTTCCATAAGTGCCATGCGAGACGTTTTACAGTTCAAAAATGTAAAAAGATGCAGGATGCGTCAGAATCTCCAGGCGGGAAATCATGGAAACAGTCTTTTTACCACATCCACGGGCGTGACGATTCCGATTGGGGTGTTGTTGTCATTCCTGACTACCACCAACTGACATTGGGCGGCTTTGGTGCGGGTTAGAACTTCGTTAAGTTCGCTGTGCGGACGGATTGTCGCCGGAGTCCGGGAGCAGGCGGTCACCGGAGTGTCATGCCATTTTGACTCGTTCAGTTTAAAGATGGCGTCATAGATGCTGAAAATGGCGGAGAATTGCTGATCGATATCCGTTAGATTTTCATTTTTAATCAGCAGGCGCGACAGGCGGTGCCGGCGGCAGAGTTCAACGGCTTCACGAACCGTGGCGTTATGCGGAACAGTCTTTACTTTGCTTATCGGAATCATGATGCTGCCGACGCGCAGGTTGTAGAAGTCCAGGGAGCGGTCAATGATTTCCGCCGCCTCGTTTTCAATTATGCCTGCGCTTTCGCTGTCCCGGAGTAGAATGCGGAAGTCTTCGCGGAGCAGGAGTTTCGCGTTGTCCGCGCTTTTCGCCTGATTGGAAAATGTATTGATGAACCATGCGGTGAATTTAGCCAGCAGGACAGCAGGCACATAGAGGATCAGGTAAAATGCATAGAACATTCTGGCGAAACGGACGCAGCGCTCTTCCGGGGCCTGCCGGAACCAGTCTTTCGGGATGATTTCGAAGATCAGCAGGATTACCGCCAGGGCGGAAGCGGTTATGAACATCGTCGTCCAGTTGTCACGGAAGCCGCATTCCAGGGCAATCTCTTTGGCCAGATCCGCGGCGATGCTGAGCGCGATATTGACGCCGATCAGGATGGTTGCCAGCATCAGGTGCGGCCGTTCCAGGAAAAATTCAATGATTGCGGCGCTCTTTGATCCTCTCCTGACAAGAGAACGTATGCGCGGTTTCTGAGATGAGATCAGGCCGATTTCGCAGCCGCAGAAAAACGAGTGCATGAGCACTGCCAGCATCAGTCCGGCGATAAGATAGATCATAGCTTATCCTCCCGGTTCAGCAGTTCAACATGCATACGTTTGACGCAGTGATGTTCGACATTCTCGGCCTTCATCTTAATGCCGAATACGGTTATTTCATCGCCGGCGGCCGGAATCCGGCCGATAACTTCGCAGAACAATCCGTTCAGCGTGTTGGATTCGAATTCATCGGGGATGTCGATTTTGAAAATATCTTCAAATGTATACAGCGGCATCATGCCGTCAATAATCCAGGCATGTTCATGGAGCTGCTGAATATCAAAGTCCGGCGTATTGTACGGTCCGGTAATATCGCCGACCATGACCCCGTATATGTCTTTTGAAGTTATCATGCCGGAAACCCGGCCGTATTCGTCCACCACCAGCGCGGCGGGAATCTTCCGGTGCCGCATGGAAGTCAATGCCAGTGTCAGCGAAGTGCTGTCTGGAATGGAGATGGCGGAAAATACCCCGCTGCTGTGCGCCCACTGGCGGCGCTCCGTCTCCGGCAGCAGAAAAAATCCTCTGGCGGACAGAAAATGCTCGGTATCATCAATATCATGTTTCACAATCGGGAAGAATTCGCGTTTTTCGCGGCGGATGATATCGGCAACTTCCTCGGGAGCAAGGTCTACGGCGATGGTACATGTCCCGATCCGGCCGGTCATTACTTCGGCTACCAGTTTTTCGCGCAGTTCAAGCGCGGTGTTCAGTAATTGCATTTCCGCCCGTGAAAACGCCCCGGAAGTGCCGGCCATTTCCAGGTAGGATGAGTATTCATCCGCGGTCAGCGGCACTGTTTTTTTCCTGCCAATCAGGTCGAGAATGAACGCGGATACTTTTTCCGCTATAAATACTGCCGGGCAGAGCAGTCGTTTGATGAGGAACACTGGCAGGGCGACTTTGTCCGATACTTTCTCGGAGTTGATCAGGGCGATGGTTTTGGGGATGACTTCGCCTAAAATCAGCAGTATGACTACAGTGATGAAGATAGACAGTATTCGCGTGACCCAGACGCCGAGTCCGGCGGTTGCCGTGATATGTTCGTTGACGATGGCAATGCCGGTGTTGACAAACATGTTGGCCAGTATCAGCGTAATCAGCGTTGAATGGTAGGAGTCAAGGAGTTCAACGATTATTTTACGGGTTCCTGACCGCTCTTTTCTGTAGTTCAGCAATCTGGCGCGGCTGAGCGAAAACAGCGCGGTTTCCGAGCAGGAGAAGAACGCTGAAAACAAAATCAGGGTTATCAGGATTAAGATGCTGATGAAAAAGGCGGTTTCCTGCATCGCCGCAAACTCCTTTATTCAGTCGTCCGCTGCAAAAATATTCTGCCGTGATGCGGATGTTTTTTCATGGTTGTCCGGCTGAAGCTGAAGATTTGCCGGCGTCTGACATATTCGCAGGTTTGTCTTTTGCTTCGTCATCGGCAACATCGTCAGCCGGCACATAGTCAGGCGCGGTTTTGTCCGGAATAAACAGAAAAATGCAGGTGTTGTCACTGAACGGCGTCAATATTTGCTTGAAGTGCGGAGATTTGATAATTTGGAGATAAAGGCTGGAGTCCTCCTTGCCGACGACGGCAATATCAACATTCTGCGCCTGCAGCACTTCCAGCGGCGGTAGTTCCTGGCCTTTTTTCCCGGTTGATTTTGCCCATTCCGCATTTGCCCAGAACGCATATTGCGGTTTGTCGGACAGGATGACAAGTTTTCGCACAACATCATTCTTGCCGGTTTCCTGGAGCAGTCCGGCCTGCTTCTCCATTATCCATTTTCCGACTTTCGGCCTGTCGTTCTGCCGGAGGCTGAAAGCATTGTTTGCGCCAATGCAAACTTGAGCGGCAGCCAGGATAGTAACGCCGATTAACGCGACCTGCCGCATGCCTTTTGAACACAGGAAGTTATAGATCGCCAGGCATGCCATTACTGTAAACGGCATCAGCAGCATGGTATTGATGTTGAAAAATCTTTCACTCATCACGATCACAAAGAATATTATTGCATTGCAAATGACAAAACTGAAAATAACCCAGTGCTCGAGCGTAATCTCATTGCGTTTTCTTAACAGCATAATGCCGGCAACCGCCAGCGCCAGATAGAGTTCATAACTGCCGCTGCAGAAACATTCGAGCAGGACGGCCAGCCTGGAAATAATCACATGATGCGGTTTTGCTCCCGGTCCCGGCAGGACAACGGCGTCATCGCTTTCAATCACCGGCAGGCTCAAGTCCCGCAGCGCGGAAATGACGTCGGATTGTCTTGAGTCAATTGCCGGAATGCCGGTCAGGCTGTAAACCTGGCACATCCGCGGCGAAACAACAATTAATAACAGAATCAGGATAAGCGCCAGTTTCTTTAACAGCGCAAATGTGCTGGTTGAAAATGATGCTGTTCCACGGGTGCGGAAATGCATCACTATAAACCAGATTAGAAACAGCGGCAGATAAATTACCCCTTCAGCTCTGACCAGAACCAGACCGCTCAGGCATAATGCCAGAAATGCCAGTTTCATGGCGTTGTTCTTCCGGAAATAGCTGAGCAGCAGCCAGACAGCGGAGATGAGGAAGAAATTTCTCCCGGCGTCCGGCAGGCCGGTGCAGCTGAACCGGATGATTTTCGGAGCCGCAACATAGAGCAGACAGCCGAATGCCGCGTATTCCGGTTTAAGATATAATTTAAGGAAATGATACAACGGGAAAATAGCCAGAATATAAAACAGGCTTGACACAATAATCAACGCCGTAAGGGTATTAATGCCGGCCATGCAGAAAAGGCCTGCAAGCGACGGGAGAAGCGGAGGAACATTTTCCGGGAAGGCGGATTCCCAGTCTCCAGCCCCGAATGCGCCGGCCATCGGTCCGTAAGAACCGGCAATGTCGTTGAATACGTCGGCACAAAAGAAGATATGAGCGAGCGAAACAAAGAGCGCAATGGCTACGGAAACCGTCAATATCTTGTTTTCAATCAGGTATTTTTTAATATCCATCTTCCATGCTCCATAATGTTTAAAATATAACACTATATAATCTATCCTGAAAATTATCTATTGCAATCTCAATCTCCGCGCCGGTTTTTCAAAAACTGCATTTGAATTTTCCTTTAATTCATCTAGACTTATTTATGCTGATAATTTTATAACTTAAAAACAGGCGCAAAATGGAATTCATAATAAAAGATATTGAAGGCAGCGAGCATGGCCCTGTTGACCAGGATACTTTGAAGAAATGGATTGACGAGGACCGGGTCAACAGTGACACCCCGATAAGGAATTCGCTGCTGGGAAAGTGGAAAACTGTTGCTGAACTGGATTTTGTCGAGGAAAATCTCAGCCGTCAGGCAAAGCGTCTCGAAGAAACAAGCGGACAAATGCAGCAGAATCTTGCATCTGTAAGTTCGATAAAGTCAATTTTCAAGAAAGCAAAGAAAGAGAAGACTTCTTTCACTTACCAGCATGCGCCGGAGGCGGCAAATACTTCATCGCGTATTTGGGCTTTTGTTTTTGACATGGGGTTCCTGGCGGTTGTCCTGTTCCTGCCGCTTTTTGCCATTGCCAGTTATTATGCTTATTCGTATGCGGTCGAAGCGACTGATAACTCCGTGCAGGTTTTGCCGCGGCAATATGTCATAGCGCTGCCTGAAGAAAAAGAAGCGCCTGCTCCGGATGCGGTTGCTGAAGCTAAGAATGTTTCAGCTCCGCCGACTGCCGCTCAGCCGAAAGTCAAAACCGTTGCAGTCTCGTCCGCCGCTGATAAACAACAGGTAGCCGGGGGAGTGGAAAATCCGGCTGCGGCGGCGGAAAATCCGGCTACTCCGGAAATCGTAAAACCGGTAAAAAAGAAACCGGTTCTTGATAATCTGAACGCCGAGTCTCCGCCATGCACCAGGGCATGTGAATCCGCCGGTTACATCCAGGGAGCGCTCTGGAACGACATAAAAGACGGGAAAAGCTACATTTGTCTGAGCGGCGCGGAAAACGAAGCCCGCTGGATTCAGACCGTAAAACTCAAAAAGATATATACGGTTACTGCGGTAATTGCCCTCGGCCTGGTTATGATCTATTACGGCGTTGCGCTCGGATATTTCGCCCAGACTTTCGGCATGTGGTTCTGGGGGATTTTTATTACGAAAAACGATATTAGCGAAGTCTACTTGTATCGGGCGTTTCTGTTTACTGTCATGATGATGACACTGGGCATTGCCGCGCCGTTTGTTGTCTATATCTTCGGCCGCGCCCCGCATGACCTGATTTGTGGAGTGAGAGTTATCAATGTGGTTGGGAAAACGCAGATTTAACGCCTGATAACAGACGGATAGAGCTTCGTTTTATAAGGCAATGGCTCATGGAATATACCGTTAAAATGATTGGTGTAAAAGCCGTTTATATCGTAGAAGAACATCATCATGCACTTATTCCATGGAGAATTGAGCGGCTTAAAACGGCGCAGCCGCCGGTGCTGATTACTTTCGATTATCACACCGACACCCGTCCGGCATTTCTGCACTATGCATTTTCGGCTTGCGGGCATGACGAGCGGAAAGCTGCGATATTGCGCAATGAAATGAGTTCCGCCGCCGCTTATGGCGACGATGCGCTTCCTGCTGCCGCAGTAAAGCAGTTAAGCAACGATGAGCATATTGATTATGCCATAAAGTCCGGGATTATAAGAAACGCGTTTGTTTTTTCGTTTGAAGGCAATACCACCTGGTCGGCACAGGAGAGACAATACTGGGAGGACGAGAGTCCGCGAGGTTTGATGACGCGTATGAGACTTCCGCCGCCGCTGCCGCCGTATACTTACGAAGAACCTGAAAACAGGATTTTCGTCGTCAATGCCGGAGGTTCTGGAGTCAGGTGCGCGAACCGTATTCTTGAGTCTGATTTTCTGATAGATAAGTTCGATGCGGCGGCGCCAATGGCGGCCTGCGCCGGAATCCATGATCTGGCGGAATCAAATTTCATTCTGGATATTGATCTGGACTATTTCACGACAAAAAAATCTATCAGTCCGGATGATGCTTCATTTTTTCACGTGCTGGTGAGAAAATCGCAATTTGTCACCATTGCGAAGGAGCCGGACTTTGTGATACGGCATCGGATTGAAAATGACCTGGATCCGGATTATCTGCTGCATGAATTACTGCGGCATATCAAGCAGGCTATGAGTTGAGGTACTTGTCAATGTTGTGTGCCACGATCACCCCGTAGTTGGCGGCTCCCAGCCAGCCGGACATGATGATGCCGACCGAGCCGGCATGGAACGCGCCGCCGATTTCTTCCGACAGTTTCATGCTGACTTCAAGCCCTTCAAACTTGGTGCCGAATGATGAGCCGCCGCCGTGCAGGGTGTAACGCTGGAAAGTACACGGAGTCGCGGCTTCGGTATAATCGATTTTATTTCTGATGTCCGGGATATATTTGTTCAGCGAGTCAAGTGTGGTTTTGATGAGTTTTTGCTTCTCGCGCAGATATTCATCTTCCGGCAGACTGGCCCAGTCTTCGAACCGTGCATTCATCGAGGCCACTACGGTATAATCGTTGCTGCCGGGTCGTATTTCAGGGTAATAAACTGAATAAGTGCGGCTGGAGACATCTTTGCTGATCAGTTTTTCCGGCGAAAAGTCCGGACAGGTGGAGGTAAAAAGCAGATCGCCGATAAAATCAATTTTCTCGCCCGGCTTCAGACCGATGTAAACCTGGCAACTGCTGGTGTTCAACCTTACTTTGCGAACTTTATCCAGATAATTTTGAGAGAAATTACGGTCGCCGATATATTCGTGAATGGTATTTAAAATATTGCCGTTGGACAGCACCGCCCGGCATTTTATTTCCCTGCCGTTAATCACCGCGCCGCAGACTTTGCCGTCCTTCAGGTTGATCTTTTCCAGTTTGGCGCGATTGATGAGGTGAGCGCCGTTTTTTTCCAGTTCATCCGCCATCATTTCCAGCATCAGATCAGTGCCGCCGGTAAAAGTATAAACCCCCTGGCTCATAAAGTTGCTGAAGACAATTCCGTAAGTGATGGCCGGTTCGTCCAGCGTGGAGCCGTTGGCGTAAGTTATCGGTTCCATCAGCAGCCGCACTACGTCATTCCTGCCGGGAAAATATTTTTCAAACAGTTCGCGGTTGGTCATATTGTTTTCGTCATAGAAATTCATTCCGGCAAGTTCATGATAGAAAGCCTGGACCGTATCGCGGTTTAAGCCGAATACAGATACCAGCTTTTCGGTGAAGTCCGATTCGGTGAAATCTGTTTCCAGGCTGAATTGAGGGTTGTCGAAACGGATGCTTTTCACCGGCGTAATATGTTCCGCCATTTCTTTTGACCAGTATTTCCTGAGTGTTTTTTTCATGCCGACGGGAAAACCGTGCAACGCCACGTCAAAAATATGCTGTTTGCGGCGGAAATATGTGGCCAGTCCGCCAAGCTGGAAATGCTGTTCCGTCAGAAGAACTTTATAACCGTTGCGCGCCAGGATATTTGCTCCGGTAAGGCCGCCGAGGCCGCCGCCGGCGACAATAATATCATAGCTGTCCGCGATTTCGTTGATGCGCTTTATAGCCACACTGCCCCCGTAAAACCATTAAAATAATATGAATATTCCGTTAATATAGCATATTTTTTGCAAATCTCTATACCGGATTTCTTCACATTTTAACTTTTGCGGTTATATTATTCAGATTAACATAAGGTTTTGGCAAAAACGCAGGCAGGAGTGTTGATGGAACTCTTTGATACACATTTTCATTTTTACGGCGAGGTTTCGCCGGAAGAGTATTTTGCCGGCGTGAAAACACCGGAACTGGCCTGGCTGCTGGCTGCCGGCGCCGACTTTGACGAATCTGTGAAAGCCCGGTTGTTCGCGGAACGCATTGAATGTGCATGGTTCGCCGCCGGGGTTCATCCGCACAGCGCGTCCGGATATGCCGGCGATATTGCCATGTTTGATCAATTCAGAAATCATCCCAAGCTGGCGGCAATTGGAGAGCTTGGCCTTGATTTCTACTATGAAAATTCGGAAAAGCAAATTCAATATGCCGTCTTTGAGAAATTTCTGGCGCTTGCGCTGGAGTGGAGCCTGCCTGCGATAGTCCACTGCCGGGACAAGGATGACAAGTTCGATGCTTATGCCGAATGTTATACTCTGCTCAAAGACTTTGCGCGTTCCGGCGGACGGTTTGTTGTTCATTGTTTTGCCGGAACTCCAGCCTGGGCGGAAAAGTTTCTGGAACTGGGGGCTTTCATCGGCATTACCGGAATAGTGACATTTCCCAAAGCGGTGAATATCCATGAAAATATCCGGATAATCCCCGATGAACGGCTGCTGATTGAAACCGATTCTCCATATCTCGCCCCGGTGCCTTACAGGGGAAAAACCAATAATCCCGGATATTTAATCAAGGTTGCCGAGAAGATTGCTTTGCTCCGGGGATGTCCTGTGGAAGACATTGCCGATATTACAACCGCTAATGCTTTTAGATTTTTTAACATAAAAGGAGACAACTGAAAAATGAAATTCTCAGTAGCAACTGTATCGGAATGTACATCTTCCTGCCCGGAAAACGCAATTATTCTGCTATTCAAAAAAAGACGCATTTATCTGCGCTCGGCAGAGCCGGTTAAATTTCTTTCCGGACTTGAAGTGAGCGGACTGCCCGGTCTTGAATACATGACCATGGGCACGCTTGACGACCGGCAATGTTTCGGCGTGATGATCAATGATGATGTGAAAGTGCCTGAAAATTTCTGCGAGATGGAGTTCCGGGACGCCATCAAATTGTTTGATCAGGGCGGTTTTGCGGCTGCATCCAGGGCTGCTCAGTTGCTGGCCTGGAAAAATACCCACAAATTCTGCAATAACTGCGGCACCGCGACCAAGCTGAGCCCGGCGGAAACCGCTGTTGTCTGCGTCAAATGCGGAGCCGCCCATTATCCGAAAATATGTCCGGCCGTAATTGTCTCAGTTCTGCACGAGGACAAAATATTGCTGGCCCACAACAGAAACTTCCGTCCCGGACTTTACAGCACTATCGCCGGTTTTGTGGAAGCCGGGGAGTCCCTTGAGGACTGCGTCCGCCGGGAAGTGCTTGAAGAAGTGGGAATCAATGTGCGCGATATCAAGTATTTTGACAGCCAGTCATGGCCTTTCCCGAACTCCCTGATGCTGGGTTTTACGGCTGAACATGAATCAGGCGATATCCGCCCGGATGGCAATGAGATCACTGAAGCTGACTGGTTTACTGCCGATGAGCTTCCTGAAATTCCGGCTGCCGGAAGCATTTCACGCGCTTTGATTGACGACTTTATAAGCAGAAACAAAAGCAAATCAAAGCCCAAAGCGAAGGCGAAATAGCGCTCCTCATCTGCCGCTGCCGGATTGCCGCAAGGCATTCCGTGTGGAAAAATATGCATTCCGGAGTTATA
>JBAWXM010000157.1:0-11327 GCA_037144075.1 Lentisphaerota bacterium | reverse complement strand
GATTGCGAAGATTTTGAGAATTGGTTCGTATTCTGAGAGGCCGCCGATACCGGGGCATCGAAGGCCTCGAAGAGTGCGAATCCAAACTAGAAAGATCGCAACTGCTTTGCGGCTAGCGTCTTGCGGCCGTCTTTTTCCGTTCCTCCTTCATGCGATGCGGGCATCGCCTGTCAGTCGGAGCGAAAAAATCCAATCCACAATCCTGCTCGTCTATGCTTAATTTTTCAGCCGCGCAGAGTATAAACCAGCCTTGATATTCATATTTTTCTATTTATAGCTTAAATTGAGGATTGCAATGAAGGTTTAAAGAATTATTTTTACCGGAATGATTTTAACAATTTATTGATATTGTAACTATAAACGTTTTTACAGAACGGAGAAAGATACTATGAAAAAAGTATTGATTCCTACAAAACTGGATAAGTTTGCCGCCAATATTTTAGTTGATAAAGGCTATACCGTAGTACTCGACGCGGCCACGCCGATGGAAGAACTGGTCAAAGCCAATGCCGACGCCGAAGTGCTGATCGTGCGCAGCGAGAAAGTCACCCCGGAAATTATTGACGCCCTGCCGAAACTGCGCCTGATCGTGCGTGCCGGCGCCGGTTATAATACCATTGACACCAAATACGCCAGAAGGAAAAATGTCGATGTCATGAACACCCCCGGCGCCAATTCCAACGCGGTCGCCGAAGAAGTGGTCGCCATGATTCTGGCGGTATGCCGGTTTGTGGTTCCCGGTGATATCACCACTCGCGCCGGACAATGGGAAAAAGGCAAAATGCTGGGTCGCGAAATCACCAATAAGACTATCGGCGTTCTCGGTCTCGGCAATATCGGCCGGCTGCTGATCAAGCGCCTGGAAGGCTTTGAAATGAAGGTTCTCGGCTACGATCCGATGATCGCTCCGGGAATGGCGGAAAAGCTCGGGGTCGAGCTGGCTTCCGTTGAAAAGATTTTCGCCGAATCCGATTTTATCTCGCTGCACATTCCTGAAAATAACGAGACCAAAGGTATGGTCAACCGTAAACTGCTGTCGCTGATGAAAGACGGCGCGGTGCTGGTCAACTGCGCCAGATCCGGCATCATCAACGAAGCCGACCTCCGTGAAATCAAGAAAGAGAAGAAAATCCTGTTCTGCACCGACGTTTATCCGAAAGACGAACCCGGCGAAAAACCGGTTGCCGATATTGCCGACCTGATGCTGCCGCATCTTGGCGCCAATACCAAAGAGGCCAACATGGAAGCGTCGAAACGTTCTGCCGAACAGGTGATTGAGTATTTTGAACAGGGTATCACCAACTGCGTGGTGAATAAAGGCATTCCGGACGGTCTGGACGCCAGTTATCAGCGTCTGGCGTATGTGCTTACCGGTATTGTCCGCTGCTACTTCGGTAAAGACGTGCATCCGGCACGGGTTGAAACCAGTTTCTACGGCGACTTGCAGCCGTATGCCAAATGGATGACCGCGCCGATTGCCGCCGGCATTTCCGGAGAATTTGATCCGTCCATGGATTCAACTGACGCCGAAAGTTTTCTGAAGAATCGCGGTATTGAACTGGTCAACCGCACCACCGATGAAGGCAAGCATTACGGCGAAGCCATGACGATTGATCTGTTCGCAGGCGGCGACAAAATCAGCAAGGCCAGCGTCCGCGGCACCATTACGGAAAGCAACCTGATGATTTCCAGGCTCAACAACTTCGACAAGCTTTATCTTGAACCGACCGGGCACAACCTGTTCGCTGAATACAGCGACGAACCGGGAGTGATCGGCAAGATCGCCAGCATTCTCGGCGAAAAGCAGATTAACATCATTGATATCCGCGCCCCGCAGGATCTAAAAGCCGGACGTTCGCTGGCGGTTATTAAAACCAATGTGGAAGTTCCGAAAGAACTGATTGAAAAGATCAAGGCTGCCATCAAGGCGTTAGCGGTTTTTCAGTTCAGCTACAATCCTTAATCATCATTGCATTTAACGATGTCACTTTGTCCTGTGCAGTTTATTGCACAGGACAGTTTTGTTGTAACCCAGAGGTAATTTCAAAAGTAGTCAGAATTCAGGAGCCAGGAGTCAGAATAATTGGAGAACGAACTGGATTTGAGTTAGAATTTCATTCTGAATTCTGTCTTCTGAATTCCCGCAAAACGCGAGTTTTGCAATTGGCTCCCCATGCAAAAATGTAATTTATTTTTAAAAGCGGGGATGACTTTTTTTATTTTGTTCATTATACTAAACATATTGTTTGTTTTAGTAAATATGATTATGTATTGGAAAGGATATCTTTAAATGCATGTTAATTCAAGATTTGGACACATGGTGCAGGATTATTATCTTGGTCAAGTCCGGAAAATATCGGAGAAACGGAAAAAAACTCTAGCCGGGATTAAAAACCCCTTGCAGGCTAAACAATATGTCGAGACAGTCCGCAAAAAGGTTGCCGCGGCATTCGGCCCGATGCCGGAACGCACTCCGCTTAATGCCGGCACCACAGGGATAGTCAATAAAAAAGGGTTTACAATTGAAAAAATAATTTTTTACAGCCGCCCTGATTTTCCGGTAACCGGCAATCTGTATCTGCCGTCCGGGATTAAAGGCAAAGTTCCGGCGGTACTGGGACTCTGCGGACACTCGCAGAGCGGAAAAGCCGAGCCCGCCTACCAGTGTTTCTGTCAGGGACTGGTGCTCAAAGGCTATGCGGTTTTCATTATTGACCCGGTCAGTCAGGGCGAACGTTATCAGTTTCTCAATACTCCGGACGCCGAGGCTGTCTCCGGTAGATGCTGCGATGAACACAACATGACGGGGAAGCAGTTGCGGCTGACCGGCGAATTTTTCGGAACATGGCGCGCCTGGGACGGAATCCGCGGCCTGGATTATCTGTTGAGCCGGCCTGAGGTTGATGTTGCGCGGATCGGCGTCACCGGCAATTCCGGCGGCGGCACTTTGACTTCGTATGTCAACGCGCTGGATGACCGGCCGGCGATGGCCGCGCCAGGCTGTTTCATCACGAGCTATCTCCGCAACCTGGAAAACGAGCTGCCTTCAGACTGTGAGCAGATTCCGCCGGACATGTTGAAATACGGGTTGGAAATGAGCGATCTGATTATTGCCAGAGCGCCGCGGCCGGTAATCATTTTAGGCCAGAAGAACGATTTCTTTGATCCGCGCGGAACCCGGGAGGCTTACGAGGAGATCAGGCATATTTACTCCCTGCTTGGCGCAAAAGATAATATCAGGCTGGCGTTCGGCCCGGACAATCACGGCTATACGCTGGCCAACCGCGAGTCCATGTATCGCTTTTTCAACGAATTTGCCGGAGTGAAAAAGGACGACAGGGAACCTGAAATTAAAGCCTGTGAAGCCGCTGAACTGCAATGCGCTCCCGAAGGGCAGGTCGTTAATCTTGCAGGGAACAAGTTGTTGCGCAGTTTTACTCTGGAGAAAGCGATAAAGCTCAGGATGTCACGCAAAAAAATTGCGTCAAAAGACGACCTGAAGGCTGCCGTCCTGAAAAAACTTGCCATTAAAATTCCAGATTCGGTTCCGGCACATCGAGTATTGCGGCTGGCGGTTTATACGTCAATATCGCCGCATATCTTTTTCAACCGCTTTGCCATTGAAACCGAACCTGGCGTCACGGCGATATTGAATCAGCGCTGCGGCAGAGATTTGTACCATATTCCAGCCGCGGACAACGCGGCGCTTTATATTCCCCATCTGTCATCATACGAGGAACTGAAAGACGGGCTGGGACTGGATTCCGGCATTGATTCGCTGCTGTTCGGACTTGACGTAAGAGGCATTGGCGAAACAACGCCGCGCACCTGCAATCTCTTGGACGAGAACTTCTTTTCCCCATATAATTATGATTACTTTTATGCAGCTCACGGCATTATGCTCGGCAAGCCGTACCTTGGCGGCAAAGTCCTTGACGTGCTTGCCTCCGCGAAATTGTTGAAAAGCAGCGGCGTTAAGCAAATTCACCTAGTCGGCAGAGGGCAGGGCGCCATCGTCGCCGCTTTTGCCGGCTTGCTGTCCGATGATATAAACCAAGTAACGCTGCTTAACGCTCCGTTTGCCTATGAGGAAATGGTACTGTCGCCGGTTACTAAATGGCCGCTTTCATGCATGATTCCAGGAATTCTGGACACGCTGGATCTGCCGGACGCATATAATGCGCTGGACGGGAAGAAGCTGAAAATTGCCGAGCCGTGGGATGCTTTGTTCAAACCGTTGGCGAAGTCAAAAATCAACAGTATGATTAAGAAGTATTCAATCAAGAAAGCAATAATCGGAGGATGCAATGCTGACCTTTAAAGAGGGGAAGGAAATTTTCCGCAAAAGTCTGTCAAAAGAGAAGATCGAAGTCCTGATAACCGGGGACTGCTGTCCGTGGGACAAGGCGATTGGCCCGGTTTGCGCGGGTAAATCCTACGAAATATTGTCAGATATAAAAGCTGTTCTTGACGACTGCGATCTGTCAGTGGTACAGTTTGAGACCCCGCTGACCAATGCAGAGACTCCAATCATCAAGAGCGGCCCGAATTTGAAATGTCCGCCGGAGTGCGTGGATTTCGTCAAAGCCGGCGGCTTTGATGTTGCAGCGCTGGCCAATAACCATATCGGCGATTTCGGTCCGGAACCAGTTATGGAAACTATCAAAATACTGGAGAAGAACGGCATTAAAACCGTCGGCGCCGGAAAAAATTCGGAAGCGGCTGGCAAGCCGCTGATTATCAGCAGAAAAGGGATGAAAATAGCATTCATCAATATTGCAGAAAATGAATTCGGCACTGCGGCTAAAAACAAACCGGGCGCGGCTCCGCTGGATCCGCTCAATAATATCAGGCTCATAAAAGAAACCGCGGTTCAGGCAGATCATGTGATTGTGATAATGCACGGCGGCAATGAATGCAACCCGCTGCCCAGTCCGCGGGTGATCAAGACCTGCCGCGCCTTCGCTGATGCAGGGGCTCATGCGGTGGTCCATATTCACGCTCATTGTCCGCAAGGCATTGAAATCTGGGAGGGCGTTCCTATTTTCTACTGTCCTGGCAATTTTTACTTTCCTACACCATGGCAGCAGTTTGATCCGAAGTCGTTCTGGTGGAGCGGATTCATAATCAAGCTGGCTTTCGATAAGCATTCGGCGTTCGGCTTGGAAATTATTCCTTATACTTTCGGTTATACCCCGGAAAAGATAGTTCCGCTGACCGGTGGAAAGAAAGCCGCATTCTGCAAATATATGGCTAAAATATCGAGGCTTCTTCTCGATCAGGATGAAGTCGGACGCTATTTCGACGGATGGTGCGCATGGCATGGGCGTTATGCAATATCCGGCATCCGTAAAATTTCCGCGCTCTGGCCGATTGAACACCGCGATCCCGAAACCATTAAGCAGTTCATGGCGCTGAGAAATTATTTCACCTGCGAGGCGCATAATGAACTGGTTACCAATTTTTTGCGCCTGGTGGAGGAAGACCGGGTCAAAGAGGCGGAAAAATACATCCCAAAAATCCGGAAACTGCAGATCGCGGATTTTATACTCTATAAGGGTGAAGATTTAAAATAGATTGCGAAGATTTTGAGAATTGGTTCGTATTCTGAGAGGCTGCCGATACCGGTGTATCGAAAGCCTCGAAGATTGCGAATCCAAACTCAAAAGATCGCAACCGCTTTGCGGTGAATGTCTTGCGGCTGTATTTTTCCGTTCCTTCTTCCGACGATATTTATATCGTCTGTCAGTCGGATCGAGAAAATCCAATCCACAATCCTATTCATCTATGTTAAATTTTCACCCTCATAGAGTATATAGTTAGAACGCTTCGGTGGTGTACTGGACAAGCTGCTGCGCGGCGTCGCGGCAGGCCATCTGGATGCCGCGCTGGCGGTTGGTTTCCACGTCCGCTTCAACCTGATAAAGGGTGGAACCGGTGACAACCCGCTTTTTTACCAGCGGGTCTTTGCGCCCTGGAATGATAACGGTAAATTCGACTGTTACCGTAGCGCTCCATTCGGCTGCGCGGTAAGTCTGGTCATTATTGTACGAAGCTGACATGGTTTCCGCAGTGACTATGCTAAGTATTCTAGCGTATACAATACAGTCCGCGGTTTCCTGCTCTTTAATTTTAAACGAGCCGTCAAACATGAACTGGTCGCAAAGCATGCCGCGCATGAATGTGGCTGCGTTATATATAGTGGTTTCGTTGGTAACCGGCGCAATGGCAATCGTTTTTATCTGTGGATGTGCCATGCTGCCCATATGATAGCCGCTGCCGCCGCATCCGCCGGCAAAGCAGCCGGCCAGAACGATCGCTGCACATATAAATGCTGAGAATAATCTGGACATTGAAATCATCTCCTTATTTACTTGCTTTTTCATCTTTTTTACCCAGCCCCAGGTCTTTGATCGGAAGCAGCCATTTGCCATCGCTGTTTTCAGGGACAACCATTACCGGAGACGCTTCCTGAGGAATAGGTATTTGCTTGAAAGACTGATTCCTGCTTTCAACTTCCGGTCGGAAGCCTTCAGGCACATAAGTTTTGTCAATCTTGGTCAGCATCGTCTCCGATTTATCGGCAGCCAGCGAATCGGGATACTGTTTAAGCACATCATTCAGATAGCGTTCCGCCGGTTCAGTTCTACCGATCCGCTGATAAAACTTTGCCATACCCAGCAGCCGCTGGGCGTTGATGTCTTTGGATTTCAACAGGCATTTTCTGACAAAATCACATTCCGGCGCTTTTGGATATTTGGTCAGAAAAGCATTGAATACTTCAAGCGCCTCGCGGTTGTACTTGCCATCGCCGTCGCCTTTCTGGGAAAGCTGGAATAATGCGTTGCCAAGCTCAAGGTACGCGTATTTACATTCCGGCGTCTCCGGATGCTGCTTAATGATCTGCCGGAGATATTCCATTGCCTTATCAACTTTATTGGTTTCCATCAGCAGTACAGCCACCCGCAGTTTTGCCTCCGGGGCATTGCTGGCGAAAGGCGCATGCTTCAGCGCTTTCTCATAAATTTCAACTGCCCGGTCAGGTCCGGTCAGCCATGGAACCCAGCGGAACGCCCAGAATTCCGGGTCGCGATAGCCGTGAAAATATTCGTCGCCGATCTCGTATTCGCGTTCCACCATTTTTGGGAAGTCAATAAATGAAGGGTAATAATTGAGCAGCCGTTCAACACATTCAAATTCCTTGAAATACATTTTGGCCTGGCGGTAGCTGTTGACAGCCTCCTTCAGCGCATCAGCTTTCAGTGACGGAGAATCTGCCAGCAGTTCGGCGTCAAGAAATTTTTTGGCTGCCGGATAATACTCTTTCGCAGTATATTTTTCCAGCCCTTCCTTATACGCTATATTGGCGTCGGCATCATTGGCCCGGGCGGCGGAAAAAGCTGTAGACAGCAGAAATGAAAAAGCCGCAACGCGGCAGAAGTTGAGTTTTTTCAGCAGAAACAGCTTCATTCAATAATTTTCCGTGTTATACGACATATCAATTCCCGCTTAATTTAACTGCAATCCGTGAAATTCCAAATGGCGTTCCCGGATTTCACCAGCCTTACATCAGTTTGAATCCCGGCAGATCCTGGACATCTATGAATCCGGCAACTTTTTTCCCGCAGCCGCCGGTGACGACGATGGAGTTTATTTTCCGGTCTTCTACGACTTTCAGCGCTTCAACCGCCAGCGCATCGGCGCGGACGGTAACCGGGTTCCTGGTCATTACCGATGCAACCTGCTGATTAAGAATACCCATGTCTTTTTCCGCGTTGCGGCGGAAATCGCCGTCGGTAAAAATTCCCAGCAGATTATTGCCGGCGTCAACCACGATTGCCGAGCCGCATCTGGCCCTGGTCATGCTGATCAGGGTTTCCTTGACCGTGGATTCCGGCGACACCAGCGCCAGTCGTTCGCCGGTGCGCATGATGTCGCTGACCAGCATCGTCAGGCCGCGCCCGATTGCGCCGCCCGGATGAAGACGCCCGTAATCCTCTTTCGTGAAGCCGCGGGTATCCAGCAGCACCAGCGCGAGGGCGTCGCCCAGCGCCAGCAGCGCTGTTGTCGTTGTCGTCGGGGCCAGATTGAACGGGCAGGCTTCCTGCGGCACGGTCATCTCAACCACCAGCGAACTCAATCCGGCCAGACTCGACGAGCGGGAACCTGTGATCGCAATTATTTCAAGTCCAAGCCGTTTAGCAGGGTTTAACACTGCCAGCAGTTCTTCGGTTTCTCCGCTGTAGCTGAGCGCAATCAGGATATCGTTTTTCTGCATCATGCCGAGGTCGCCATGCAACGCTTCGACCGGATGCATGAAAACCGCCGGCGAGCCGATGCTGGACAGCGTGGCTGCGATTTTCTTGCCGATATAGCCGCTTTTACCGATCCCGGTCAGAACCAGTTTGCCGCCGCGGTCAAGCGTTTCGGAACATTTTTCGACCAGTTGCTCGAAACCTTCGCCCAGGTTGTCCCTGACTGTTTTCAGACCTTCAATCTCTATATCAAAGACCTCTCTGGCCTTATTGATTATTTTGCTCATATTCGCGCTGTTCCCAGAGTTAGTTTTGTTCGTAATTGTTTTACTTCAGTTCTCAGTTTTTGTCTTTCATTCTGAACGCCCCTTTGAAACTCCTTTTTAATCCCGCAGGTGCGGGAAGTCATCCCGCATTCGCGTGACTAACCCGAAAGTTAGCAAGACACAGAGAAATCATTTTTCATCTTTTTACTTTATGCCTTTATGGCAGTTTCTTATTTGATAAAACTGTTGAACCAGCAGTTTCATCCGCTGATTTTTGCTATTAATATTCAGATCATCCGGAGTTAAATTCTAAATTCTTAATCGTGAAATCCAGGTTATGACGGCGCATAACCCTCCATTAAAACCGGCTCCATTCTGACTTCTGTACCCTGTATTATTCCGACTTCTGACTTCTGACTTCTGACTTCTGATAATATAGCACAGAAACAAATAATTCCGAATCTTTCAGATTCTGCATGAACGGATATCGGTGACGATTATTCCCCTGGCGCCAATCTGGTGCAGTTCGTCCATGATGCGGTTGCTTTCCTTGCGGAGAATCATGGCCTTGACCGCCGCCCACTCCGGATTGCTCAGCGGGGAAATCGTCGGAGACTCGATGCCGGGGGTTATTTTGCAGGCGGTTTCCAGATGTTCGCGTTCGATGTCGTATTCAACCATGGCATAGGCCCGCGCCACCAGGATTCCGCGAATCCGCCCCAGTATCGTTTTGACTTCCGGACGTTCAGCTACCGCAGGGCGGCGGGCGATCATCACGGCTTCCGAATGCATTACCGGATCGCCGACGATCTTCAAGCCGGCCTCTTTGATCGTATTGCCGGATTCGACCACATCGGCGATCACGTCGGCGACACCGAGCTGGACGGATACTTCCACGGCTCCGTCCAGACGGACGATGAACGCATGAATGTTTCTGCGCTTGAGGTCGGCGGTGACGATTTCCGGATAGGATGTGGCGATCCGCAGGCCGCCGAACTGGTCAGGCAGCAGTCCCGATTCTTTTGGAACCGCATACTGGAACGAGGAATGCCCGAAATTCAGCGGCAGTATCTCGGTTACGTCCGCCAGGCTGTCCTGGGCCAGATCCCTGCCGGTAATCCCCATATCCAGCACGCCGTTGCCGACATAGACGGCAATGTCGCGGGGGCGCAGAAATACAAATTCGATGCCGTTATTTTTATCGGCGACAACTAACTCGCGCCCGTAGCGGACGCATTTATAACCGGCTTCCTTCAGCAGTTCGACGGAACCGTCGGAAAGCGCGCCTTTGTTGGGTATGGCGATTTGCAGCATTTTTCAACTCCGCGCCGTAATCAGCTTAGACGGCGTCATTATTATTAATTGCTATAAAAATTTGTAAATATCCTTGAGTTCCAGTTCATTGGCCAGCATCATCACCTGCAGATGATAAAGCAGTTGCGAAATCTCCTCGGCAGTTTTTTCTCTGCCTTCATATTCCGCCGCCATCCACACTTCGCCGGCCTCTTCAATGATTTTTTTGCCGATCGCGTGTTTTCCTGCCGCCAGCGCTTTTACCGTTCCTGAATTCGGGTCTTTCAGGGCGGCTTTCTGTTGCAGTTCGGCAAATAAACTTTCAAACGTCTTCATTCGGAAATAGTTCCTTAACAGTTATTTCTTTAATATTCAAACAGATAATATATTTTAATTCCGGGCAAAATGCAAAAAGTTATCCCGGATTACCGTCATAAAAAATAGTTACTTAAGATTTTGGACATTCTGGACACTGCTGTGTAGAATCGTTCCGGTGCAGCGCTTTCGCTCTGCGAGAGGGGTTCCGATCCCCCGTCCGGCACGGACGGCACTACAACAAACCATTTTGGATCCCGTATTCGCGGGAGACAGTCCTGTGCAGAATTGTTCCGGTGCAGCGCTTGCGCTCTGCGAGAGGGGTTCCGATCCCCCGTCCGGCCCGGACGGCGCTACAACAAATCATTTTGGACACCACTTACCCTCATTTTGGACACATGGCCTGCATGGGGTGTTTGCTTCCCCTTGGAGGGTTGCGCTCCGTCGCAACCTTTTTCCGGTCCCGGTTATGACAGAGCATAACCCTCCCAAACAGCCATTTTGACACCCGACTCCGACACTTTGGAGACTCCTTGAGCATAATATCTTCCAGTTTTAACATCTGCGTCCATCTTTGTCATCTGTGGATCAACTCAGACACATTTTGGACACCGGTCAACTTCATTCTGGACACCCATCCGTAGACTTTAGAGAGTCGTTGAGCAGAACGCTTTTCAATTCTCAATTGTCATCCCTTCATGAACTTCAAGATCTTCATGGTGAAATATTCCCGCTTTTATAATTTTCAATTTTCCACTTTCAATTTTCAATTTTCAATTGTTTCCCCCATTCTGGACACCGCTCTGCCTCATTTTGGACACATGGCCTGCATGGTGTGTTTGCTTCCCCCTTGGAGGGTTGCGCTCCGTCGCAACCGTTTTCCGATCCCGGTTATGACGGAGCATAACCCTCCCAAACAGCCATTCTGGACACCTGACTCCGACACTTTAGAGAG
The DNA here is from genome assembly GCA_037144075.1 of Lentisphaerota bacterium. GTDB lineage: Bacteria > Verrucomicrobiota > Lentisphaeria > Victivallales > Victivallaceae > CAIPAT01. The sequence continues at coordinate 243 of JBAWXM010000157.1, read as the reverse complement.
TCGTTGAACAGAAGCTTAAAACCATTTCTCGCATTCCCGTCCACAAAACACACAAAAGAACACAAAAATACATTTTTTATCCACGAATGGCGCTAATTTGCACTAATAAAACAGAAACGCTTGCTGTGAGTTTTATTTTGTGATGCAAAGTCAAGTTCACAGCAAAATATTCATTTGTGTAATTAGTGAACTAAAGTTTTCCTGTTTTTTTGAATCTATCTACCGAACCGGAGTCTGACATTC
>JBAWXM010000156.1:0-11361 GCA_037144075.1 Lentisphaerota bacterium | reverse complement strand
TTTTTCTTTAACTGTGACAAATTTCTTGTCACTTACTCATGGTATCTGAATTCTGGCTCCTGCCTCCCTGTCTTTTGGGTTGCGGGCAAAGCCCGCCTTAGTTTCCTGTCCACTCCCGCCTCCTGGATTATGGCTGAAACAGGTATCCGTCCATTTCATTCAGATGTTCCGCCGGTTTGCGTTTTTTCCAGTCAGCAGGCGGAAGCCAGCCGTCGGGCAGCAGGCAACCGAGACATGCTGCGCATGGAGATATAGTTTCCCATACCGTGAATTCATTCTGGTCAACCGCATAGCCTTCGATGTTGGCGAAACGCCGCCATACGGGATAAAACTTGTTCATTGCCGCCGTCATTTCATCATAACTCATATTCCGTCCTTTGGAAATTGATTCCGGCATGAGACAGATGTCCAGGCCGGGGAAATCGTGGTCCTTGCGCGCCTCGTAGCGGAGCGCGTAAATCATTTTCTTCGCATTGTAATTCACGCCGAAAGTATAGGTGTAAAGCGTTATGCCCGGCAGCGGATCAAGGATTCCGTCGGTATCAGATGGAATTGACAGCAGTCTCGCCGGATAGTTTTTGCCGAGACCGGTGGTCAGCGAGCGCCCCATGGGATTGGCGCCGCACAGCCAGTCATTCAGCAGCAGCGCGGCGTCCCGGTATTTATAATTGCCGGTAATGCGGTATGCCGCGATGAAATACCGTCCCTTGTTGAACGGGATGGCACCGCCCCAGCTTAAATGGCGGAAGTAGGGATGATTTGTCGGCCAGGTTAGATTGCGGTAAGCCAGCTCATTCTGATTTGCAAGCCACTGTTCCGCCCGGCTGATTATTTCCGCGCTGTATGTTTTGGCGAATTGCGGCAGCAGATCCCTGCCAAGGAACAGGTCCATCAGGAAAAACGCCGTCCTGGGATATTCCAGTTCCTGCAACGCCGCTTCAAATGAATTCCGGTCAAGACAGGCCTTGTACTTGTTGTCGGCTGTGTAAAGGTAAAGACTCAGAGCCGCTTTGAATAATTCTATTTTGGAAAGTTTCGGCGATTCCGAGTAGCTGTATTCGACATCTTTCTTTTCGTCATTCAAGTGTTTCCAGGAGAATTTCACCGTATTTTCCGGGTTGATCGCGTATTCGAACGCCTTTACAGCGGACTGGTAATAGAGATCGGCTTTGTTCATGGCGCCGCACTGTTTGTAAGCGCGGGCAAGCATGGCGGAATATGCCGCATACTGGATAGTTCCCCACCGGGTGGGCAGGGCAACATAATAACGCTGGGCATCGGTGGCGGGATTAATAAATTTCGGATGACTGTCGGCTTCCAGCCAGCATCCTACTCCGCCTTTTGACGTCTGCGCGCGCCGCCAGACTTCAATCCCCCAGGCCGCTTCATCAATGATATCCGGAATGCCGTTGCCGGATTCGGGGATGTCTAGCTGTCCGTCCGAGAATTTCTCCGGAAACATGAAATACGCCGTGAGCAGGTCTTCGACGATTCTGAAGTGATAAGACCGCCTGTCGTAATCCGCCGCATCCCACCAGCCGCCATGCACATCTTGAAGTTTTGTGTCAGTCGCCGTTTCCCGGATGACTTTGAAATGTTCGATTTTCACCGGTTTCCCGTTTTCATCCGTGTAGCCGTAACCCTTCTTCTCGTCGGTATCATAATCGGATGAGTCCGGCGAAAATCCGCCAACCCAGCTTTCCATATGATCCGCTCCCATCAGCCAGTTGGTATGCGGCGGCCCCTTTTTGATGCCGGAACGCTGATGGTAAAGCCCTCTGGCGTGAGTATAAAAAGCCATGCCGATGGCATTGCCGCCGATTTCAAAGTTCCATGAACGCCCGGCGCCGGGAATCATAATATGGTATTTGCCCGGAGTTTTGAATTTTGAAAAATCCATTTCGTAGACGTCTTCGCCGTTCAGCGGCACAATTTCGTCTTTGCTGCCGGTGTAATACTGCTCTTTCATCCGCAATTTAATTTTGCCGGAAAAAGCGCTTTTGCCGCTGGCTTCGTCAATCAGGAAAAATTCCTGATCCGCAAAATTCGATAAATCCAGCGGCCCTCGCGGCCCCAGCCATGCCCCCAGATAGGCATATTTCCTGCCGGCTTCCGGCAGATAACCGACCTGGTTCACTTTAATGGCCTGGGATATAACGGCGTTTTCATCATAGACAAACGATATTTCCTCGCCCTGCCTGGTTTTAACCATATATTTTGTCCCGTTTTCCAGCGGTTCGGCCAGTTTCAGGTAGGCGAAATGCGCCACTGCGGCGCTGTCCACCATTTTTTCGCCGCCGGTGGAAGTCGGAACCCGCATCTGACCGACAGCGTTGATCCAGTAGGCGTTGTCCGTGATTTGAAGAACCCGGCTGCTGCTGAAAAGCTGGAAGTTGCCGATGTCTTCAAAATTACGCTTGATAAGCGGGCGGTAGTCGGCGATGACCTCCAGCGCCGCGAAATTGTAATGGAAATCATAAGACCACGGGGCAACCCTGATATCGCCGGTATCGAGCCTTTTAAGAAAATCGCCGCATTCAAGCTTTATTCTTTCGCACAGAAAATCATTGTAGTCGCCGACAATGCAAATCCACTGGTTTGTAATGAAATGCGCGCTGATAGAGCCTTTGACCGGGAAATTTATTGCTTTCGGTTTATTCCGCCGGGCAAAGTCAATGGCGTTGCCAAGTCCGGGTTTGGCAACCGCAATATTGACCGGATTGGAGGACGCTGACTGCGGAACGCCTTTGAGCATCGCCTCTTCCTTGATTTCATCCTGTTTCAACGCGCGGTTGAAGACTTTTACCTCGTCAATTTTAATCCCGGCGGCTTCTTTGCCGTCTGTGACGCCAAGCACAAAGTTGCCATAGGAATTAAGCCGCTGTATCGGCGACCGGCAGACTTCAATTCCGTCAATGTACACCCGGTACTCGTTATTCTCGCTTTCCGGCGGTACGGCCATCGCATAATGGTGCCATTTGCCGTCGTCCAGCCGCTGATACGGACGCTTTATTGTATTGCCGACTTTGGTATGGAGCGTTCCCCAGGCGGCGAAAAACAATGCCGCCGGTTTCCTATGTTCAGGCGAACCGCAGCCGAAATCACTGGAATGGTAGTCGTTGCCGGTGTCAGGCTTGGAGGCGAACCCGCAGATGGTGAAGCCGGTTTTATTGCTTAACGGCAGCGCGGGGCCGGTCGCCCCGCCTTTGCCTTTGGGAGTATCGCCCCTGACCGGGCCGAAACAGCTGTTGTTCGCCGGCAGCACAGTATTGTCCGGCGAAAACTGATTATGGGCGGATAGCGGGGTGAGATTATAATTATTGCCGGACGAATCATTGAAATTGCCGTCAAGTTTGTACCAGGCAATGAGGTCTTTGCTGCGGTCAGCACAGAAGCCGGAAACGACAAAACAGCCAAACAGGATTAGCGGAATGATTGTTCGCATATGATTTTCCTACTCATGATAATGATTTACTCTATAGAATTTACTATATTGCAACGTGAATTCAATCATTACATTAAAGAAGATAAATCAAAATATAATGCAATCCACCCGGGAGCGCCGATCGCCTGACAGGCATTTGATTTCCCTTTCCCGGCTTTTTCGTATCTCTCTTTGTCAGGCCCCGGCCTGACTTTTGACTGCGGCGACCCTGCGCCGCTTTAGTTTGCCTCCGATTTTTTGTATTTCTGCCAGCAGTTTGGGTTTTCTTCTGAAACGAAAGCGAAGCAGTGGCTTTGCAGCCCAAAGATTGCTTTACAATCAGAAACAAAGATAAAATACAAATCTTGTTTCTTTTTTTAGCGGCAGATATATTAATGCCGTTTAATGGCTAATATAAAACTTGGAAAATATGTAAAATGAAATATGTTTTAATCCTTATTCTGGCGGCTTTTTTTGCCACGGTCTATCTGGCGCGGGCGGAAGTTCTTCCTATTCCGGAAAAGTCGGTTGAGACGGCGTTTGGCGGCAGGAATGGAGCTTTTGTCATTATTGATTGCTCTTCTCAAGCCGTCAGCGCCTTTCATCCTGAAATGGTGGCGGAAAAACTTCCGCCCTGCTCGACTTTTAAAATCTGGAACACTCTGATCGGCTTTGAAAATGGCGTTATCTCCAGTCCTGAAGATAGCTTTTACAAATGGAACGGGAAAATCTATTCCAGGCCGGAATGGAACAAAGATATGACCTTGAAAGAAGCTTTCCGGGTATCCTGCGTTCCGGCATTCCAGAATCTTGCGCGGAAAATCGGACCGGAAAAAATGCAGTTATGGCTGGATAAAATCAAATACGGCGATTGCAATACTTCCGCCGGCATAGATGTTTTCTGGCTTCCGGAAAAAGGCAGAAAGCCGCTTTTAATTTCGCCCGCGGAACAGGCTGAATTGATTTGCAGTCTCGTAAATGGCAAGCTGCCTTTTTCAGAAAAAAGCCGGGCGGCGCTGAAAGAGCTCATGGCCGCCAAAAAGACTGTTAACGGCGCATTTTACGGGAAGACCGGCTCCGGCGACGATGACAACGGAAAATTCAATCTTGGCTGGTTTGTCGGCTATGTGGAAAGCGGCGGCAGAACATACGCCTTTGCCTGCGTTGTCAAGGGGAGCGCCCTGACGGGGATGGATGCCCGCCGCATAGTGGAAACAGTCCTGGAGAAACACGGGCTGCTATAGCCAGCAGCGCTAGCGCGGCATTGGCGGAAAACTCGGGATAGTTTTTGGACTGTGTGGACGTTATGGACTCAGTGGACGGCAGGCCTTTTGCAGTATTCTGTCCTTTCTGTCCATATCGTCCACAGTGTCCACTTCTCTTCGCTTCCTCGACCACCCACGCGGCCGCATCATCGGCGGTTTCACCCCGCCGATTGATCAAAGACTGCCGGAGCGGGTTTTCCCGTTCCCATTTCGCCAGTCCGCGCTGCCGCAAAAAATCTTCATAATCCAGTTTCAGCTCCTCCAGGCTTGCCCGCGCAACCCGGGCCAGTTTATTTTAGATAAATTGTAGTCTTCCGGAAATTCCGCCAAAGCCGCTCCGGATGTACATTGGCAATATCAGTCATGATAACCGGCAAATTCGGCGTCAGACGCTTATATGTTGCCGGACTTGAATAACTCAAGATATTTTCCAATCACGGCCTTGAGGTGAGGCTTTTTTAATATATCCCGGAGGGGATTCCAAGCTGCTTTTTGTGACGGATTTAATTTTTCATAGAATGCGCTGTTTTCATAAGCAACAATATAGGTTAGTATTTCCTCATACTGCAATCTCGCCGCGTCCGGTTCGCGCAGAGCTTGAATGTAACAGTAATCGGTCAGCCTGATCGTGTTTGGCGCGAGACCGGCATAATATGAAAAATGGATCAGATCGTAAAAATTAATCCAGCTGCCGCCGCAGTTCAGTTCCAGGTGCGGATTGACCATGTAATGACCGCTTCTGGTACGGACAAACAGTTCGCGGTTGTAGTTGTCTTCGCGATTAATCTCGTTTTTTGACAAAATGCTGGAAATATACTGCTGCTTTTTACGGTATTCCGGCATGATGAAATCCGGCAGCATTCCGGCGGCCTGCACGATGTCCGCCGCCGCGAAATTGGCGACAAGGTTCGTCATCATATTCCGGTCAGTTTTTTTGTAATGCGGCCATTCGGAGATGACGGCAAACATAAAATTGAAATGGAAAAACTCCATCAGGCGGTTGCTGAGCTTAACCAGGCGGTCGCCTGTTTTTACGCTGATGCTGTCCGGCTCAAGTTTGCGGTAGATGGCGGCAAACTGTCCAATGCCATCTTTATGCGCACTGACGGCATACTGCCAGAGGTGATGGAACGGCATGCGCCCGGTATTGTCGGTCAACGTAATGTTGGCGCCTTTGTCAAGCAGTTCGGCGGACAGTGCGGCATTGCCGGTGCGGCAGGCTATCATCAGCGGCGTCTGGTTGAGCGGATTGCGGAAATCCACGCCGTAACGGTCCACCTCTTTCCACAGGTTTTTCGCCGGATGCTGCTGGTAGTTTATCTGATAGGTGCGCCTGTAATAGCTCCTGGCGTCATTGTCTCTGGCCGCAAAGGGGAATTTATGCTTGACCAGTTTATCCTTCAGGTACGGCAGATTGTGCGTGAAGGCGTAGTCAAAAAGCTGCTGCTTGGCCTTGCGGTTGAAATTAGCCGTGTCGAAAGCGTTCTTCATCAGTTCCGGCAGGTCGTCGCGGGTAAGAATAGTCCACGGAACTTTTTCGTTTTTCAGGATAGTGCGCCGGATGGCGTCAGCCTGTTCCTGTTTTCCCTGCAATTCCAGTTTTCTGGCTTCATCCTGCCACTCCGACTTCGACGAGTTCTGTTTTTCCAGCTTGAGCCCGGCGGTCTTTGCTTCAAGTCCCAGAAGTTTGAACAGCGAATGGGAATGGCGGTTTTCGACCACAAACAATGAATCAATGGCGCGGGTGACGGCCACATAAAATGAATTAATGTGGAATTTGAACATTTCCAGCGATTTGTCGGTCTTGTCCTTCGTCCGCGCATAGGTTAGCTCCTGTTCGAGATCGGCCGGAGTCACGCCCTCAATGATTTCATCGAAAGTTCCGGCATGGGAGGTGATGAAATTGTAAAGAATAATGTTTTCGTATTCCAGGCCTTTGGCTTCCTGGACGGAAAAGACCAGCGGCGTTTTAAAGAACCTCCGGGCGTCATTTTTCTGTTCATCCCGCATTACCAGAACGGCGAATTTTGCGGACAATGCCGTCTTTTCGTTCAATTCCTGATTGGACTTGGCCTGGTCTGGCAGCAGTTCGATCTTGCCCGGACGGGATGAATTGCAGTTAACCAGATAATTGCTTTCGCGGTCGATAGAGCCGAACCGGGCGTTCTTGAGCAGCAGCAGCTTGTTGGCGGCGGCGGTTACCGCCTGGGAGTTGCGGTAGTTGCTATGGAGGATGCGGATAATTTCCTTTTCGCCTGCGTCATGCTGATGCCGCAGATAGAACATGCTTTTCACCTTGGACCACGAGAAAAAATTCGGATGGACGATCTGGTTGGAATCGCCGCAGAGAAGAAAGTTATGCGGATTCTTCAACGCTTTCAGGATCAGGGCAAGCTGGATGTTGGTCAGATCCTGAATTTCGTCGATTACGGCGAAATCATGCACTTCCCGGCAGTGCGGCAGATGACGGAACGAGACCATGTTCAGGTTGTAGAACCCATTTTCCTTCATGAATTCCAGATGCTTGAGAAAAAGGTCGTAGGCATATTCGCGTTCCTGTCCGTTGAAGATCGACTGCTTTACGCCGAGCCCCAGATAATTTTCCCGCGGCAGATATTCGCAATCGACCGGCATGCCGGTGATGACGCCGTTGAATTCTTCGAACAGGGCATGGGCGTCTTTCAGTTTCGCTGTCGCACGGTGGCGTTCAAACCAGATGGAAAACTCCCGGAACGTCAGTTCCCTGCCTTCCGGCATCCGGATGCCGCCGAGAAATTCGTTGAACGACAGAAAGTCGATTTCCTGATGTTCGTTGTCATAGCCGTTGGCATAGTAAAGTTTGCGGGAATTGTCGGCAAGAAACGGCGACCGCGTGACGTAGACAATGCTGCCGTGAAGCTGCTTGAGCTTTTCCAATGTCAGCACGGTTTTGCCGCTCCCGGCGGAACCGATGACTATCGCCGGCGGCTTGAGCTGGAAAACATCCTGCTGGACATCGTCGAATGAAATGACCTTGTCCAGCAGATGGAATGTGGCCGATTTCGGGTTGCGGAAAATCATTTCCTCCAGATGTTCGTCTTTGATTTCCTGCGGCTGTTTGACATCCTCGATTTTGCTCTCGTCGATGCGGGTGCCGTTAAGAAAACGGGATTTTTCGTATTCGTGATTGTAGATAATCTCCAGCAGCAGGATATGCTTCTCCCCGCGGTGTTTCATCACGGTGAACAACAGACGGTCGGCATGGTCAAGCCGGGCCCGGTAATAGGGCGTGCCGGAAAGTTTCTTTACTTCCGCCGAAGCGAAATCGTCGCGTTCCAGCATCCGCACAACCCGCTCGTACTGTTCCTTCGCCTTGCGCGGACTGAGTTCATTGTATTTTAAAATGTTCATATTTCCTCTCCGCAAATGTAGTATCCGCCGGTTTTCGGCGCACCGCGAAATTCAAGCGCCCCTTCTTCCCGCAGTTGCCGGATATGGCGCTCGACTGTGCGAATGGTTGTGCCGACCGCTTCGGCGATAGCGTTTGCCCGGCATCCGTGGTGCAGCCGGATATATTCGAGAATTTTTACTCCGACATTTACTCCGACATTTACTCCGACATCAGAAGTATTCCAATGACACTTTAAAGTACGCAAAATTTCTTCGAGCATGAAATCAACGAATATTCCGCTGTCGGCTTTCTTCGTGCTAAGGTTGATTGCCTGATAGTAGCCTTGCTGGTTCGCATGCACCATGTTTTCGACCGGTAGATATTGAAACACCGGATGCAGTTGCCCCAGGATCAATGATTGCCATAGCCGTCCCATGCGGCCGTTGCCATCCACAAACGGGTGGATGAACTCGAATTCATAATGGAAGACGCAACTGCGAATCAGCAAATGATCCTCCGCCTGTTTCAGCCACTCGAAGAGGTCGGACATTAATTCTGGAACCCGTTTTGCCGGAGGAGCCATGTGGATGACCCGGGTTCCTGCAACCACGCCAACACCGGACGCGCGGAACCGTCCCGGGGTGTTGATCAGCGCCGCCATCATTATGCCGTGCGCTTTCAGAAGATCATCGATGGAATAGGGATTTAGCGAGGAATGCAGGTCATAGACCTCAATAGCGTTTTTGACTTCCTGGATTTCACGGACCGGAGCGACAATGCGTCTGCCTTCGAAAATCGCGGTAATCTGATCTTCAGAAAGCGTATTGCCCTCGATGGCCAGCGAGCCCTGAATTGTCTTGATACGGTTCGCCTTGCGCAACCGCAAGCCGTCTTCCTGTTCCATACGTATAACGTACCGCTCGATCAAAGCCGAAATTTCCGCGATCATGCTTATCGCGGCGGCGCTCACCGTAAATGGCGGTTTGTGCGTCATTGCCGGCTCCCGGCATCTGCGGCAGATTTTTGCTTTTGTGTTTTCGCGCAATAACTCATTAATTTCCCGCCTTTTTCCACTCTTTTGTTTCAACACCGAAACAACGTTTCATCCAAACGTAAATATAGCCGGATAGATAATATTTATCAAGCATCAGCAATATAAAATTTGACTTCAATAATGCTGTTGAAACGCTCTCAAAAAGTCTTAAAATAACTGATTATCAAGCATTAAAAACACAAAAGCTTAGCCACTATTTTCTGGTAGTTTCACCTCTAGCAGCAATTACATGTTTCCCCAGCTTACACAACAGACCCTCCCGCTTTGTTTGTCAAAATATACAACAATGTATTTATGAGGTATAACACTAAGAGGAAATAGACACATTTCCTTATCTGCTAAAAATTTTCTGTCTTTAACAATTCCTTCTCGCATCATAAAATCAACATTATCATAAACTTGTTGCTCTCCAAGCTTGTTGAAGAAAGATTCTTTAGATGGAAAATTGCGAACTTGAATAAATTCTGATTGTAACACTAGCTGATTCATTATTACAAATAAAAAACTGGATATTAATAAAAGTGCTATAATAATAATTACACATGCAATACGTAAAATTTTTGTATTACACATTTTTTAATATGCTCCGTTTTTTGCATTAGGTACTTTGTGTGTCAGGAATCAGACAACAATCAAAGTAGAGTATCGGTGGTAAGCATATCACATGCTTCAACTATTGTTTTCGTGCAATCGTACATTGATTACCGACCTTTTTTTCTCTTTGTTTTAACACTAAAACAATGCTTCATCCAAACGTAAATATAGCAGGAGAGATAATATTTATCAAGTATCAAAGATCGAGGTGGAAGTTTGAGCCATTTTCAATTCCGGCTAGACTGTAGTTGGATTCCAGACTCTGGCGAACGGAAAACTCTTGAAATCCTTGATGTTGGCCGTGGCGAATTCCTTGACATTGTGATGCAGTAAAGTCAGGGCAATCCGTGCGTCAAAGATTGATCTGTATGCGGAACCGTTTCTTCCCGCATAATTCCATATTTCCTCCATGAGTGAGCCGGGATAGTCAATGACCTGCCAATATGGATTAGTCCTGAAGCGATGGATTATGGAGACGGCCTGTTGTGCTGAAGCGGGATGCCTGTTCATTTTGGGATTTCGCAGTAGAACATAAAGCTCTATAAGGGTCAGTTCGCATATCGCGAATTTCTCGTTTTCAGCGTTTGATTCCAGAAAGTGTCTGGCCTTTTCATTTTCAGGGCAGGCGGCATTCAAGGAATAAAAAAGGATATTAGTGTCACATGACAGCATTTTTCCCGCTCCTGTTTTTCTTTTTTACGGGGATTGCCGCCGTTTCATTGGCCAGTTCCCGCCATTCCTTTTCGGCGGCGAGTGGCGGACCGCCCAGGTTAATGGAGCCGGGAAGCTCCCATTTGCTTTTCCTGCCCTCTCGCGCCGGGAGACTGATGCTCACCATGTATTCAAGGCCTCTTCGCGCAAGTTCGGCGAGGCTTAATTCCCGTTCATCGGCAATCCGCTTGACTTCCTTATATAGATAATCCGGCAGTTGGATTTGCGTCCTGACCATGAAATTACCTCCAGTTAAAATTATGGTGTAAAAAAACACCATAAATATTATACATCATTATTACATCACAATCAAGGCGCAAGTTTTATTTTCGGCTCTTGTCCGCAATCTCAAGCAAAGATTTATGCTGAATGCAATAAATTTTCTAAAAAAAGTTCTAAAAGATGTTGCTTTTATTTAGTCTATGGTTTATAATATTAAGTAACTATAAAAGAATTAACAACATTGTGAAAGGGGGTTTTGCCGTGAAAATCAAGCATAATTCGCGGCTATTTCTCGATTTGGTTTAGTAATAACTCAATGTAATCAGCGATGTCAAACTATCTAAACAACAACAAAAGGAGACAGGTATCATGGCTGAAACAAAGTACGACGAAAATTTTCCGGAACGCGCAATGGATTTTGCCTCGGAAGGCATGACCGACAGTCAGATCGCGTATCAACTGGGCGTCTCGCGTTCAACGTTCTACAACTACAAACAGCAGCATTCAAGGTTTGCCGAGGCGATAGATGTCGGACGCGATGTCATTGACAGCCGGGTGGAAAACCGCCTGCTGGAACTGGCGCTGGGCAATTACACCATCACCATCCATGTGACCGACCATGAAGGCAGAACCCGCACCACCGTCAAGGATGCTATTCCCAATCTCAAAGCCATCCAGTACTGGCTGGAGCGCAGCGACAGAAGAAAAGGCATTCTGCCGG
>JBAWXM010000155.1:0-11397 GCA_037144075.1 Lentisphaerota bacterium | reverse complement strand
CAATTTTTAGATGGGCTTCATGAACTAAAAATTCAATTTTCAGGAAAACTTCAGACAGACAATTCTGCGTGGCATAAGTTATTCTTGCCATTCTGTTATGAATATATTCGGGGAACTGTCAGCTTGAGAAATCAGACCCGAACATGGCATAATGCAGAATTTTATGCCAATAATCCTTCGCGCTTGATTGCAATTGGAGGACAAATTGATTTCAGCCATATTTTTTCTGCTCCTGCGCCTGAAAGGCAGGACCAGGTTTCATTTAATCATGCAGTATTGCATGAGGCTTATGAATCTGGTCTTTCTATTGGAAATGGCGATGATGTGTCCGCCGTCGTTGAGGATGTGTTATTTTCTCCTGAACAAGGAATCGTTGAAACAGATGCAGAACTTGCCCACGTATTGGCGATTGTTGCTCGTGATTGCCTGGGCAGAGAATTAACTCGCGATGAATATGCAATCGATCCTGCCGCCGGGGGCGGAAGATTATTGTCTGCCGCTTTAAATATTTTCCATTCAATTTTGCCGTCTCAAATCATTGCCATTGAATGCGAAAGGCGGTTTGCAGAGGTGTTGTCCTTGCGGTTAGGCTTACACTTCTCAAATATCATTGCGCAGGATAATTCGCCCCGGATATATATTGATTCACTGGAATCGTGTCCGGAAGAATTATTTAGCGGGGTGAAATTGGTAGTAATGAATCCGCCATTTTGCTCCGGCATTCGGGCGACTGCAGAAAAGATGCGGCTTGCCGCGCGTATTCAAGAAATAACCGGGCACCAAGCGCTTTTGAATATCGGACAAATAGGGCTTGAAGCAGTTTTCCTGGAGTTGGTCTGGCATCTTATTCCTGATGGCGCGGTAATCGCAATGATTTTCCCATACCAAACGATTACTCGTTTGTCAGAAGAAATGACTGCGCTACGAAGATTTATCGCGGAAAAAATGAAGCTTACGCATTTAGTCTTTTACCCGATGGATGGATTGTTTGAATCTGTTATTAAGCAAACAGCTATATTTGTTGGCTGCAAAGGGTTAGAATCTGAAACTATCAAACTTGTTGATATTAAAATTCCAGTAGCTAATATTGACTTTGATCCTTTTGTCGCAAGCCTGTCTGCAAACAATGATTGCTACGGGATAAGACAGGAGATTATCGGAAGAAGCGAGTTAATTAATAGTTCCGCGAGTGGCTGGAAGGCAATACGTAGAGCCGGGTGTCAAGCATCTGCATTTATAGATACATATATGAACGGCTTTGTTACCATTGGTTCTATGAATGTACGACGCGGAACTGTTGGTAATAGAGGAAATACAAAGCTGACTGTTTTCCGTAATACGCCAGTCGTAAGAGGAATTCCTGAAAACTGGCTTGCTCCAGTCTTAAATACCGCTGACAATATGGTTCGATTGATTTCTGGCATAACAGCTCCCGAGATGTCATTTCTTCCTCCATTAACAGCTTATGATGAGGAACACCGTGATTTTGTAGTGTTAAGAAGAATTGTTAGAGCCTATAGAACTTATATTAGCACATTGCCTCGTACAAATGGAGGACAACCTCGTGCAGTAAAAACATCCCAAGAAATCATCAGAGATATTAGAGCAGATCAGAAAGACTTCGGCTGCAATTGGGTTTTAATCCCTCGCGGAGGACGAGAAAGAGCGCAAATTGCAGTTCACGATTCTGGTAGGGTTCTCATTTCAACTAATTTTGTAATGATAAGAATTAATGACACAAATGCTCGATGGCTTCTTGCATCATGGTTGCTTTCTGTTTTTGGACAACTCCAACTTGAACTATGGGGAACCTCACAAGAGGGTATGAGGAAGCTTGAAGTAACACCAGTAAAGAGGGTTAAGATTCCTGACTTTTCTTTAATACAAGCACAAACAGTATCTCGACTTATTGAGTTAGCTCGGGCAGAAGAACCTTTGATGTTAAATGGACTGGCTCCAAGAGAATCCGATAGGTTATGGGCCAATATTATCTCAGAAAATAATCCAGAAAATGTTCTTGCGGAAGCTGCTGGACTATTAGCTAACTTGTATGATGAACGATAATAAGCATTAGCCACCGCATCAATCATTTTTTTGGAGAACTGCCGAGGAGAGTGAAATGCTTTTCGCGAAAACCTATTTTTTTTATAATTTTCTTGGTTATTGCATTGATATCCATTCTAATTTCAGAGTCCCAAAATCTCAATACTGACCAGCCAGCCCTTTTGAGTTTTGCAGTGACAAGCTTGTCTCTTTCTATATTAGAATAAATCTTAGGAATCCAATAATCCTTGCGGGTCTTGATTTTTTCTTTCTTAATTTCCCAGTCTTTGCCATGCCAAAACTCGCTGTCGCAGAATATCGCAATCTTTTTGCCAACGAAAGCGATATCCGGCTTGCCAATTATTTTATTATAATTGACCCGATATCCCCTGATTCCATTTCTCCATAGTTCTTTCCTCAATGCCAGTTCTATGCCTGTATTCCTACCCTTTATCGCCCGCATGGTTCGTGAACGAACTTCGGATACATTCTTGAATTCATATTTTGCTTTGATAGGTTTCTTAGTTTTCATATTAGAAAATATACAAGATTGGTTTAAAGAATCAAGACGGGCTTTTCTCCATCAATAGCTGTTCGAATTCTTCGAATAACTAAATTTATAGATACATGTTTGTGCATCGTTGTCAAACGCTAGAGATTAAATCAAAATCAACCAGTTTGACATTTCCATATTTTGTCAAATTAGTTGATTAAAAGGCAAAATATTAAATCTTAATTTAAGCTTTTTACTTTCATTTCCTTCAATAGCTTCATGGTAAAAAGGATTCCCTCTGCGGCTTGCTAACTCTCAGGTTAGTTCCGCAACTGCGGGATGTCTTAGTGCGAGAAACAAGAATTTTGTTTATGGACGTATTTAAATTTACGGAAGATCAGCGGTACAATATATTGTTCCCGGTGTTCAAGCAACGAAAACTCCAATATCGGGCTTCGGCTTTTGTATTCTACTTCATTATATTGCAACAGTTTTGTTGTACAACATATTTGTTGTGTTTTTTATCTAAATTTCTTATTTCTTGCTAGTCGTACTGAAAATTATCAGTTTCAAAACTGCATTTTACCGCCTAATTTGAGCCTGACATCAAGGTTTCTATTGACAAAATCACTAATAGTAAAAAACAATTGAAAGTTGAAAATGGAAAATGGAAAATGGAAAATGAGAAATGAGAAATCATGAATGCAGAAGCAATTGAAAATGATATCATCATTACCTTCAAGTCCTTCATGGTAAAAAGGATTTCCTTTGTGGCTTTGTGTCTTAGTGCGAGAAAAATGTATTTTTGTGTTCTTTTGTGTGTTTTGTGGACGATAATTAGGATTTAGTTTTATGGCTGATGTGTTTAAATTTACGGAAGACCAGCAGACAGCGCTTAAGTTGATCGGGGGGACGGTTCGGAACCTGCTCCTGTTCGGGGGTTCGCGCTCGGGCAAGACTTTGATCCTGCTCTTTTCCATTGTGCTGCGGGCGCTGAAAGCGCCGGGCAGCCGCCATGCGGTGTTCCGTTTCCGCAAAATCCATGTCCGGGAGGCGGTATTGATGGACACGTTCCCGAAACTGATGAAGTTGTGTTTTCCGGGGATACAATATAAGTCGCACGAGCAGGCCGGTTACGTCAGATTCCGGAACGGCGCGGAAATCTGGTTTCTCGGACTGGACAGTAAAGAGCGGGTGGATAAGATCCTCGGACGGGAGTATGCCACGGTATACTTTAATGAATGTTCGGAAATCAGTTATCCGGCGGTGACCACCGCCATGACCCGGCTGGCGCAGCGGGTCAGAAATGTCGGCTGGGGGCTGGATTACTTTTATGTGACGCCGGATTTATGGAGTAAAGTGAAAGGCGCGGCAATTCATTCAGGAATCACCGGTTCAGACCACTGCCCCGTTTCTCTGGAGCTGGATTTGCAGGCATAAGCTCAATTCATTCCGACGATCAAATAACATTTATATAGTTCATTTACGGGTTTGGGCAAATCCGTAAAAACAATCTCAAAATCACCGGCGCTGACCTCATGCGCTGAATTTAACGGATTCATCCCGGCCGACAGCCATTCATGACGGAAATCATTGTATCCTGGCCAGGAGAATCCGGCACGGATCGCGTCGATGGAAAAAAAATGTTCCATGCACATGGCATACAGGGTATCATAATCTCTTTCCCTATAGCAGTAATTCATCGAGTCCAGGGCATTGCAGTAAAAGCTTATATTGCTGTAGGACATAGCCATCAAGTCATCAAGAATATACTTGCGGTCGGCGGTCTTCACAGGGGAACCGGAATTATTCCGATACGCTTTATCAATTTCCGCAAGCCGCGTCCGGCGCTGAGCCATAGTGCGCGTGGAGCGGTCAACAATTTCCGGCGGCAGAATCTTTTTCCAGCCGTCCAGGCAGACTGTCGCCGTTTCCAGTTCGTGCTGACGGGTTGATAAGTAGCTCAGAAATTCCTGTTTGAACAGTGGCGACGGCATGTTGCTCCGCAGCGCTTTTTCAAATTCATGCAGCAGCCGGTTCCGCTTCCGTTCAAGCTGATTGCACTGCCGCAGATAGTTCTCCAGCCAGCCGTCGATTCGCGCCTGCTTCTCCGGTTCGCTATATTCAATAAAGGCGATGCCACGCACCACTTCCTTTGCGGTGGTCCGCGGATTGGAGAAGGTATAAAGCGGAATATTGACGGTCCGTTCCTTCACATTGACGGCGGTGATTTCCCCATTCTTCTGTTTGTCGCTCTGCTCAGGCACAAAATTAATTTGTGAAATCTGCAGCAACCGCTCGCGGCTGAAGCCGGTGACGTTAAAAATTTTCGCCAGCTTTTCCGCCGGAAAATCGCGCGCGGCGCGTTCATAAGACTGCATTTCCAGTTCTTTATGAAACAGCCGGAAAACCGGCGAGCCGGAGGTGAGCAGCAGATATGGTTCCTGAAGCTTCCAGCGCACGGCGGTAAGATTGACTTTCACCTTGCGGTCAGGGGTTTCCGCCATCGTCCGGCTGCCGGCGCAGAACAACAGTCCAGGGATAACAAGGATTGCCACAGTTCCAAAAAACTTATTCATGCGTCCTCAATTTCATTTTCTAATGCCGGATCGCTATAAGCGACAATTCAATATAATCCTCACGGATAATTTTATCAAGAGATGTGAAAAAGAACTGGTATCCCGAAAACACAAGAGCGAAAATGCTCCGAAGTAATTGTCAACAGGTTTTAAACGTGATATATTAATTGTCTGGAAATAAACGAAAGCGCCGAAGAATCAGGGCGGCTGCCGTGTTCAAGCTTATGGCGGGGACAACAGGGGGGCATTGCTGTCTGTATCTACATAAATCAGGAAAGTTATGGAAAAAGAGAAAAGTGATAATTGTCTTTCAAGCCTGCCGGTGGTTACGCACAAAGTACGGCGGAGAGAGAGCAGGAAAGTTGTGATGGTAAAAGTGCCGGTGATGGTCGTAAGACCGAAGGCCCCGCCTAACCGCCCGGACTATACCAGGCGGCGCACACTGGTATTGGACAGTTGCACTATCTGCAAGTACGCCTGGAAGATGGATGTGCTCGGCACCGAGGAAATCTATTGCAACCGTGACGATAGCTGCCCGATTGACCGGGAATCTTTCAGGCACCTCAATGCGTTCCACGTGGACGCCGGGGTATCAGAAACGGATGTGGTTATCCGCTGGATCGGCCGGAGAAGAAGGGACAAGATGGCGGTTGAGCCGGACGGCCACTGCATGGAATACGAAAAAGAACCGGAGAAAATTATACCGCTGATAAAGGAGGAAAGGCGGCTGAGTGCCTCCGAACAGAAGCGTATTGCCCCTGCTAAACGCAAGCGGAACCGGAAAAAGAAAGCATAAAGTCAATTTATGATTAAAGAGTTGTTCTCATAGCGATCAAGCCAACCCGGGATGAACTCATTTCCACGCCCAATATCCAGCACAAAATTTCCAACCGGAGAAGGGTTGCAGCAACCTTTGAACGTTGGATATTTCCCGCCTTGAAGTATCCCGTTTTGAGGAACAGGTTATTGAATATTCAGTTCGAAATTGCTCAACTGCTGGACTCATGCAAAAACATTTTGCAAGCGGAGGTCAGAATGACTGGAAACGGTGTCAAAATGCATATCTGTCCGAATTGTTAAATTACGGGAGAAGTGACAGGAGGCCGATATTTCCTCTAAAATTAGGCGAATCGGGATTTGATAGAGTAAGCCGGAAAGTGTATTTTATCTGTTGTTTATTTAAAAACTTTTAAGGAGACAATCAATGTCTGGAATTTACAAAGCATATGATATCCGCGGGATTTATCCCGAACAGCTTAATGAAGAAATTGCCGAACAGATAGGCCGTGCCTATATTGAATTCACCGGCGCTAAAAAAGTAGTGGTCGGACGGGATATGCGGCCGCATTCAAAACCGCTGTTTGACGCGCTGGCCAAAGGCATGACCGACCAGGGAGCCGATGTCGTCAATCTCGGTCTGTGTTCCACCCCGATGTCCTATTTTGCCAACGGCAAGCTCGGCGCGGACGGCAGCATTATCATCACCGCGTCGCACAACCCCGGCGAATGGAACGGGTTCAAGCTGTGCAAAGCTCTGGCCGTGCCGATCAGCGGAGCGACCGGGATTGCGGATATTGAACAGATCGTCGCCGCGAAAAGCTGGAAGAAATCTGATGTCAAAGGCAAAATCACCACTTATGACATCGGCCCTGAATACGGTGCGTTCCTCGCAAAACATGCCAAACTCAGCCGAAAACTTAAAGTCGTTGTCGATTACGCCAACGCCATGGGTTCGTATGAGATCGCCGGGATTGAAAATCTGTTTGAAATAATTCCGCTGTACAAGGAACTTGACGGCACATTCCCGAATCACGAAGCCAATCCGTTGAAACTTGATACTCTCGACGTCCTGCGCGAAAAAGTCCGGGAGACCGGCGCAGACTTCGGGGCCGGCTTCGACGGCGACGCCGACCGCTGCGGCTTTGTTGACAATAACGGCGAAGTCATCCCGATGGACCTTTTCACCGCGCTTATTGCCCGGGATATCCTGTCCGACGGCCCGGCCACGATTCTGTATGATCTCAGAAGCAGCTTGGCGGTAAAGGAATGCATTGAGCAGAACGGCGGCAAGGCGATCATGTCCCGCGTCGGCCATGCCTTTATTAAAGCCCAGATGCGCCAGTACGACGCGGTATTTGCCGGAGAGCTTTCCGGCCATTATTATTTCCGGGAAAATTACACTGCGGAATCCCAGGGACTGGCTTTCATGAAACTGGCCAACCTGATATGCAAGACCGGTAAAAAGGTCAGTGACCTGGTCGCGCCGCTCAGAAAATACTTTGCCAGCGGTGAAATCAATTCCAAAGTCGCCGATGTGCCGGCTGTTCTTGCCAGGATCAAGGCCAAATACGCAGACGGTCACATGTTTGAACTGGACGGCATTTCAGTTGAATACGGCGACTGGTGGTTCAACGTCCGCTCATCCAACACGGAACCGCTGCTCCGGCTGATAGTCGAAGCTAAAACCCAAGCCAGGATGGAAGCAAAGCGCGATGAGCTCCTTGCGCTGATTCGCGGCTGATACAGATTCCGCACAAAAATCCCCGGCAGCAGGCTGACGGGGATTTTTTATATCGTATACGAGTAAGAACCGAAAGATTCCGGCGCGGGAAAGATTAGAATTTAATACCCATTTGCGAATATGCTCTGCGCAAATCGACATTTGCGCCGCTGTCCACAGGCTCCGGAGGTATCTCTTTTATAGTCGCCATTTTAGGCGTTGCAGGTTTAGGGGTCTCTTTATTTGTGGATCCGAAACGGCCAAGCGATACTGTATTTGTGGCATTAAATTCTTTTGATTTTAATTCGATATAGGATTTTGGAATATTGGGATTCCCGACTCGCCATATAATGCCGCTATAGCCGAAAGTATATTTGTCCCCATTTTTTTGTCTGTAGAAAAAAGTGCCGCCTGGCAAAAAATTACCATTGGCGTTTTTGTAATCATTCGGGAAAATATCAAAAATAGTAACCAGTCCGCCTTCCACGCTAACCATTTCGTCCGGATCCGACACGCTGTTGTTATATTCAACAATGGCATTCAACTGGCTCAGCAGGCATGCCCACTCCTGGGGGGAAAGATATCTAACTTTATCTAATATAATAAGTTCCCTGACATTTTCTTTTTTCCAGATCAGGGTTTCGGTTCCATTTGCAATATCTGTCTCTGTAATTTTATTATAAGTAGAATTCTTGCTGTTGAATTCAATTGTGTGAGATACTTTGTTTTCCATAGCCATTATGTAAACGCCAATCTATATAATACTTTCCCGGACCCTATATTCTTTTTTGTAACAGACTATATAAGAGACCATAATTTTCTGAAAACGCAAGAAAAGAAGCTAAAAAAATTGCCGTTTTAAGAAAAAAATAACTTAAAACAGTTGATTTTACAGCGGGAAATTTATTACTATAAAAGTTCGTATCTTTTCTGTGGGAAATAAAAAAGCGGAGAGGAATCATGAAAGATTCCTCTCCGCATTTATTTGTCGATAAATCCGGAACGATTAATAGATGAAAAGCAGTTCGCTGTATTTAGGCAGCGGCCAGAGCGAATCATCCACGACAAGTTCCAGTGCGTCAACCGCTTTTCTCAACGGGAAAAGCGCTTCGGCGATTTTTGCCGGCTTGTCGGCAGCCACTTCTTTCTTCAACGCGGCCGCTGCAACATCAATTTTGCCGAGGATTGCGCCGATTTCTTCGATAGAAGCCTTGATTTCTTTGACGCCGGCCTTGACCCCGATCAAGGAAAGCTTTGCCGCAGTGTCGGCCAGCTTGTTCATCTGTGCAACCGCCGTCGGCAGATACATGGTATTGACCATGTTCAGAGCCAGTTCGCCTTCAATCTTCAGCTTCTTATGGTATTCTTCTTTGAATACTTCATAGCGGCTGTGGACTTCGGCATTGGACAGTACTTTATACTTTTCAAATAACGCGACATTTTCTTTAGCTACCAGGCGGTCCAGGGCTTCCGGAGTCTTGCGGAAATTATAAAGACCGCGCTTGGTCGCTTCCTTCAACCAGGCTTCACTGTAATTGTCGCCGTTGAAGATAACGCGCTTATGCTTCTTGATAATGCTCTGGAGCAGGGCTTGCAGAGTCTTATTGAAATCTTTTTTACCGGCCTTTTCCAGAACGGTCGCGATTTCATCAAAAGACTCGGCAACAATCGTGTTCAGTGTAATGTTCGGTCCGGCACAGGACTGGCTGGATCCGACAGCCCTGAATTCGAACTTATTGCCGGTAAAGGCGAACGGACTGGTACGGTTACGGTCAGTGGCATCCATCGGGAGCGGCGGCAGCGTATCAACGCCGATCTGCATGACTTTTGCGGCCTGCGAAGATTTCGCTCCACCCTTTTCAATTTGTTCAATGACATCGGTCAACTGGTCGCCGAGGAAGATCGAAATGATCGCCGGCGGTGCTTCGTTGGCACCGAGACGGTGGTCATTGCCGGCATGAGCGGTAGAAACCCGCAACAGGTCAGCATGACGGTCCACGGCCTGGATAATCGCACACAAAGTGGTCAGGAAAATCGCATTCTGGTGCGGGTCTTTTCCGGGTTCAAGCAGATTTTTGCCCGCCTGGCTGAGCGACCAGTTGTTATGCTTGCCGGAGCCGTTAATACCGGCAAAGGGTTTTTCATGCAGCAGGCAGACAAGGCCGTGGCTGTCGGCAATTTGACGCATTACTTCCATGACAATCATGTTGTGGTCAACCGCCAGATTAAGTTCTTCGAACATCGGGGCCAGCTCAAACTGCGCCGGGGCTACTTCATTGTGCCTGGTTTTGGCGGGAATACCCAGCTTCCACAGTTCCTGGTCAAGGTCAGTCATGAATGCAAGAATACGCGGTTTGATCGCACCGAAATAATGGTCTTCAAGCTGCTGATGCTTTGCCGGAACAGCCCCAAACAGGGTTCTGCCGGCCTGAATCAGGTCCGGGCGGCACATATACAAGCGCTTGTCGATGAGGAAATATTCCTGTTCAGCGCCAAGAGTTGTGACAATCTTTTCATCACTGTCTTCGCCGAAACACTTCAGCAGACGCTTGGTTTGTTCGCTGAGAATTTGAATTGAACGGAGCAGCGGAGTTTTTTTATCCAGCGCTTCACCGGTGTAGGAACAGAAAGCGGTCGGGATGCACAGGGTAGCTCCATTTCTGCCTTTCTTAATGAAAGCCGGGCTGGTCGGATCCCAGGCGGTGTAGCCGCGGGCTTCGAAGGTGGCACGCAGGCCGCCGGACGGGAAACTGGAAGCATCCGGCTCGCCCTGGATCAGGTTCTTGCCGGAGAAGTTCATGATTACCGCGCCGTCACGGTCAGCTTCGACGAATGCATCATGCTTTTCGGCGGTGGAGCCGGTCAGCGGTTGAAACCAGTGGGTATAATGACTGGCGCCTTTACTGATGGCCCATTGCTTCATCGCATTCGCGACATCATCCGCAATTGACGCATCTATCGCAACGCCTTTTCTGATGGTGGACAAAAGTTTTTTGTAAGTGTCTTTGGGAAGATAATCTTTCATTACCTTGACACTGAACACATCCTGTCCGTAAATTTCGGTGATGGCTAATTCTTTGACATCCTCGTTTCCGCAACTGGATGCCGCCGCGATTGCCGCGATTGCCTGTTTCCGTACTGAACAACTCATTTTTTATCCCTCCGGATTGTTTATGTTTTTGAATTTTTAGTCAAAAGCAATCTATACTTAAACACGTACTAACTAAAGCAAAAATTATGCCAATAAAATTATTATATCTAGCTAAATACTTTTAAAAGAATAACTTATATATATTAATAACCAGTACAGCTGTTTTTTTTAACTATAGCTATATACAAAATTGTTAAAAAATAATTACAATCTTGTAACAATATTGGGCAATTGTTACAAAATTGTAGCAAGCCGATTTGCCTGCCCGTTTAACTGCAAGATTATTTCAGCGCCAGACTTATTTATAAAATTAATCTGCCACGGGTATGAATGAAAGTCAATCTCGTTTTGACTTTTCATGAAAACGGCCTTACACTGCATCCGGCGAAACCCCGGATTGTCGATATGTCGCAGGCTGGAAACAGCTTCGATTTTCTCGGCTACCGGTTTTTCAGAGGCGGCAGGAGCGGGCGAATAGCCCGGCTCTGCCGCGCGAAAAGTCTGAATAAATTTAAAGACGGTATTCGGGAAAAGACAAAACGAAACAACGGATGCTCCATGGATGCTATTGTCAATCAACTCAATCCGAAACTGCAAGGATGGTACAACTACTTCAAACAAGTCAAGCTGA
>JBAWXM010000154.1:0-11421 GCA_037144075.1 Lentisphaerota bacterium | reverse complement strand
GTTCAGCCTCAAAAGCACACAGACCGATTTTTACGTTGCGAGACAACAGGTTACAAGATAACGCAGTCATTATTAATATACTATTGACAGTTCAAAAACCGCGACAAAGTCAGACAGTAGAAAACGTTATTTATAGCTGGAATTAATGGGATTTATCGGTTTTTACGCAAACCGCGTTAGGGCTTTCGGTCAAATGTTTAAGGTCAACTTGACCTGCTTTGGAACTCAATGTATCAATGCTCAGCCTGCCGGTTGAATCATCCGGAGGCGGCGGAAGATGCCCCATGTCAATAACACCGGGAGTCTTTTTCAGGTGAAGCGTTCCAGACTTAAGTTGTTCCGCTGAGTGATGCTGTCCTGGAAGATGGATATGCTGCGCCTGATGTTCAGAATTCGCGTGAATTTGATACTCCGGAACAGGCTGCGTGCTGCGCGAACCTTGTGCGGGTCCAGTTGCACCATGGGCTGAAACCGGAATTTCATGCGTTGCAGACTTCGCGAGTTCATCCAGGCAGTGCTGCAAGCCGGCGACATCAGAAACAGTTTTGTGTTCAGCCGGCTGAGAAGAGTAATCAACAGGCAGGGACGATGGCGTTTTATTCAAATCCATCTTATTATGCCGGAGAATATCTTCAGTATTGAATTCGGGCGCAGATTCCGTTTCCGTCTGACTGTTCTTACCCATATCTATTTCATAAAGCAGTTTATTGGCTCGACGCAATTCGGCAGTTATTTCCGCCAGCGTACCATCCAGCTTTTTAGCGTGCCAGACTAAACTGTTAAGCTCAACATCATTTTTGGATTTGTAATTTTCGAAGACATTGAAAAATTTATAGAATTTGCAGGCGGTGATTACAAAAACCAGCCACGTGAGAAAACTCACGACTACAAGAGTAAGAACAGGAATGTCGCTGCCACCCATAAATCATCCCCCGCTTTCTATATATAAACTATTATACACTAATTATTTAAAAAAAGCAAATAATATCTACAAGCGGGGTGAAAATCGACCTGCGTGAACTGCACATTCAGCTTTAATTGCACAGACTTGACATACTTATGCCGGATTACTGGCAAAGTCCGCCTCAAAAATAGAGATCGCGCTTACCGTCAATCCGGATTTCGGCAAGGCGGTCCGTAATCATTTTTCTCTGTTTCTCGTCAGTCATAGTCTCAAGCTCTTTTGAAATAAGCTCGAAACCTGCCTTTCTGACTTCGTCGGAAGCATAATCCTCGAGATATTCGCAAAGCGTGGTCATGGCGTTGGGAGTGCAGAAACGCTGAATAAAACCCGGAATGGCATATTCCATAAAATGTTCACCGGTACGTCCCAGGCGGTAACATGATGTGCAGAAGCTTGGGATATAGCCTTCATGGATCAGTTCTCCCATCACTTCGTCAAGGGAACGGACGTCGCCGATCTGGAACTGTTCTCTTTTAAGTTCCTGGCCTGTCCGATCTTTCTCGCTGTACCCGCCAAGCTCCAGTCTGGTTCCAGCGTCGATCTGGGACACGCCGAACTGCATGACTTCACGGCGGATTCCGGCAGTCTCGCGGGCAGTGCAGATCAGTCCGGTATAAGGAACCGAAAGCCGCAGAATCGCGACCAGCCGCTTGAAATCATGATCGCTGACAAAATATTTTGAGTCGAAGGATATTCCATGTGCCGGACGCAGGCGCGGGAAACTGATGGTATGCGGCCCGACATTGTATATATTCTGGAGATGCAATGAATGGGTTATCAGTCCGAGGACTTCAAAACGCCAGTCATGCAGGCCGAAAAGCGCGCCGATGCCCATATCGTCGCAGCCGGACTCGAACGCGCGGGAGAGTCCGTCCAGCCGCCACAAATAATCGCCTTTATGTGTCTGCGACGGATGACATTCCTGATAAGTCGCGTGATGATAGGTCTCCTGAAAAATCTGATATGTGCCAATGCCAGAGTCTTTCATGGTTTTGAACCCGGCATGATCGAGCGGTGCGGCATTGATATTAACCCGGCGGATTTCTCCTTTGCCTTTCTTTACGGAATAGACAGTCCGGACAGTATCAGCCATAAATTCCGGGGTGTAATCCGGGTGTTCGCCGAATACCAGGATCAGCCTTTTGTGTCCGACATCTTCAAGCGCTTCCACCTGTT
This sequence comes from Lentisphaerota bacterium, assembly GCA_037144075.1. Taxonomy (GTDB): domain Bacteria; phylum Verrucomicrobiota; class Lentisphaeria; order Victivallales; family Victivallaceae; genus CAIPAT01. The sequence continues at coordinate 9,281 of JBAWXM010000154.1, read as the reverse complement.
GAACTGTCTCCGCCGGACTGAGAGTTTTCCGCACCGTGGAACGCAGACTGCGGCGGAATGCGCAATATTTGCAGTCATTGACACAGAAATTGCCGATGTAGAGCGGGGCAAAAAGAACGATCCGATTACCGTAAACGTCTTTTTTCAATTGCCTGGCGGCATTGAAAATTTCTTCAACCAGTTCAGGAGATTCGGCGGCAATCAATGCGGCGGTTTCCTCTACCGTCAGCGGCTTCTTTTCCATGCTTTTAGCAATAATCGCCCGGACGCGTCCGGCATCTTCCCGCGTATTTTCAATAATTGAAGCTATTTTTCCATCATTGATGAAGTCAACACAATTTTTTGACATTGTTTTATTCAGCATTATTCAGCCCCTTTATATTAAAGATAATAAAATGGTTATTTTTCAAAGAAGTAACATACCACTGGAAATTAATATTTAAATATTAAAATTAAAAACTGGGTGAATATTAGAATGATTTGTTGAATAAGGCAATATTTTTGATATATTTTCAGGATGATTTATAAAACTGACGGAAAGGCTATTTAATGAAAGATTCCATAAGAAATATATTGATTCAGATGGGTGAAGACCCTGACAGAGAAGGATTGAAGGACACCCCGAAACGCACGGCGGAAAGCTTTCTGTTTCTGACGCGTGGATACCGCCAGAATCTGGACGAAGTTGTCAATAACGCTTTTTTCGATGTTGAATCTGATGATATGGTAATAGTCCGCGATATTGAATTCTACAGTCTTTGCGAACATCATTTACTGCCTTTTTTCGGCAAATGCCACATTGGCTACATCCCGAACGGCAAAGTATTCGGCGTAAGCAAACTGGCGCGGATCGTAGATATGTTCTCGCGCAGACTCCAGCTCCAGGAACGGCTTACCAAGCAGATTGCGCAAACGATTAAGGACACAATCAACGCGGAAGGGGTGGGTGTTGTAATGGAGGCCCAGCATCTCTGCATGCTCATGCGCGGAGTGGAAAAACAGAACTCCGTCATGACCACGTCTTCCATGCTAGGCAGTTTCCGCAGTGAACCAGCCACCCGCAATGAATTTTTAAAATTAATCAAGTAGGATTAATAATGCGCGCGCTTATCCAGCGAGTATCATCAGCGTCCGTAACGATTGACCATGAAATAGTCGGGCGCATCGGATCCGGCCTGTTAATTCTGCTCGGAGTAAAACATGACGACGACGAGCGTGACGTGGATTTTCTGGCTGACAAATGCGTGAATCTGCGCATTTTCCGCGACGATGAAGACAAAATGAACCGTTCTCTGCTGGATATAAAGGGTGAAGCGCTGGTTGTTTCCCAGTTTACGCTTTACGGCGACGCCAGCAAAGGCAGGCGTCCTAGTTTTGTTGACGCCGCCCTGCCCGCTCACGCGATTCCGCTGTATGAGAAATTTATTTCCGCGGTGCAGTCGGCAGGAATCATAACCGCCAGCGGCCGGTTCGGCGCTGATATGCTGGTTGATATTAAAAACTGCGGACCGGTAACTTTGATGATTGAATCACGAAAGGCATAACTTAATAATGACTGCGGTAAAAAAGAAGAAAATTGTAATTCTGGGCTCCACCGGGTCAATCGGCGAAAATGCAGTGAAAGTAGCTAAAACTCTTTCCGCCCGTATTGAAGTCTGCGGCCTTGCCGCCAGAAACAATCTTAAACGGCTGGCGGAACAGGCTGCTGAACTAAAATGTCCATACGCCGTAACCTCGGACGCATCGCGAAAAGACGACCTTTTAAAGATGCTGCCTCCGGACTGCGAAGGTCAGGCGGGGGAAGAATATATTCTGGAAATGGTCACCCGTCCGGATGTTGATCTGGTGTTTTGCGCGATTGTCGGCACCGGCGGCCTGCTGCCGGTGCTGGAGGCCATCCGGGCCGGCAAAGAAATAGCGCTGGCCAGCAAAGAAGTTCTGGTCATGGCAGGCGATCTGGTAATGAAAGAAGCGGCCAGATACGGCGTCAGAGTCGTTCCTGTCGACAGCGAACACAGCGCGATTTTCCAATGCCTCGAAGGCAAACGCAGACAAGACGTTTCACGCCTGATTCTGACCTGCAGCGGCGGTCCTCTGCTCAATGCGTCAAGCGAAGAGATACAAAATGCAACTTACGAAAAAGCGCTGGATCATCCGACATGGAATATGGGGCCTAAAGTAACCATAGATTCGGCCAGCCTGATGAATAAAGCGCTGGAAATCATTGAGGCCGCTTTCCTTTTCGGCATGCCCGGCAGCAAGATTGACGTGGTAATCCATCCCCAGTCAGTAATTCATTCGATGGTGGAGTTCATTGACGGTACAATTCTGGCGCAAATGTCAACGCCGGACATGCGTTTCCCGATTCAATATGCCATTACCTACCCTGAAAAGTATTCCGGCGGCATGAGACCGCTGGACTTTTCGGTATTTTCACAACTGAACTTCCAGATGCCTGACCGCAAACTGTTTCCATCGCTGGATTTTGCTTACAGCGCGCTTCATGCCGGCGGCACCATGCCGGCGGTAATGAATGCCGCGAACGAAGTGGCGGTGGCAAGATTCAGCAGATCTGAAATCGGATTTACCGATATCTGGCGGATAATAGAAAAGGTAATGTCGATGCATCAAGTGCTTGAACAACCAGCACTTGATGCTATTCTATCAGTTGACAAATGGGCCAGAGATACAGCATTGACAATATAATATCAAATTAGAAGAATATTAACCTCAACGGAGAATTATGGATATAGAGAATATACTGCGCGTTATTGGAGCATTTTTGTTCATGGGTTTCTTTTTAGGCTTTTGCATCTTCATCCATGAACTAGGACACTTTCTGGCAGCCAAATGGCGCGGTCTGCACATTGTAGCGTTCTCCCTGGGATTCAGAAAAATATGGAGCAAAAAAATCGGCGGCGTCGAATACCGGCTCGGCTGGCTGCCGTTCGGCGGTTATGTTGACCTGCCGCAAATCGACACCACCTCTATCGCCAAAACCGAAGACGGTGTGGAACTGCCGCCGGCAAAGCCGTTTGACAGAATGGTTACCGCGTTTTCCGGACCGTTTTTCAATATTCTTTTCGGACTGATTCTGGGCTGCGTAGTGTGGATATGGGGGATTCCGCAGGATTCCCCTAAAATGCGCTCGATTGTTGTCGACTCCATCGAGAAAGTCAGCCCCGAATATGCGGCAGGTCTGAGAGAAAATGACGCCATTATCAAAATCAACGGCAGTAAATTTTACTGTACCTGGAATGATTTTGTACAGAAAATTCTCTTTGCCGTCGGCAAGGTGGATTTGGAAGTTGAGCGCAACGGCGGCAGGCAAACTGTAAGTTATGTTCCTAAAGAGAATCCCAACAGTCCAGGCAGCCTGAAGAAAGAAAATATTGCGTGGCCATTTTTCTCGCCGCGAATTCCAATAACGCTTTTCCCGGAGAAGGGCTCTCCGGCAGAAAAAGCTGGAGTCCTGGATGGAGATATTCTGCTGGAGATAAACGGCGCGAAAGTATCTAGTTTTGAGGAATTCCAGTATATTATTGATTTACTTGAAGACCATGTTGTAAATCTGAAATTGAAACGCGGCGAGAATACTGTCGAAATCAAAGGGTTCAAACCTGAACTGAACAAAGATGTTCCTGAAGATCAGAAAAAAATCTATCTGATTGGAATTACTTATAAAGTGAATCCTCCGCTGGAAATAACCAATGTTGTCAAAAACTTTCCGGCGGAAAAAGCGGGTATTCTGCCTGGCGACGTGATACAGAAGCTGAACGGATCTCCTGTTGCCAATATCGATGATTTCAGAAAGCTGGTGGCAGTACAGGAAGATAAACCCTTTAAGCTTTCGCTGAAACGCGGCGACAAGACTTATGATGTAACACTCCAGTCAAAGCACATTCAGCATTTCACTATCGGGGTGCGAATGACCGTAATTGATTATCCATCTCCGGTGGAACAGTTCATCAGAGTGATTGATCTCAGCTATAAATCGCTGCGCGGAATAATTTACGGGGTATCCCAGAAAGCCGGCCTGACCCAGGAAGGCAGCACATTGAAATTCAGCAATCTCAGCGGCCCGATCGGTCTGGGGCGCACCATCTTCATTTCCGTATATTACGGATCGTTTTTACTGGGTATATATTTCGTGGTTATAATTTCCTTCGCTCTGGCCATCTTCAACCTGATGCCGTTGCCGGTGCTTGACGGCGGACATATGCTGCTGGCCGGAATTGAAATGACTCTTCGCCGGCCGGTGCCGGAAATAATCGTAAAGACTTTAACCTTTTTATTCGTCTCACTGCTTATCATGCTGATGGTATATGTAACATTCTACGACGTAATGCGTTTTGTTCCGGAAAAGGAAAATAACGGAATACAGGGGACTCCGCAGGCTGTAATCGCGGCGGAGAAGGATGTTTCCCAAGCACAGAAAAATAATTCTTCAGCAAGCGTCAAAACAGAAGAGACAAAAGATGCCGGAAAGACGGACAACAAGGCAGATAAAGCTAGATAAGCTGACTATTGGCGGCGGCGCTCCGGTCTCGATCCAATCCATGACCAATACCGACACGGGGGATGCAGCCGCCACCCTGAGCCAAATCCAGGCGCTTGCCGCCGCCGGCTGTGAGATTATCCGGGTGGCCGTCCCCGACAAGCAAGCAGTTGAGGCCCTGCCCGATATTATAAAAAACAGCCCGATCCCCGTTATCGGCGACATTCATTTTGACTACCGCCTGGCGCTGGGGGCGATCAGCGCGGGCATTCACGGCATCCGCCTCAATCCCGGCAATATCGGAGATGCGGCAAAAGTCAGAGTGGTTGCTGAAAAAGCCGGCGAAGCAGGGATTCCAATCCGTACCGGGGCCAATTCAGGCAGCCTCAAGACAGGTTTTATTGAAGAAAAATTACGCAAAGGCTTGTCGCGTGAAGAGGCTTTATGCGAAGCGCTGGTGGACAGTGCGCTCGAGCAGTGTGCGATCTTGGAGCAATATGGGTTCCGTCAAATAAAAGTTTCACTTAAAGCCTCCGATGTTCCGGTCACGGTCGCGGCATACCGCCATTTTTCGGCGATTTCAGATTATCCTCTGCATATCGGCGTTACCGAAGCAGGAACTCCCGGTCGCGGAATCGTCAAATCTTCAGTTGGAATCGGCACACTGCTGCTGGAAGGCATCGGCGACACGCTTCGTGTCAGCCTCACCGCTAATCCGCTGGAAGAAATCATTACCGCCGTCAGAATTCTTGAAAGCTGCGGACTGCGCACAGCGGAACCAGACATTATTTCCTGCCCGACTTGCGGCAGAACAGAGATTGACCTGATCAAGCTGGCGGAAAAAGTTGAAAGACTGGTTTCCGACATCAAAAATTCAGGAAAAAAGATTAAGCTGAAAAAACTTGCCGTAATGGGCTGTGCGGTTAATGGTCCGGGCGAAGCCAGAGACGCTGACCTGGGAATTGCCGGCGGCAGGAAACAAATAGTATTGTTTAAGCACGGCAAAATCATCGGCAAATTTTCCGAAGCCGCAGGATTTGACCGCTTTAAAGAAGAGCTTATCCGCAGCGCAGAATAACCGGTATTTTTTTAAATTTAAAACTCATAATTGCTTGATTTTATGTCCGGCTAAATTGAGAGAGAAGTATCCAGGCAATTGCCAATTGCTTGAATTGTGTTCTGAATTAGTAAGAAAAATTGAAATCCTCCACTTACTAGTGTATATTACCGTTGTATAAAAATTGAATTGAGACTGCATAAATAAACTTGAACAGGAAAGCATCGATGGAGTTACTTGTGGAATGCAAGTGACGGGGCGGCGCTTTAGGTAAATAATGCGTAAACACACTAAATATTAAGCTATACATCAACATGAAAAACAAATTGCAAAACAGCAGAGTGCTTGTAACCGGAGGCGCCGGCTTTATCGGCTCCAATCTTATTGAAGACCTGTTAATCCAAAATAATGAAGTAGTTTGTCTTGATAATTTTGCAACCGGCAAAAAAGAGAATATCGCGAACTTCGTTAATGACAGAAACTTCAGACTGATTGAAGGCGATATCCGACGCCTTGATGTCTGCAGGCAGGCATGCGACGGGATTGACTATGTACTGCATCAGGCTGCGCTGGGTTCAGTGCCGCGCTCCATTAAAGACCCGATTACCAGCGCTGAAGTTAATATTATGGGATCTTTAAATATGCTGACAGCGGCGCGCGATGCAAGGGTAAAACGTTTTGTTTATGCAGCAAGCAGTTCAACTTACGGTGACAGCAAGTCACTGCCAAAAGTAGAAAATGTGATCGGTAAACCGCTCTCGCCGTATGCTATCACCAAATATGTGAATGAACTGTTCGCGGATAATTTTTCCAAACTTTACGGGATTCAAACTATCGGGTTGCGCTATTTCAATGTATATGGCAAACGCCAGGATCCGCTGGGGGCCTACTCCGCAGTCATTCCAAAGTTTTTCGTCTCGCTGATAAAGCATGAAAGTCCGGTAATAAATGGCGATGGCTCACATTCCCGTGACTTCACCTATATCTCTGATGTTGTACAAGCCAATCAACTGGCGGCGCTGGCTGAGAATCCTGAAGCGGTAAATACCGTTTACAATATTGCCTACGGGGCTAAAACAACTTTAAATGAGTTGTTCCTTGCGATAAGAACTAATCTGTCCAGGCATGACGGAGAAATTTCAAAAATAGAACCTGTTTACGGAACTGAGCGGATTGGCGATATTCCGCATTCGCTGGCAAATACAGACAAGGCGAAAAATCTTTTAGGCTACAAGCCGGAGTTCAACATTAACGCCGGTCTTGCTGAAACAGCCGAATGGTACTGGCAGAATTTTCACTCCGAATCAGTAACAAATAATTAACCATCTAACTAGAAAGTGGCGGGGAAATGAATGATGTCTGTGGTAAAATATCATCTGGCGAACTGAAGCTGGCCATTGTCGGACTGGGCTATGTCGGTTTGCCGCTGGCAGTTGAATATGGAAAGCATTATGATACGGTCGGGTTTGATATAAATGAACGCAGAATCAAGGCGTTAATGGCCGGGCAGGACAGTACTCTGGAAACCACCGCTGAAGAACTGGCGGCGGCAAGCCGCCTGACTTATGCCACCAGTCCGGAGAAATTAAGAGGACGCGACATTTACATCGTAACCGTGCCTACACCGGTTGACAAGTATAACCAGCCGGACCTTACCCCGTTATATAAGGCCAGCGAGACCGTCGGCAAAATCATGTCTCCGGGCTGTATCGTTGTATATGAAAGCACGGTTTATCCAGGCTGCACAGAAGAAGAATGCGTACCGGTACTGGAGAAATTCAGCGGACTGAAATTCAATACTGATTTCTTCTGCGGTTACAGTCCGGAACGCATCAATCCGGGGGATAAAGAACACACTCTGACCAAAATTCTGAAAATCACCAGCGGCTCAACGCCTGAAGCGGCGAAAGCCGTCGATGCTCTTTACTCCAGCATTATAAAAGCAGGCACGCACAACGCTGCCAGTATAAAAGTAGCGGAAGCAGCAAAAGTGATCGAAAATTCGCAGCGCGACATTAATATCGCATTTGTCAACGAACTGTCCAAGATATTCAAACTTATCGGCATTGATACAACCCAGGTACTGGAAGCCGCCGGCACGAAATGGAACTTTCTGCCGTTCCGTCCGGGGCTGGTCGGCGGACACTGCATCGGGGTTGACCCTTATTACCTAACTCACAAGGCGGAATCTCTAGGTTATCATCCTGAAATAATTTTGTCAGGACGCCGTCTCAATGACGGGATGGGAAACTATGTTGCCGGGGAAGTCGTCAAGCTGATGATCCGCAAAGGTCACACCATCAGGGACAGCCGGATACTGCTGCTGGGCATGACATTCAAGGAAAACTGTCCGGATATCCGCAATTCCAGGGTTGTTGACGTTTACCGCGGACTCCAGGAATTCGGCATTATGATTGATGTTTACGATCCATGGGCAAATGCCGAAGACGTAAGACATGAATACGGCATTGAGTTAATTAAGAGCCGCGATGTGCTGAAAACAATGAAAGGCAACTATGACGCGGTAATACTGGCGGTAGCTCATCGACAGTTCAAAGAACTGGACTACAGCCACTTTAATAAAGCGAATCTGGTCATTTACGATATAAAGGGAGTTCTCCCGAAAGAAATTGTCGATGGCAGGCTGTAAGACATTATTTAAAGCAAGTTCACCATTATGAAAAAAATTATCATCACCGGCGGCGCCGGTTTCATTGGCTCGGCCTTGATCCGGCATTTAATTAAAACAACCGGCTGGCAGGTGCTGAATCTCGACAAACTTACTTATGCAGGATGCCTGGAAAGCCTGAATGAAATCAGCGGCAGTCCGCGCTACAGATTCGTGCAGGCGGATATTTGTGACCGTTCAGCCGTGGAGAAAATATTCGCTGAATTCAAACCGGACGTGATAATGCATCTGGCGGCAGAGTCACATGTTGACCGTTCGATAGACGGTCCGATGGAATTCATTCAAACCAATATCGTCGGAACCGCGACCCTGCTGCAGATTGCCAGAGAATACTGGCTGACGCTTGCGGAAACTGAAAGAAAGAATTTCCGTTTCCAGCATATCTCCACTGATGAAGTATACGGCAGCCTGGGGCCGGAAGGATACTTTACCGAGACCACGCCTTATGATCCGCGCTCGCCATATTCCGCAAGCAAAGCGTCCAGCGACCACCTGGTCATGGCCTGGTTTCATACTTACGGACTTCCGGTCTTAATCACAAACTGTTCAAACAATTACGGACCATATCATTTCCCGGAGAAACTTATACCACTGATGATTCTCAATGCTTTGCACGGGCTCCCCCTGCCCGTATACGGGCGCGGCGACAATATACGCGACTGGCTGTATGTAGAAGATCACGCCAAAGCGCTGCATCTTGTATTGGAAAAGGGCATTCCTGGAGAAACATATAATGTCGGAGGCAATAATGAACGGACAAACCTGGAAGTGACTTACGCCATCTGCGATACTCTGGATAAACTTGCGCCGGAACGCAGAGTTTCAGGATTGACGACATACCGCGATTTGATTAAGTTCGTGCAGGACCGGCCGGGACACGACAAACGCTATGCAATTGACGCCTCAAAATTGAAAGACCAGCTCGGCTGGCAGCCTGCTGAAGATTTTGATTCAGGGATGCGCAAAACCATTGAATGGTATTTGAACAATGCCTGGTGGTGGCAGCCGATCAGGGAAGGCAAATATTCGGGGCAAAG
>JBAWXM010000153.1:0-11488 GCA_037144075.1 Lentisphaerota bacterium | reverse complement strand
GAATCCGGCAAAATTAAATGCTCAAAATCCGGCCAATCCTCGTGCGCGTTGACACGCACACGGCAAAAGCAAAGATAAATAAGCACGGATTTGGTGAAAAAACGTGCCGTTGAAGCTGTTTTTTGCTTAACGTGCACGTATTATCCGATTTTCAGGATACTAAACCACAATTTTATTCCAGTCTGCAGAAAGCGCAACAGCAACCAAATAATCAATTGAGTCGCACGGCAGGACTGTAAAAGTCCCGATTTTTTATGGCAAAATATGGAGCATTGATTCACGCCCTGCTACTTGCCGCTGATGGACAACATTATTTCCTTGAAACTCTCAATCCCGGCTTCCAAGTTTTCAATGATGTCATTGGCCAGCACATCCGGATCGGGCAGATTGTCCAGATCGGTCAGACTCTTGTCTTTCAGCCAGGTGATGTCCAGACTGGTTTTGTCGCGCGCGACAATTTCGGCGTAAGTGAATTTACGCCAGCGGCCTTCCGGACTGGTCTCCGCGTTGAACGTCTCTTTGCGCTTGTTCCGGTTGGACGGATTGTAGCAGGCGATAAAATCTTTCAGGTCGTCCAGTTTCAACGGGTTCTTCTTCAGGGTGTGATGAATATTGGTCCGGTAGTCATATACCCATACCTCTTTGGTCCAGGGATCTTTGCCGGCCGGCTTGTTGTCAAAGAAAATGACATTCGCCTTGACACCCTGAGCATAAAATATCCCGGTCGGCAGACGCAGAATCGTATGCAGATCGGTGGTCTCCAGTAATTTACGGCGCACGGTTTCGCCCGCGCCGCCTTCAAACAATACATTGTCGGGAACGACTACCGCCGCCAGCCCGGTGGTTTTCAACATGCTGCGGATATGCTGCACAAAGTTCAACTGCTTGTTGCTGGTGGTCGCCCAGAAGTCCTGGCGGTTATAGGTCAGATCGTCTTTTTCCAGCTCGCCGTCTTCGTTGGTAAAAGTCTGACTGCTCTTTTTGCCGAACGGCGGATTGGCTAAAACGTAATCATAGGTGACCGGCGAAGCCGCAATCAGCGCGTCGGCGGGGGAAATGAAATTATCGCTGTCAATATCGCCGATGTTGTGCAGAAACATATTCATCAGCGCCAGCCGCCGGGTTCCCGCCACGATTTCGTTGCCGTAGAAGGTCTCCAGTTTTATAAACTTGTTCTGCGCTTTGTCCAGTTTGTTGTTATGCACTAAATAATCATAGGCCGCCAGAAAGAAACCGCCGGTGCCGCAGGCCGGGTCGGCAATGGTCTTCATCGGCTGCGGTTGAATGCATTCCACCATCGCCCGGATCAGCGGACGCGGCGTAAAGTACTGCCCCGCCCCGCTTTTCACGTCCTGGGCGTTCTGTTCCAGCAGCTTCTCGTAAATATCGCCTTTCACATCCGCGCCCATCACCAGCCATTGTTCGCTGTCGATCATATCAATGATTTTCGCCAGCATCGCCGGGTCCTGAATCTTGTTCTGGCTCTTCGTGAAGATCTGCCCCAGTATCCCTTTCTGCGCGCTTAACTCCCGGAGCAGCGTGGAATAATGCAATTCCAGTTCAGCGCCTTTGACGGCGGTCAGGCTCTCCCAGTTGCAGGCTTTGGGAATATTCAGTTGACGGTTGTGCGGCGGCTTGCTGTATTCATCCGCCATTTTCAGAAACAGCAGATAGGTGAGCTGTTCCAGATAATCGCCGTAGCCGACGCCGACATCCCGCAGCGGATTGCAGAATGACCAGACTTTGCTGGTGATGCTGGCCGTATTTCGTGTTTCGTTGCTCATATAATTGTTCTCCCAATCTTTATCCGGCAATATCCGGCAATATCGTTAAAAATGAAATAACCTCAAACATAATGATCTTTATCAACGCGAAACGTGCTATCCGGCAATATCCGGCATCATTTACAGCATCATTAAACCAAATTTCTTTCCCAGCTTATTTTCTTCTTTCTGTATCATGCAGTTTATCATGCAGTTTATCATGCAGTTTATCATGCAGTTTATCATGCAGTTTATCATGCTTTGCTGGTGATGCTGTCCGTATTTCGTGTTTCGTTGCTCACATTTTAATCCTAGAATAATTACACCACGTCGGTGATTTTTGTTGTTATAATCTTACTTGATTTTTCGCTTTCATCGTTTTGCCGGAGGCAGCAAAACGATACTGCATTTTCACTAACTAACTTTATGATTTTGCTGACCCCAGCAAAATCGTCTAAATGTTTCGTTCCTACGGAACTTTTATTTTTTATTTATCATTATACCACGGATTGAAATCCGGGGCTACAATATGTTTCATTCCTACGGAATTCCAATTCTTTAAAATCAATATACACCGGACTGAAGTCCGGGGCTACAATATTGGGCGTTCCTACGGAACACGTTGCCTCCCGCAGAGCCATCGGCTCGACCCATTTTGTAGGGATGGATTTTAATCCATCCACCACGATCCCCCACCATTCGAGAGCCATAGGCTCGAATCATATCAAATCCTTAAAAATATATCGCTCATCATATGAGACCTTAAACTTTTCCAAAAACTCCAGATACTCTTCCCTGAATGTTTGCTTCTTATGATGCTCCGCCTGATTGGCTATATACTGATAAACACTATCCACCTGCGACTGGCTGTATGAAAATGCACCATATCCTTCCTGCCATTCAAATTTGCCCTTTGTCAACATGTGATCATTGACATATCTTGATGAATTTGCTTTTACTGATTTCATCAGTTCCGCGATGGATACCGTTGGCTTTAATCCTAAAAGACAATGGACATGATTCTCCACGCCGTTTACAATAATTGTTTTGCATCCGGTAACAATTATTAAATTGCCGATTAAGCCAAGCAATGTCGGCTGCCAGGCTTTATCAATGACAGCATCTCTGCATTTTACCGCAAAAATTGCTTGAATATAAATTTGATGATAGGAATTTGCCATTTTTTATATATTCCTTATTTCTATTCCCCGGATTAAAATCCGGAACTACAATATGTTTCATTCCTACGGAATTCCATTTTTTTTAAATCAATATACACCGGACTGAAGTCCGGTGCTACAATATTGGGCGTTCCTAACGGAACTCTTCTTATTATTTATCTTCAATACCCCGGATTAAAATCCGGGGCTACAACATCGGACGTTCCTAACGGAACACATTGATACCCGCAGAGCCATCGGCTCGAACCCATTTTGTAGGGATGGATTTTAATCCATCCTCCACGATCCCCTACCATACCGAGAGCCATCGGCTCGAACCATATCAACCTTTATTTGCTCCAATCTTCTTTTTCTCTCGCACCGCCATAATCCGCTTTTGTCGGAATTTGCAATATGCATTTTTTGCATATTGCTTTTTTTATCCAGCTCCCCCCTCTTTAAAAACATTATTTATATGCCGGGAAATAACCGATTGATCGCGTTCAAACAACTTAACAATTTGCTCCTGACTCAACCATACCGTATCTTCTTTAAAAAGCACTTCAACCTGGGATTGGCTTGCCAATTTCCCTTTCTGCTGTTCCAGATAATCGCCGTAGCCAACGCCGACATCCAGCAGCGGATTGCAGAATGACCAGACTTTGCTGGTGATGCTGGCCGTATTTCGTGTTTCGTTGATCATATTATTAGAATCCTAGAGTAATTTGATAATTAAAAGACGCAAATTGATTACAGAAACAAATATCGAAATTATTCTTGTTTAAATCTTCAAGGACAATCTGCCTAGGGTGTCCATATGTATTTCCATAACCAAAACTAATAATAGCAGATGTCATACCATTATAATAGTTTAGCTTTCTTAAATAAGAATTATCCCATCCTTCTTCTGAGCCGTGATGAGGAACTTGAAAAATCAATACATCTTCTAAATGATCTTTTATATAATCAGATTTTTCAATCTGGTTTAATCCAATATCTCCTGTTAATAATGAAATTCCCCATTTATAATCTTCTAGACTATAATAATTGCGATAATTGCCGTAATTAATATGTACATTTCTACCCAATCTCCCACAAGATGAATTGAAATTATGATTGAAAGAATGTGATTGAGTTAATTTAACCAAGTGTGCTGTCTTATATCCAATCGGTTTGTGATGAAGTAGTAAGCTGGTTATGTTGATATCTAAAGGCTTGAACTTTAAAATAAAGTCATTAATTTTTTTTCTTAATGTCTTTAGCGTCTTCTTATCTTTTAAAATAGTGACAAGGTCTTCTTGGGTTAGTGGCATGGAAATTTTTGAGTCATATAAAGAGTTTATTGTTTCAGTTATAAAGTTTTTTATACTACCCTCATTCGCAGTTTCGTGGTATAAATAGAACTCCCAAATTTTGCCTAATCGAATAAATTGATTGCCCTTCTTAAATTCTATATTTATATTTTTTCTGTCTTTATCTATAAAATCTTTTATTTCTGCTGGGTACTCATCGAAACGAACACCTTCTAGATAATCTTCAAATTCAAAAACGATCCCTTCGGAATTAGGTCTTCTATTGCGATTGTCTGAATTAAAAGAAATATTTGAATTTCCAAGTATATAGACAATTTTATTAGTCGAGGAGCCTTCTATATTATGTAGATACTCGTGCGGATTTTGTAAGAAGGATATATAATCGTTTCTGCTATTATTGTCAGTATCATTATATTGTATTGCTAAATATAATCTCTGAATTGGCGTTAAATATGGTAAATAAATATTTTCGCACTTTAGACCTTCTAGAAGCTGTTTTACTCCGTTTACATGATCACTATCCAGATGAGATAAGAACAAAACATTCAACGGTTGCTTTTTTAGTTTACTTCTAAATGATTTAATACTTTCATACATGTTTTTTTTATCTCCAGAAACGCCACAATCATAGACCATATAAAACTCTGGACAAAATCTATCAAATCCGAAACTACCAGTGTAAAAACATCCTTGACCGATAGGATGAAATTTGAAATCTGTATATATCGTTTTTACCATTTTTCCACTTAATCCCATTCAAATTACTTTAAATATAATAAGTTGCCTTAAATCTTAATGCCTATTCACACAATGTATAATTCAATATTTTGGCGACAGTATCTTGCCTTCCAGGTCAAACGACTGGTAATATATAGGTAACTGGTAAGTATCTCGAAGATGCTTAACATAAACCTTCGCCTCTTCAATATCTCCGAGAGGCTGTGTAACAATGATTAATTCTTTTGCTCTTGTTGAATCAGGCCACAGTGAATATTCCATTAATTGTCCGATGGCTTCCCGAATTGAAGCCTTCAATGAATTATATGTTTTGATTTCGTAGAAGATAAAACCGCCCTTAGAGTTAACAACAACATCAATCCTTCCACCGATAGAGTCAGGATGTTCTTTTCTAACATTTTTTCTCCCGTATTCTTCTTTCAAATGTTTTGTTAAATCATTACAGATTGCCTTATGCAAGTAAATTATTTCTACCGCTTTTGCTTCTCTATGATATTTCTTAGCCAGGGGCTGTTCTAAATCCTCATCAGCATCACTTGAAGCAATAAAAGGAAAAGTTTTTTTTACTTTATTATTTAATTCAAATTCATCTTTAAAATGCGCAAAGACATAACGTGTCTGTTTGACTACAGGATGATCTTGGGGCAACTCAATAATAGGATCATTGAACACCAAATCTTGGGGACGGAATCTCACATTAAATATATAAAGATTCTTGGAGCTAGTAAAATTTCCAGCTTCTGCCCCAGTTGCGATAATTTGCTGTCCCATTTCATTAAGCCAATTATTTCCCTTGTAGAAATTATATGCCTTTTCCGCTTCTGTCTCATTTAGGACTTCAAGTTTTTTAATTTCTCCTACCCAATAATGCTTTTTAGATTCTCCGCCAATAGTATAGAGCCACACATCATAGACCCTGTCTATAAGGTAAGCGTCTTGCTGTTGTTTGATCGGTTCTAAAAAACCATAATGATAGCCATCAATAAGCTTGCCTGTATCCAACAACCATTCTTCATGACCATAACCGAATTGTGCTTCATACAAATCTTTATTGGTGCTCTTCCCTTCTCTACCCGAAGGAAATATCCATCCATTTGTATTCCAAGTAAGCCGAGAGATACGCTTTTCAATGTTCGGAGTTTTGCCATGGAAGAATATTTTATTAATTTTATCTTTTTTCTTGACCCGGCTTATTGCCCACAGATAACCGCCACCATCAAGTTCAAATTCATTAAAATTCTTATCCCATTCGACTTTAAGATCTTTACCATTTCTCTCATTATCTACGACAGTTCCAATGGCTTTAATCCTTGTGACCGAAATTTTACGTCCTTCTCCTCTTGTAAATTTGGATTTTATTGCCACTCGCGCACCGGCTTCAACATTATTCACAATATTAACAAACTTATCGTCATAGCCGTTTTGCCATATCCCATCATGGATAAATCGTTCAGTTTGATCTTGAGGATTTTGATCATCCCAGAAAGCTCCAAGAGCATAATACTTTTGTTCAGACATTTCGCGTCCTCCTCTAGTTTTTTCTCTTTTCTACATTTATTAGCTTCGGTAATACGCTTGCCGGTTCGTCGTTGGGGTCATGTGGAACCAATTTCCCTTCAAAGGCTTGTTTTAAAATGCTTTGGCGCAGGACTTCGGCTTGTTGCAGGCTTTGCTCGATGCTTTCTTCGAGCTTATCGCATACCGATAAACGATCTTCGATCTCGGAGACTATGGCTTGCTGTTCTTCGCTGGAACAAATGGGCAATACTAATTCTTCAACATCACCAACTCTTAAGTGCTTAACGCCTGTTCCAATTGCATTATTATTCATTCTTTGTTGAAAAACAGATTCCATTATGGCATAATGTAAATACTTCGGCAGAAGTAACTCCGGGAAAGTTCTTAATAACATTATTCTTTGCCCCATACATACTTTTATTCCTTTGGGGATTATTGCAGCTTCTCCCATTGGGGCTTCTCGTGTAAAAAGAATATCGCCAGATTCAGGCGGACATCTCCTTGACCAGTAATTATAAGTTTCATCAGAAACGAATTTAATATGTTCATCCAATAATAATTTTCCATTCTTTATATTGGATGTTCTTATTAAATAAATTCCTTTATCTCGATATGGTGCGGTTTTGTTATGGCAATCAACGACAAGATAACATGCATTCAAAAAACTTGTCCAACACCATTCTTGGGGTATTTTAATATTATTCGGAGCTATAAACTTGTGTTTTTGTATCTTATTTAAGATCCGTCCTGACTCTTTATTTCCATTAGCAATAAGAGCTTTTAATTTATCTGCTCTCTTTTTTTCAATCTTTATTAAAACATCTTGGCCTTTTATTATGAGATTATTTTCCTTCCTCCAATCCGAGGTTAACTTCCCCTCAAACGCCCATTTCAATACGGCCTGGCGATAGATTTTCAGTTCCTGCCGGGCGGTTTTGAGGCTTTCAATGCCTTTATCCAAACTGCTGAACAGTTCTTCGATTTTGGATACGATGGCTTGTTGTTCGGGGAGAGGTGGAATCGGCAGCATGTAACTCCATAATAAGTAAGGGTCAACATGTGGAATACCAACCCCTTTAGCCCTTGTATTTATTTCAATAAATTTTGATCGCAGAAAATAAAAAGCATAGTTATTATCAATATTTGGGAAATGCAATTTTACTAAGGTGCTGCCTAAAGCTCCTTGAATAGCTTTCCCGACATAACCCGAACGAGAACCATCCCAAACCATTAAAAAGTCACCTGCGTTGCATAAAGCGCAACCAACTCCGTCGGTATATTCATCAATCACATTTTTTTCAAATGCTTTGATATTGACATAAGGAATAGAGCATTCCTTTGTTTTTATTGGTGAAATTAGCTTGGGCTTCTTTCCTTTTACCGAAATAACATATTCTCCCAGTTTTACAAGATTCCAATGCTTCGGTATATCTTTTATCTCATTCATATTTTATGACGCCAATGCCTCGTTTAATTCGTTAATGATTGCATCCGTTTGAGTGCCGAACAACTGCCACATTTTACTCAAGCCGCCCTGGGCATTGAACGGGTTTAAATCGAAATCGTCTTTCTCGATATGGAAACTGCTGATTACATAATCTTTAATCATCCGCAGCCATTGCATCTGCTCTTCGTTGAATTTGACGGCGCCTGCCTGTTTTTTAAACACCCACTCCTGGAAATTTTTATCCACGGTTTTATCATACGCGGTCAGGGTGGCGTCCAGTCCGCTAACTTTGCGGATAAGCGCGACAATGGCGGTAAGCTCATTGCGCGGCGAACCGCTGCACTGTTCCAGTGCTTCATAGGCGCGCCACACATGGAGCGGAGCCAATACGGGTTTATCGTGCCGCAATTTTTCCAGGACATCTTTAATCATGGCGTAGGTAAGTTCGCGCCTGCGGAACGGCTGGTTGTAAAAAATCTGCAACGCGGTCAATTCGTCTTTATGCTGTTCCATCCAGGCGGCGAAATCCTGCACCAGTTCAGCGGCTTTAGCTTTGCTGTCTTTATGCCAGCCGACACTGGTCACTTCATCGGGATTGGTCAAATCAATGCGCTGTTCGTGGCATTTGCGCACATTCTCAATATATCCGTTCAGTTCGCCGGTGAAGACTTTCGCGGCGGCGTTTAGTAATGCTGAATGCTGAGTGATGAATGATGAATGTCTGGAGTCGCTGCTTTGTCCGGGCATTTCAATATCAATTTTTTGTTTTATGTCTTCGATCACATCCGGATTGAAGGCGTTCAACAACTCCTTCACCACCTGCGCCACGCTTTTGCCGTTGGCTTTCGCGGCAAACTGCTGCTGCTCTTTCGCGGTGATCTGTTTATCCAGGCGAGTCAGGCGGTTGGCTAAAGAGGTAAACAGTTCCTCGTCCCGCGCGCCGACGGCGATGGCCGACAGCAGATCTTTCAGCGGCACGCCGGGCTTTTTCTCCAGCGGGCGGCTGTCGGTTTTCAGGCTTCCAGTCACGCCGATGGCGTCAACGATCACAAAATGGTCTTTGGTGGACCGGGCTGTAGGCGTGACTTTTTTCAGGTTATCCAGCGTAATGGTCCGGGTGCCGCGGCCTTTCATCTGCTCGAAATAGTTTTTGCTTTTGACATCCCGCATAAAGAGCAGGCATTCCAGCGGTTTCACGTCGGTGCCGGTGGCGATCATATCCACGGTCACGGCAATGCGCGGGTGGTAGCTGTTGCGGAATTGCGACAGGGCGCTTTTGGGATCTTCGCCGGCTTCGATGATATTGCCGTCCGCGTCCTTGCGGTCTTTTCCGGAATTATAGGTTATCTTTTTGCAGAACTTGTTCTCCTCGCCGAATTCCTCCCGGACAATTTTAATGATGTCGTCGGCATGGCTGTCGCTTTTGGCGAAAATCAGCGTTTTCGGGACTTCAAAACCGCCGTCCTGATCATAGCGGTCTGGGAACATGGACGGCAGATGCGCCTTGAAAGTGGCGATGACCTTGCGGATCTGATTGGGATTGACAATGTCCTTATCGAGCTGCTCCGCGGAATAGGCTTCGTCCTCATCCTGCAATTCCAGGCGTTTTTTGCGGCTGAGCCGTTCGCGGCGCTCAATGTATTCGCCTTTCCACAGGGTCGCGCCCTGCCGCGTGATTTTAGTGTCAATAATAAAGACGTCATAGCCGACATTCACATTGTCGGCCACGGCCATTTCGTGCGAATACTCGCTGACCAGATTCTGGTTGAAATAGCCGATGGCGCGGCTGTCCGGCGTGGCGGTCAGGCCGATTTCAAAGGCGTCGTAGTATTCCAGCACCTGTTTCCATAAATTGTAAATGCTGCGGTGGCACTCGTCAATCACGATAAAGTCGAAAAACTCCACCGGCATGGCGGGATCGTATTCAACCGGGGGGATTTCCTTCGGCTGGTAACTGCGCTCGTTCGGGTTTTCCTCTTCGGCGGTTTCATCCAGTTCCGTTCCCTTCAAAATCGAATACAGGCGCTGAATGGTGCTGATGCAGACCTGGCTGTCGGTGGCGATATAGCTGGATTTCAACCGCTGGACGTTGTACAGTTCGGTAAACTTGCGGTTGTCGTCATTCGGCACGAACGACATAAATTCCTGTTCGGCCTGTTCGCCCAGGTTCTTCGTGTCCACCAGAAATAAAATCCGTTTTGCCCTGGCGAATTTCAGCAGGCGGTAGATAAAAGTAATGGCGGTAAAGGTTTTGCCGGAGCCGGTGGCCATCTGGATCAAAGCCCGCGGGCGGTTCTCTTTAAACGAAATATCCAGCTTATTGATGGCATTGATCTGGCATTCCCGCAAGCCGTCGGTATGCAGGGCGGGCAGATCGTGCAGTCTCCGCCTGAGCGAATTCGGGTTCTTCAGCCAGTCGCGCAGGGTTTCCGGGCGGTGAAAACTGAATACTTCCCGCGCCCTGGGTTTGGGATCGCGGAAGTCGGTGAACGAAATAACTTCGCCGGAGCTCAGATAGACGAACGGGAGTTTTTCGTTGTTCAGGAATTTCAGTTTAGCTGCGGCGTAATCCTCCGCCTGGTCTTCGTGAACATTCAGCCGGTGTCCTTCCTCTTCGCGCTTGGCCTCAACCACCCCGGCGGGTTTGCCGTCCACAAACAACACATAATCAGCGGGGCCGGCGTCGGTTTGATATTCGCGCACCGCCACGCCAATGGCTTCATGCAGATTGATTCGCGATTTATTTTGAATAACCCAGCCGCTCCGCGCAAGCGCGGAGTCAATATTGTCTCTAGCAAGTTGTTCCGGGTTCTGATTAGACATAATTATCAACTGACAGGAATTTCATTCTCCATATTCATATTTAAGAGCAAATTGCAAAACTCAAGTTTTGCATGAATTCAGAATTTAGCATCTAGAATTAAAAATGAAATTCGAACTAAAATACGGATTTATTCTGACTCCTGACTCCTGAATTCTGACTACTTTTGCAATTCCCTCTTAACATAATCATTTGACTCAGGAAATCAAGGCGGAATATTCATTGATTTGGACTTTGCCGGTGAAACATCTATTTTTGCCGCCAAAAACCTGACTTTCAAAAATGCATTTTACCGCCCTGTTTGAGCCTGTTTTACCAGTTTGGGTTGACAAATCCTCTAATTAGTAAAAAGACAGCGTAGCCCGCTTCGCGGGAGTTGAAAGCGAGAAAAGGGGCCAAGTTGAAAGTGAAAAACCAGGAGCTATGGGGAAAATAATTGAAAGTTGAAAATTGAAAATTTTTAAAACAGGGAAAGTTTGTTTACTAATTACACGAATGAACACGAATGAATATTTTGCTGTGAATTTGATTTTGCGTCACAAAATAAAACTCACAGCAAGCGTTTCTGTTTTATTAGTGCCAATTAGTGCCATTCGTGGATAAAAATGTATTTTTGTGTTCTTTTGTGTGTTTTGTGGACGATAAAAGGATTTTGATTTATGGCGGAGGAAGTATGAAAACCGTGGATGTTTACCACAGAGGACACGGAGGGCACAGAGGAATACATT
>JBAWXM010000152.1:0-11535 GCA_037144075.1 Lentisphaerota bacterium | reverse complement strand
AATTTTGATGCCGGAACTGACAGAGCGATGGCGCTCCGGCGCAGGCGGCATGGGCGATGGCATAGGCAGATGAACAATTTCCAAAGGAGATTCTGAAACGGAAGAATCAGGACGAAGCCGGATCCGCCATCTTGAAGCCGCTTTCAATTTCAAATCATGTATCCGGCAGTACGCCGCAAAAGAAAGACCGCTGTTCCAGTATCCCGACAGCGCGCGCTGCCACCGGCGCCAGACAATTCCGCGTTTCACCATAAAATATCCTCCTGTTTGGTGTTGAAAGATAATTTACTCGGCGGGAAACAAAGTAACAGATGGGGTTGGCTGGACGCTTACAAGGCAGCCGTCAATTATTCGCCTCTCAATACCGGCTGATACTTCCATCCGAGGATGAACTGATAGCTGAAATTTAGCGCGAAAAACTACTGTTCGAGGAAAACAAAAAGTTTGAAAATGAAACAGGAAAGGGATGAACTATGACGGTAGAATTGACGCAACAAAAATTACCACCCTTCACCCTTCACCCTGGGAAAGCTCCTTCCGCCGGGATTATGGAATAAGCCAGGACGTTACGAAATTTATGAATAACGATATCGGGTTCAGATTTTAACCGGACAATAGTGATTATATTATTGGCTTAACTGGTTTTCCAGATTTCGCGGATTGGGTGATGGCGATGCAATAGGCCAAGGCGTGACGGCCGACTTCTCCAGTTGCAGGATTCCCTGATGACTGATTACTGACTGATTCAATGAACCAGGTATGAGATTTTTTTACCTTTTGAATTTTTACCGGCTTAAATTGTTCATTGCCGAGTTTCATTTCAAGTTCAGTTTCGTTGAACCCCATACGGATAACACCTTTACTGCCGTAAATTTCAAGAAAACCTACGCATGAAGGGAATGTCCAACTTAACTCCAGTACGCCGGTTGCCCCATTGGCAAAGTCGAATAGAGCGGTAACGTTATCCGGGACATCGTTTCCGGCTATTTCGGTATGGCTGATTGCAAAAATTTTTTCAGTTTCACCAAAGCACCAACCAAGGAAATCGGCCATGTGAACAGCAATGTCCATCACCAGACCGCCGGCTGATTTTTTACTGAGGAACCATGACGCGCCGGGTGACCAACCTTTGTCCGGAGTAGTGCTTGAAGCACGGAGACAGCGAATATGGAGAGGCTTACCTATTATGCCTGAGTCAATTAGTTCCTTGGTTTTAACGTATGCCGGAGCAAAACGCAACGATTGATTTACTTGCAGAACCAAATGTTTCCTTTTTGCCAAAGCAATCATTTCATCCGCCTGACGCATATTTGCCGCTATTGGTTTTTCTATTAGAACGTGCTTGCCTGCATTTAATGCCTGCATGGATAAACGGTAATGCGTAAAGTTCGGGGTACTGACAATAACCGCATCAATTTCGGTTTTCAGCAATGCCGAAACTGAAGAACAAATCTTTGATTCAAGCATAAAATCAGTTTTTATTTTTTTTGCGGTCTCGATATTTATATCGAATAATGCGGATATTTCTGCTTTGCTTTTAAGTTCATTCAACGCCGGCACATGCGATGCCTGGACAATCCTGCCGCAGCCAATCAGCCCGATTCTTATTTTTTTCATGTTTTAACGACTCCATAGATTATTTTAAATTATGTATAACACATACTGCACGATTTTTATTGCGACCGAAGAAGACTTTTTGCGATACGGTTTTGGAGCATTTCAAAGCAGCCAGGTTTCAGCCGGAAATGTCCATAAAATTTATGCGCATCATTGACTGCATATTCGTTTGTATCATAACTTGTCAATGGTGCCAGATAGCCGATGCATCCATCGGTATAACCTGAAATATAAAGACGTTGAATACCCGTTAGCTCTTTGAGTCGTTCTGCCATTATCGAGAAAACCTCGGCGTTTATACCGACAAATGTCAGATGTCCGATTTTTATGATATGGACATATGAAACGACCGGCTTAATTTCTCTTTTATTTTCGATAATTTCTTTTGTCTCATCGCGCCAGATGCGAATGGCATCGCGATACCGCCTGGTCATGTGATTATCTTCGCCTGCGTCAAAATGGCGCTGGTGAGATTCAACTATCTTTGTAAGATGTTCAGAGGTCAGTATGTCGAGAGGGAGTTCAAGCTCAATAAAAGAAGAAGAAATGGTGTAATCAGAGCATTGAGAAAGTTTTGAAATTTCTGACACTATACTGTCACTCAGAATCGTTCCGGATTTTTCGATGCTTGAGTAGTCATCCGACCTGAAAACCGGGTTGATATTTCCACATCCACCGTTAGTCAATAAGACGACAGGAGCTCCATTTATAAGGGAACTAGTACGTACTGCGGCGAATCCGGCGATATCCGATGAAATCTTACGATTATTACTTGAAAGACCGACATTATGTATGGCAAAATTTGTAAGTATTGCTTTGAAAGCTCCGTCTTTTCTTTTAAATCCTATTACTGGAAGAGTATTGTCAACATTGGAATTTTCAGATGATTCGGTGCGGTCAAAGGATATGCCATTAACAACTGATTCCGAAAAATGCATGGTAACCTCTTCGCTGTTCTGCAAAGTCTCAATTACGCTTTCTATGATGGTTTTATTGAGGAACTCAATATAAGCCGGATTAACCGCCCCGCACTTCCGCAGGAACATGGTAGCCGGGCCGGCATGGGTATGCGTCGCGGAAAGAACAACATTGACGGCATCAATCTCTAAGACTTCCGCAACCGTATTGCGGATATGCCATGCCAGTTCATTTGAAAAACCAATCAAATCGCAATGTATCCAGACTATCTTATTGCCGGCATTTTCAATATATAACGTTCTGACATAAAGGTCGTCATGTTTCCCCGTTGAAGGCTGTTCCCTGCTAAGATAACCGCATAATTCGATTTCGGCGTCAGGGGTAATAACTCTTTCAGAAGTTCCTATTTTCATAATAGAGCTCATTTTTTTAAATTATATAACATTTTTCTGTTTTCATATATTTTTGATACGGCATTTACAATATCATCCATATCATTTTTTTCACCCAATAACACCGCATGATGCAACCAGCAGCCTTCCTCTTCCGCCGCCTTCTCTGCAACAGGACAGCTTGTTTTGGAATAGTCTAACGATTTATTCGTATGCGTCCATTCATTAAATGTTCCAAATGCTTTTTTTAACATAAATGGTTGTTTGTATATGAGTGTGCTGTAACCATCGGAGACTGGAATCCCTTCGGCATGAAGCGCTTCAATGAAAGGTTTTCTGGCAAGGTTATCAAAAGCTACAGCATCATATCGGAACAGGTAGAGATGGTATGCCATTCTGGTGGCTTCTTTTTTCCTTACCTGCGGCCTGATCCCAGGAATTTTAGAAAGTTGTTTGTCTAAATATGCGGCATTCTGCTGGCGTTTTTCAGTTTCTTCATCAAGTTTTTTAAGCTGCTCGTTAAGAATTGCGGCTTGAAACTGTGACAACCGGTAATTGCTTCCGAGATTTTCGTGTTGATACCAGCCACCGACTCTTATCCTGCCACAGTTGTGAATGCTCCAGCATTTATCCGCCAGCGCTTTGTTATTTGAAACAATTGCCCCGCCTTCTCCTGAACACAAATTTTTGCTTGACTGAAAAGAAAAGCTGCCGATGTCACCGATTGACCCAACCCGCCGCCCTTTGTATTCAGCACCGTGCGCATGTGCACAGTCTTCAATAACGTAAAGATCGTGTTTTTTTGCAATTTTCATAATTTCGTCCATTTCAGCAGGATGGCCGCCGATATGAACGGGGATAATGGCTTTAGTCCGTGTTGTTATTAATTTTTCAATTTGCTTCGGGTCTATGCAATAAGTGTCCGGGTCGATATCGGCAAAGACTGGTACGCAATTTGCCTCAATTACACTTGTTGCGGTTGCAAGGAATGTGTATGGCGGTACTATCACCTCGGAACCAGCGTCAATGTTACAGGCAAGCAACGCATTGCGCAGAGTAAGCGAACCGTTTACCATTGTTACACAGTGTTTACAATGTTGATATTCTGCAAAAGCCTTTTCAAACTTTTCTGTTTCTGTTCCGCCAACGCCCCACACTCCGCTATTGAGAACCCGCAATAAAGCGGTTTCTTCATTTTTGCCATATTGAGGCCATTTTGGAAAACTTTTTCCTTCACGGATTTTATTTCCACCTAATAGCGCAAGTCCAGATTTTGTCTTGATTGTCATCTTGATTCAACTCCTTTTTATAATATTTAGCTTGCGGTGTCAATTCACCGGCAATCTTGCCAGTATTTAATTTGATCCACCACGACATATATCACAGATTTAAGAAAACCTATAGATCCGGCACCTGAAGTATTTCGAAAAATAACCAATCGCTCTTTCCCTACTGAAAGCATATTATTGTACCTTGCCTACGAGAGTATACCTTTCGACGTTCCGTATAGTATTGATTGGATTGTCTCTGGTCTCCCCGGAAAATTTGATTTTGGCAAGAGTCAATTATAATTTAAAATCAATAAAATATCCGGTAATATTATTTAAGCAGCCCTTTATAAGGTCAACACTAAAGCATTATTTAAAAATATATCATTCTTAAGTTTGTTAATATCATTTTTATTGAGGTTAAGTGATTCCAGCGCATCTTTAATGGCTTTTATGACATGGTAGGTGTTGTATGTCAAATCAGCATATCCGTAGGAACCAGATTCTGACCATGCGTATTTATCTCGTGTCTTAAAAATAGCGCCAGATGTTTCAGACCACTTCTCCATCCCTGTAATGAGACCAAAAGGAATATCCGAACCGAACAGTAGTCTTTTACGCAATTGAGTGTTTTCCAAAACCATTTTATATATTTCAACTTGAGAGGATGAAGAGGTTTCGAGAAACACGGATGGATTATCCGGCAGTTCAGATTTCATAAATTCTTCAAAATCAGCAACGGATAAATGCCTTCCCATGTGGGCAAGCACTATTTTGATTTGCGGAAAATAATCGCTGATAGATTTTATGTAATCACGTACTTTTTTATCACCAATACCTTTGCCTGTGGTATGCAGCATCAAAATTAGTTTTTCAGAATTTATGAATTTGAGCAGTTGGCGTGGAAGAATTTCCTCCATGAGGGTATCGAAGTTACTTTTACCAAGAATGTCGTAATATGGTTTTGCTCCGGCAAATCTGACGCCTCTGCGCTCAGCATTCGTGAAAACATCAATAGTAAGCTTAATGCTTTTCGGATTGGTCCAGATAAAACCTCGCACTCCCTGGTCAATTTGCATTATCTCGAAAATGTATTCGTTCGCCCGGATAAAATTCATCTCCTGCAATGGAAATGGGAAAGCAAAAAGACCTGTTATCTTTTTACCGGCATAAAGATTCCCGTACCATTTTTTAATTTCCCCCAATGTCATATTTGAAAAAGTACAGAGCGCATTTTTAAGGCGTTCCGCCGAAAAGTCCGTGGACATATCAGTCTTTCTCCCCAGATGGACATGAGCATCAAAAATTTCGTCAGGGATCCAGGCTTTCAATTCCTTTTCCCAAATAGAGATATGGTCACAATATTTGTCTGCGATATTCACAGTTTGAATTTCCGTTTGACAGATTCAAGGGATGCGTCAATTTTTTCGATCATGACATTGGCTTCTTTTTTTGTCAGAATCAACGATGGCGCTAGAACGAGGATATCGCCATTGTTGCGGAGTATCATGCCATTCTGCCAACACCATTCGCGTATGTTTCTGCCGATGCCAAGCTTTTTGTCAACATCGAGCATCACTGCCCGGAGAAGCCCGATACCGCTGACCTCTTTGATAAATTCATATTTATCCTGAAGTTTTAAAAGTTTG
Source organism: Lentisphaerota bacterium (assembly GCA_037144075.1). Lineage (GTDB taxonomy): Bacteria > Verrucomicrobiota > Lentisphaeria > Victivallales > Victivallaceae > CAIPAT01. The sequence continues at coordinate 5,691 of JBAWXM010000152.1, read as the reverse complement.
TCCTCAAGATATTGGCCGGTCATTGCGGCATTCTCAACGAGCTTTTCTTTTTCAATTATCTCAAGGTTGGCGATAGTGGCAGCGCAAGCCACAGTATGACCGCCATAGGTGCTGCCACTCCTTAATTCATGGCCTGGCCCTTTTCGAAAGACATCGGCGATTTTAGGCGTGGTCACTGCCGCGCCGAGCGGAATAAAGCCGCCGGTGAAACCTTTGCCTATCGTCATGATGTCGGGAACAACATTGTCGTGTTCGCAGAAAAACCATTTGCCTGTCTTGCCGAAACCGCTTTGCACTTCATCGAAAATCAGTACGATTCCATATTTGTCACAGATTTGCCTTACCCCCTTAAGGTATCCTTCCGGTGGCAACGGATAGCCGGTATTGGAACCGGGCAGTGGATCCATAATCATTCCGGCGATGCTCTTCAGGCCTTCAAATTTAATGGTCTCCTCGAGTTCTGCCAGTAGTTTTTTCGTGTAGTCCTGTTCGTTCATGCCTTCCGGGCAGTCGCGTTTCCTTGCGGCAGAGACAAAAACGCATCCTGGCATAAGCGGCTCGAAATATTCCCTGAACCAAGTAAGTCCCGTTACCGCGCCTCCGCCCAGCGTAGTGGCGTGATATGAATCTTTTCTGGCGATAAATTTATATCGGTGCGGTTCACCGTTTTCAACGTGGTATTGACGCGCCATTTTCAAGGCAGTTTCGTTCGCTTCTGAGCCGCTATTCACAAAAAAGCTTACCGAGAGGTCGCCGGGCATAAGCAGGGCAAGTTTTTCTGCCAGTTCAATAAGCGGAACTGTGAACGTATCAACATAATTCGGGAAAAATTCCAGCAGTTCCATCTGTTTTTTTACTGCCGCGGTAATTTCATGACGATTATGACCGCAGACGGTGGTAAGAAGTGTCGCGAACGAATCAAAATACTTTCTACCGTCAATATCCCAGACATAACACCCTTCGCCACGGGTGAAAATCTTTGCTCCTTTTGCCAGTTCCTCATTGCTGGCAAAATGGGGTATGACATATTTTAGCGCCGACGCTTTTAATCGAGTTATTTCTTTCTCAGAAAAGTTCATTGATTTCTCCCTGTTTTAAAAATTCAAAATATTTTAAGGCGCGCTGTACCCGTCCCTGCCACCCATTGATTTCCATTCGCGATAAACCAGCAATGCGGCTAGCGCCGCTCCCAGATGAAAGATTACCGGCCACAACCAGACATATCGGTAATCTTTAATAAAGTCAAAAAAGAGTCCGCACAACGGTCCCAGCGTGGCGGCACCAATTGATGCTGTCATTGCGCTGGCGGAGCCAAACTGTCCGTAGCGTTCGCGCGGATAGAGATCTATCAGCCATTTAGGTATAGCCAGGCCAATAATTGTTGTTGGAATACCAATCAGAAAAGTCCATGTCAACAACGTCCAGTAATCGTTAATCAGGAAAAAACCAGCCAACCGAAAGGCGCAGGCAGCTAAACAAGCCGTAATTATAGATTTGTGACTACCCCAGCGATCTATTAGAATACCCAGTGGATAAATAATGACCATCAATGCAACTCCGAGATAGGCGCTCATTTTGCCAAACTCATCCAGAGACAGCCCCAGGAGGTCGCGAACAAAGAAAATGTTAAAGACGGCGGATGCGCCGGACCACAGATTCAACCCGTAAGCCACAAAAATCAGCAAATATATCCGGTGACCAAAACATTCCACTGCATAATTGCGAATACCGCTCCACCAGTGACCGTGTGCCTCTTTTTTATCCGGCGGCGGGTATTCACCTTCTTTCACTTGAAGGCACATCAGCGTGATGAAGAAACCATAAAACAATGCAATACCAATAAAAATCTCCTGCATGTGCGTTTGCGCCATGCCGAAAATAAAGTAATTGAAGATAAGCGCTGCCAAAGAGCCAAAAACGCGAAACAGTCCGTAAAAGCGACCAATAAATGCTTCAGGCACCACATCGGCAATCAGATAGTAGTAAACCGATGAGACGAACATGTTGAAAATCTGAAAAGCCACGACAAGCACACCGCTAACCAGCACAATCGCCGTTATCGGGCTGTTTTTCAGCGCTGCCGTGATCCATTCAATACCGCTGATGTACCGGGTGATTTCAGGAGAAAACGGAATCAGTGCCAGAAGTATCACGACAAAAGGTGTTGTTGCCAGAATAAACGGACGGCGCCTGCCCCAACGGCTGCGGAAACGGTCAGATTTGTAGCTGATAATGGGGTTAGATATGGCGTTTACTACCATAAAAATACTGGAGACGATAAACGCGATGGCCTGATTACTTACTCCATTGTCGCGCAAAACCAACGGAAGCAGATGAGGCATTACGTTTTCCATCAGGGTATAAACAAAGTCTCCCCATAGCAACCAGGCGAACAAAGTTACCAATCCAGCGCGTGAATAAACCAACGTTCCTACCCGGAAACGTGACTGGTCATGGTTGCTCATGGAATTATTTTTACCTGAAAATTAGATTGGCATTAAACTTCAATATACTTAAAATCAAAAGGGAATAATATCTACTTCTGAATTGCCGAGCTTGTTTTGCTTAAATTTTACTATAAAAGTTAACCTATTTATTTAATGAATTGACTGTTAAACAGACCAATAATGCTGTCGGGATGCGTTTTTTCGACTTCAAACGGCGGTTTGTCGCCATTCTTACGGTATTTTTTGTTAAAAGTATACGGAGGCGAAAGTTTTGGGTAATGAAATGCTCCTTGATTAGTCTTCAATCGGGAAAGCGCTTCAAAAGCGCCCGCTTTAATCAGTTTTCTAGCCTTGGATGGCGAAAGATGTACAGCCGCAAGTTTTGCTTTGTGGTAGTTGTCGCAATCCAGTGTATCAAGTCCGTCAGTCAAAGTTCCTTCCTTCACGGAGACGGTCACCACGCCTGGCGTCAAAGCTTCAGCCTCATGACAAAGCGCTTTTTCACCGCTGGCAAAGATTGTCGGGATTTCCAATTCCATAGCACATAAAGCAAGCTCGCCGTACTCGCCAATTGAAATGCCGTTAACTGTCTCATCGATTACGCTAAACCACCCGGTGTGAGTAATATGCGAGTATGGAGTTCCGGCTTTGGCATGCTGACCAACGAATGCCAGCGCGTCAATAGAGTTGTCCATTCCAAACGGATATGGAAGTCTGGACCATCCTCTGGCAAGCAGAACGCGTTCGTCAAGGAGTTCGGGATTAATCCCCCCGTAGCCATGGGCATCGGCGACAACAATTTCAGTTGCTCCGGCATCAAAGAAGCCGGCAATTGCAGCATTCGTTTCTTCAGTCAGAAAACTTCTGCCCTGTTCATACCAGCGACCTGCGGGGGTGACCCAGTCATCATGATTGAGGATTCCGGCGCAACCCTCCATGTCGGTCATAATCATTATTTTCATATTTTCCATATTTGTTTTTAGCTTTCCGGCAGAGAACCGGCATTTATCCTATAATAATATCTGTTTAAAGTCAACAGGATCAATATCAACCGTTGAATGATTCCCGTTATACCGGTAATCAATCTTGGTCGATTTCTCCCCGCAATTAAAAATCGTCAGCAAGGTTTTGTCGCCAAGAACATGAACCCGGTGGCGTACCTCTTTATTTGGACTCTGTAATGTTACTTTTTCATCAGCACGTGTTCCCTTGCTATAAAAGTCCTGATAATTGGCCACGGCTATTGCTCCGCTGTTAATCGCGCGCAGTCGATCGGTATCAAGCAACCTTCCCGGGAAAGGCAGGAATCCTTTAGCTCCGCTGGCAGCGGCACCAATTATTTCCAGCCGAAGCTCTCCTGCTGAGGGATGATGGTAGCCCCATCCAGGACTTTTGACCAAAGGAACATCCGCATTGATAAACGGTACTGCCCAGACAGGCTGTTTAAGGCGCTTAACGCTGCTGTCAATGTGATCAAGAAACTTAGACCCCTCGTAATTGTATGTGCTCATCAAATGTCCGTCAATATATTTATCATACATCAAGGTATCCATCGGGGCATTCGCAACAAAATCTTGTGACTTTCCGTTTAATTGCAAGATGTAGTCATAGGCCAGGAGTTTCATTTCCGGCCTGATTTCGCGCAGATAATTGCGGACATTGCCGTGTAACTTGGCGGTAACATAATTTCTGAAGTCAGACCACTCTTTGCTGTACTTTTTTATAATAATCTCGGCGTTTAATTCAACACCGCCGGAAATTTTGGCATATTTGCGGAATTCCGCAATGGTACTTGGATGAAAGCAGGATTTGCTCGACTCGCCGTCTCCCCAGAACTCAATGTCAATAACGGCGTAATTGGCGGACTCCGGTAAAACCGCAATGGTTTTCTTTATATATTGTTTATATTTTTGTTGTACTGCTTCATCATTCAGGGCGAGACCGAGTGCGATTTTTAGCGCAGATTTTCTACCGTCATTCAGAATCATCTCAGCAGGGCGTTGTTCTTTAGGAAGCCAATTGTAGGCGTTGGGTTCATCCGGACCGGATACGATTACAAATGGAGTAAAACCCTGTTCTTGTTGCAACGTCGTGGCAAAACCGTGCGAAGAGTGCATTGACCCCATGATCACGCCGGCATCGATGTAGGTTTGATAGAGTTCTTTTCGCGCTGAATCATCCCGGCCGTTCAGCGAGTTCAAATCCCAAATCCCAATCTTGAAATCATTTAATTTCGAAACCTTAGGAATGCTGTCACGCACGATTAGCGGCAATTCGCGAGTCTCTCCGGCAACTTGCCCCAGTTTAGTTTTAATTGTGATTTTGCCGGCGCTGCCGGACGGATTGTTGCTTTTTACCGTCAACACAAGTCCGGTATAATAGTTGGGATTTGACTCTATCATCAAGTCTTGCCATTTATAGGGATTTTTAAATTGATAGGTCGTATAATCAGCTTTTGTCGATGGAAGTTTTTCAAAAGGAACTGTTGCCTCGCCTTGAACCCCGATATTAGCCGCCAGCAAACTGACTGAGTCCGGCAGTTCGACATCGATAATGGTGTCGCCGGAAGCTTTTTTATCGCCAGCCAACTGGAGAGAGAAGGACATGGCCTGTTGAGATGGCAATGTCAACGCAACCGGCTTATGGTCAATGAAGGCAAAGAAATCAGCAGGATAGACATACATCCAGACAATTGGTTTTTTGCCTTCAAGCAAAACTGATTTTTCCGCTTGATTTGCCAGGCGGAAATATACATTGTCAAAAATTGCCTGCCCTTGATTGTTATTGCACAGCAAAGGCCGAATGGATATAGCGGCATCATTGACAACAAACGGCAGTTTAATTTGCTGCCACTTGGGATCTTTGGCAGGAAATTTTTCTCCGGTAGTTGTGCTGATCACCTTGCCGGTTCCATCCAACTGCTCAATCGCCAATCCAGGCTTGGCATCTCCCGCGCTGCGTGTCCGGGCAACAAGCGTCCAATATTGGTTTTTACCTAAAGTATTGCGAAGAACCGGGTTTTTGGGAATAGCGGCATAGCCGGATTTGCCGTTTACATATTCGACGGCAAGTGCACCGGTATCGCCGAATCCGTCATTGACGTGCGTTAATTTGTTACACCCTCGAGTTGGAATGAAGAGTAGACTTTCCACTCATTCAGGCTTTTGCCGTCAATAAAATTGGCTATAAATGGCGCGTTAATTTCAATAATGGTTCGGCAGTGTCCACGGACCGATTGATGGCA
>JBAWXM010000151.1:0-11544 GCA_037144075.1 Lentisphaerota bacterium | reverse complement strand
GAGAGTCAGCGAATTACTGCGGGAATACCCGCAGTAATTCGCTGACTGCGGTTTTAACTCTGTGCTCTCCGTGTCCTTGTGGTAAAACTGACTGTTTTCTGTAGTTAAAGTCCCGGCGCAGACTAACATTGAACAGCCCTGCCGCCATTGCGCATCAAATGTCGGCGATTATCTTTAGCCTGAATAATTCATAAACTTATGGCGAAATACTGCAATCTGCTCAAAGTAAAGTCTTTGCCGATGTCCTCGCCGTAGCGCTGCTACGACTGCGGCATCGTCAAAATCTTTCTTTTTGAACATATTTTCGTCTTTCATCCATTTTTTATGAATAATCCAGGTTAGAGTCGTTCAAAAATAACTGGTACTTTCTACTGGTGTCCCGGTGGCACTTTCGGCTTTGCCGGTTCGTTACAACGCTATGGCTTTGCTCCTCTCCTGCAACCACAAAATTTCTTCCCGATACCCTCAGTATAAAAATACCACTTATTTCTTTACAACTCCTTTGCAGAAATATCTGAGATTAACAGTTTTTTTCAGAAATTATTCTTACACCGGATTTGGATAAATTGAGTTTTACAGATTGAAATTCTATGATTTTCATGCTAGATTTACGTTTCACAGTAATTAGCAGCAGGGTTTAAAAGATATTAAACGGTACTGAAAACTGTAACTTGGGATGGGGAATATTATGTCATTATTCGGTGGTGGGAAATACACAACGTTGCGGCTAAGCCAGCCCGGGAGCAAGAAAAAAGACTTGCCGGAAGGTTTATGGCTGAAGTGCAAAAAGTGTTCCAGGACTGTTTATAAAAAACAGCTTGAAGAAAACCTTTCCGTATGTCCGTTTTGCTCATATCACAGCCCGATGAACGCTCCTGAGCGAATCAAGCTGCTTACGGATGAAGGATCATTTGTCGAGACCGATGCAAATTTGCAATCAGTGGATGCTCTTAACTTTACAGATACACAACCATACACGACCCGGTTGGCGGCCAATAAGGTTAAAACCGGACTTAACGAGGCGGTTGTCTGCGGACTTGCCACGCTTAAGCAGCGCAAATACGCGCTCGGCGTAATGGATTTCCGCTTCATGGGCGCCAGCATGGGCTCGGTAGTCGGAGAAAAAATTACCCGCCTGACCGAAAAAGCCACGGATGAACGCATTCCCCTGGTGCTGGTTACCGCCAGCGGCGGCGCCAGAATGCAGGAAGGCATCCTGAGTCTGATGCAGATGCCGAAAACTTGCGCGGCGCTGAAGCGCCATGCGAATGCCGGCCTGCCTTATATCGTGATCATGGTCAATCCGACATACGGCGGGGTTACCGCCAGTTTTGCGTCTATCGGCGACCTGATTCTTGCCGAACCCGGCGCGATGGTCGGCTTTGCCGGCCCCCGCGTAATCAAAGAAACCACCAACTCAAAACTGCCTGAAGGTTTTCAGACGGCGGAGTTTCTGATGCAGAAGGGTTTGATTGACCGGGTAATTGAACGAAAAAATCTGCGGGATGAACTCGCTCTTTGCCTTGAATATTTCGCCGTATAGTGTAATGTTCACCTTTGCGATTGCAATTTGATTTTTTGCGTCGCCGGTCCGGACCCTATGCGCTGGTGTCGTGCTAACCGAGTCAGATGGGGAACCAAGCAGCTCTACGCAATGATCCAGGTGCTGTAGGTAATCTGGTACCGGCGACGCTCTTTTTACCGTTAACAGAGTGTCCGTAAATCAATAAGGTCTTGAATATGAAGAGAGTAGATGGTCGCAGCAATGATCAGTTGAGAAAAATCAAAGTTGTAAAAGACTATTTGACGCATCCGCTTTCGTCAGTTCTGATCGAAGCAGGCGGAACCAAATTGATTTGCGCGGTGTCGCTGGATCCCAAAGTACCGCCCTGGATGAAGGCCCAAAAAGTCTCCGGCGGCTGGGTGACCTGCGAATACGGCATGCTTCCGGCATCAACCCATGAGCGGGTCAAGCGCGAAGCGGCAAGCGGCAGGCAGAGCGGACGGACGATGGAAATTCAACGCCTTATCGGCAGAAGTTTCCGCTCCGTTATTGATATGGACAAGCTCGGGCAGAATACAATAAACATTGACGCTGACGTGATTGACGCTGACGGTGGAACCCGTTGCGCGGGGATTACCGGAGCTTCAATCGCGCTACAACTGGCGTTCAACAGCAATCTATGGAAAAAACAGTTCGGCCCGTCGCCGATGCGCGAGAATGTCGCCGCCGTAAGCGTCGGGATCGTCAATGGCGAACCGGTGCTGGACCTTTGCTATGAAGAAGATTCCAACGCCGAAGTAGACATGAATGTCATCATGACCGAATCCGGCAAGTTTGTGGAAGTGCAGGGCACCGCCGAACGGCAGCCGTTCGACAGGAAACAACTGGACGAACTGCTGGCCCTTGCCGAAAGCGGTCTTAAAACAATATTTGAGATACAGCGCAAAATAATCAGCGGTATCGTTGAAGCAAAAGAGCATGATGCTCCCAAGCGCACCCATCGTCCCGGCGCCAAACTCGGCAGTCTGGGCGATATACTCGGCGAAGTCACGCTCTGAACTGAAGGAGGCTAGACGTTATGGGCGAATATCAGGTAATTGCCAGAAAATGGCGGCCGCAGCGTTTCGCTGATGTCGTCGGGCAGGAACATATTGTCCAGACCTTGAAAAACGCCATCAAGCAGCAGCGTACCGCCCATGCCTATCTGTTTGTCGGACCGCGCGGCATTGGCAAAACCACCACCGCCCGGATCTTCGCGAAAGCCATGAACTGCACCGCCCCCGAAGACGGCGAGCCGTGCTGCCGCTGCCAGTCCTGTCTGTCAATCGCGGACGAAAGCAATATTGACGTCATCGAAATTGACGCCGCCAGCCAGAACTCGGTTGACAATATCCGCGACCTCCGCGACGAAGTCATGCATGTGCCGATTAACGGCAAATATAAAATCTATATCATCGACGAAGTTCACATGCTTTCCAAACAGGCATGGAACGCCCTGCTGAAAACGGTTGAAGAACCGCCGCCGCACGTCAAATTCATATTCGCCACCACAGAAGTCCACATGGTGCTGCCAACCATTATCTCCAGATGCCAGCGTTTTGACCTGCAGCGTATATCCACCAGAATGATCGCTGACCGCCTGACTAAAATCGCGGTCGCCGAGAACGTCAAAATATCCAAAGGCGCGATTGACGCCATCGCCCGCGCCGCCGACGGCGGCATGCGCGACGCCCAGTCCCTGCTGGACCAGATGATCGCTTTTTTCAGCACCGAACTCAGTACCGGCATTTCAGAAGAACAGGTGCTCTCGCTGTTCGGACTTACTGCGGCGGATGATATCCAGGCACTGATCAAAGCGATGCTCGAAAATGACCGCGGCGGAGTTGTAGCTTCGATCTTCAATCTGGCATCCAGAGGCAAAAATCTTGAAACCCTGTTCAGCGATGTATTGTACTGGCTGCGCGGCATTCAACTCAGCCTGCTGCTGTCCAATGCTGAAATCGTGCTTGAAACCGATCAGGAAACCATCGAATGCTACCGCAGGCTTGGCAACTCCGTCAGGCCGGAAGTTGTTCAAATACTGCTGGAGAACCTGGCCCCGGTCGGAAGAATTCTGCATGATGCCCTTAATAAGCAGGTGTTTCTGGAAACCATTATCATGAAATCCATGCGCGAAGCCCATTCCATCAGGGTTGAACACCTGATTGAAAGGCTCAACTATATCCGCAAAACCGGCGAGCTGGAAGTACTGGATAAAGTTCCATCGCTTTCCGCAGTTCCGCTCATGCGCACAGTCGAAGCGCCGGCAGCGGCCCCGCTCCGCGCGGCAAGCATCCCAGTCCCCCCCGAAGTAAAAACAGCGCCGCCAGCGGCAAGTATTAAAGAATCTGCGCCTGCTCCGGTTGTTCCGGTAATTCCTGAGCCAGTTCCGGTAATTCCTGAGCCAGTTCCGGTAATTCCTGAGCCAGTTCCGGTAATTCCTGAGCCAGTTCAGCCTCCCCGGGTTGTGCGCATTGAGCCGGAACCGGCAGAGACAGAACCTCCGGAAATGGCATACGCCGAGCCGCTGGCCGAAGTTGTTCCGGCAGATTCTGAAACCAGAGAATTCAAATATGAAGACAACCTGATCTCTGAAGATAATCCGGTAGTGGCTGAAGAACCTGCGGACATTGAGCCGATTGAAAAAGATGAGGCAAAACCGCTGCCCCACGGCAAAGTCAGCGCATCCGAACTCTGGCACAGTATCATTAAAAAGGCCAAAGTTTCAGGGCATGTTGATCCGATGATTTGCACATTCCTCAGCGAAGGCACGGCGGAAACTTATCAGAACAATATCCTGACAGTCAGTTTTGACGAAGAATTCGATCCGGAACACTTTGAGCAGGTGCTGCAGAAAGCGCTGCCATATCTGATGCGCCTGATGCAGAATACCATCGGCGATTCCGGCAGCAGCATCAACCTGACTCATGAATCCGGCGTCAAGCATATTGAAGAGCCGGAAGGCAGGAAAAAGAAAAGTATGATCGGCGTTCCTGAAGTTGTAGACAACGTCAAAAAGAATGAATTCGTTAAAGTAGCGGTTGACTTGTTTGACGGCGAAATCGTTGATATTCACGGCTGAATTTTATTTTCGTAAATTTAATATATTAAAAAGGAAACAACTATGTTTGGAAACCTCGCGGAAATGGCAGGCCTGATGAAAAAAGCAAAAGACCTGCAGGGCAACCTTAAAAACATCAAAGCCGAACTTGCGGAAGCGGAATTTACCGGGGAAGCCGGTTCCGGCAGAGTAAAAGTGATCGTCAGCGGCGATATGAGAATAAAGAAGTTGACAGTCAACCCGGACTGCACCAGAGACGTGACGACGCTTGAAAACCTGATCGCCACCGCAATCAACAATGCATTGGACAGCGCCAGACTGAACACCCAGGAAAAAATGACAGAACTTACCGGCGGACTCAATATTCCCGGTCTTTTCTGACAAGCTGCCCGCTTTATAAAACCTGAGACAGAATATGACGCAAGCACATAACCAATATCCGGAAATACTGGAGGAGGTTATTGCTGCATTAAAAGGTCTTCCCGGTATCGGCAGGCGCACCGCTGAACGCATTGCGCTTGCCATGGTTAAATGGCAGCCTGGCAAACTTGAACACCTGGGCGAATTGCTGCGCACTCTCCCGGAAACGGTAACATTATGTCCGGAGTGCGGCAATCTGGCCGGACACGGACACCCTTGCAGCATCTGCGCCTCCCCTGCCCGGGACAGTAGCATTATCTGCGTAGTCGAGGATTTCTCCCAGATTTTCAGCATTGAAAACAGCGCATTTTATAAAGGCGTTTATCATGTCCTTGGCGGCAAGCTTTCACCGCTGGAAAACAGACATGCAGGCATGCTGAAGATAGATTCCCTGCTGGAACGGATTGAAACATTGCAGGCAAAAGAAGTTATTCTGGCGCTCAGTCAGGATGTCGAAGGCCAGGCCACAGCAGTTTATATCGGCGGACTGCTGAAAGGAAAGAATCTTAAGATAACCCGCCTGGCGCGTGGACTGCCCGCCGGATCGGATATTTCCTATGCCGACTCCGCCACCATCGGCGCGGCGCTCAATGGCCGTATCCCCATGAATTAATCTTGCAGTTTACCAGGCGGAATTCCGTATTTATGTTTAAACATCCGGCTTAAGTGAAACTGGTTGGAAAATCCCAGCATTTCCGCAATCTGACTAATGGAGTAGATTTTGAGCGGCAGCAGATTATAAGCTGTTTCCAGCCGGATATTATCGTAATATTTCTTCGGCGGCAGTCCGGTAATTTCAATAAATGTCCGCCGGAAGTTCCGTGCGCTCATATTGATCCGCGCCGCCATCTTCTCAACCGTCCAGCGCCCATCCTGATGCTGATGCAGCAGGTCAATAATTGACTCTATTTCAGCGGCATATTTTGCTCTGGATAGATTTTCGCTGTCCGCCAGCCAGCGGTTCAGCAATCCGGCAAACAGCGCAGATGCGGCGCGGCGGTAAAAGGGATTATCCCGGTGCAGCAACTTCAGTATTTCCTCTGCGGCATCCTGTTCAACCCTGCTGCACTTAACGTTTTTCTCCTGTTCAAAAGTCATACCGGCAAGTTCGTAGGTCTTGAACGAGAACCAGTGAAAATTCCATTCCTTCCCGACACAGCAGTAATGACACACGTCATTCTCATGAAACAGAAAAAGCGAACCGGCATACAGGTTGAATTTCCGGCCGGAATTCAGTTCCACCAGCCCTTGTCCGCTGATGGTCAATATTGCAAGCTGCGTATCCTGACGGTTGCCAGGTGACTTATGAACATCATAGGAATCATCGGCCGCAACCTCCCAGAAACTGCGTAGTTCGACAGGCTGCAGCAGCGAATTGCCGGATGCTAATACAAACCGTTCTTTCATTGCTATTTTGTCCGTTTATTATATAAAATATTCCGATACCTCCATATCAATTTATATACTAATAATGTATTTTCAATATAAATAATAAATATTCATGAGGCTAAAATGTATATAGAAAATACTCCGGACGGTATTCATGCAATGGTTCCCCGCGGGAAAATGACCGAATCCGCCAGAAAATGGCGTGATGCTTATGCCATAACACCGGGTGCGCCTTTTGTCCAGACCACTTTCGGACTGTGGATGTGCATCGACAAATGGTATGCTGACGGGTTGCCGCGGGATACTGATTTGAGTAAATTCTTCATGTTTGATCCGCCTGGTAAATTCAGTATGGGCGGATTAGGCTGGTGCGAGGCGGCGTTTGTACCGAACTTCGATAATATCGTCCTGGAAGACCGCGGCGAAACCGAAATTGTTCAGGATTTTGCCGGCAGAAAGGTCTTATATTTTAAAAACCGGCGCAGCGGCTTTATGCCGGAGTATGTTGACCACCCGGTCAAGGACTGGAAGACCTGGGAGGAAAATGTAAAATGGCGGCTGGCGCCGGACGCTCCTAGCCGGTTCAATGACTTGAATAAGAAAGTTGAGGACGCCAGGAGCGCCGCGGCGAATGGAATGATGATATGCCAGAACCTGATCGGCGGTTACATGTATCTGCGAAGCCTGGTCGGCCCGGAAGGGGCGCTGTATATGTTCTATGATGCTCCGGACTTGATTCATGACTGCATGAAATCCTGGTTTGAGCTGGCTGACGCAGTTACTGCCAGACATCAGGAACACCTTACATTTGACGAACTTTTCCTGGCGGAAGACATCTGCTACAATCACGGCCCGCTGATCTCGCCGGACATGATCCGGGAGTTTCTGTTCCCATATTACCAGCAGTTGATAACCAATGTCAAAGCACGGCAGATTGATAAGGCCCGAAAGATGTACATCCAGATTGACACCGACGGCAACTGCCTGCCGGTGATTGATCTTTATCGTGAACTCGGCATGGATATGATGAGTCCTTTTGAAGTTGCCTCCGGCTGTGACGTCGTCGCTGTCGGCAAACAGTATCCAGATTTGATCATCAGCGGCGGCTTTGACAAACGCATTCTGGCGCAGGGACGAGACGCTATTGACCGCGAAATTGAACGCATTTTTCCGGTAATGCACAAACGCGGCGGCTATATCCCGACTTGCGACCACGGCGTTCCGGAAGAGGTGTCATGGCAGGACTACCTATATTATCATCAGCGCTGCATGGAATTCAATTATACTCTGCGCGGTTGAAAATTCCACATAGATTGCGAAGATTTTGAGAATTGGTTCGTATTCTGAGAGGCTGCCGATACCGGAGTATCGAAGGCCTCGAAGAGTGCGAATCCGAACTCAAAAGATCGCAGTCGCTTTGCGGCGGGCATCTTGCGGCCGTTTTTTTTCCGTTCCTCCTTCATGCGATATTTATATCGCCAGTCAGTCGGATCGAAAAAATCCAATCCATAATTCTATTCATCTATAGTTGAATTTTCAACCGCGCAGAGTATTCTCATCTTCTGCCCAGAGACAAAACGTAAATTTTTTCCGGACCGGCTTCGCGCAGAACAGATGCCGCAGCGGCAAGAGTCGTGCCGGTAGTGAACACGTCATCCACCAGCAAAGCTGAAAGATTCCGGCATTCAACGCCCTTCTTCAAGGCAAAGGCTCCTTCCAGGTTTTCCAGACGTTCCTGGCGGTTGAGTTTTGCCTGCTGCCGCGTCCGGCGGCGGCGTGACAGCAGCGACCTGCAAGGAATTCCCAGCCGGACTGAAATGATCCCGCAAACCAGCATTGACTGATTATAGCCGCGCATGAAAGTGCGGGTCCAGTGCAGCGGAACCGGCACTATCATATCAATTTTGACGCCGCGTTCAACAATGATTTCAGCCGCCAGATCGCCGAAAGCCCGCGCCAGTTCAGGAGTATTATTGTATTTGAAGCGGTGAACCAGTTGCTGGCCGTGACCGTGAAGATTGAACAGAGCAATAGCCCCGCTCCATGGGCGTTTTTCAAACTCCATGCATTTTGAACACAGTTCCAGCACGCCGTCAAGTTCGCTGCCGCAACCGGGACAGTGCGGCGGCAGGATCGGCTTCATCCGGGTCCGGCAGTCAGGACAGAACACATTACGCGCTTCCTCCGGAACTTCTTTCCTGCATCCCGGACAAGGAAACGAACAAGCGCTGTCCAGTACAATATTCAGAATGTTCTTCAACATATATTGCGCCAATCCTTATCTGGAATCAGTGTCACCTTCCGGATTTACGCTCCGGGTTGAACGGCATGCTGCGTTTCTTTTTTAATACGTTGATTTGCGGGCGGCGTTCTTTCAGTCCGCGGTTGACGGGAATAGATTCGCCTTCAGCGTTCCTGCCGGTATAATACATGGCGGCGCCCATGGTCATCGGCAGTGGAATATAGTCCTGCACCTGCTGCGGACTCCAGTTGTGGCGGTTCAGAAAATCATCCACTACTTTCATCTCTTTCTCAGTGCAACCGGGGTAGTTGGAAATGAAAAGCGGAATAAGATATTGTTCCTTGCCCGCCGCCCGGCTTTCCTTTTCAAATAGCTCCATAAAGGCGTAGAAATCCTCGGCGCGGTTTTTGCGCATCAACTGCAACACTTTCGGGTGCAGATGCTCAGGGGCGACTTTCAAGTGTCCGGAGACATGGTGGTGAATCAATTCCCTGGTCAATTCCTTCTGGCGCAAGGCCAGTTCCAGCCGGATGCCGGAATTGATATGAAGGTGTTTGACTTCAGGAATACTGCGCACTTTCCGCAGCAGACTCACCAGGCTGCAACCGTCCGACTGGTAATTGTCGCAGATGCCCGGAAACAGACATGATGAACGGCGGCAGATTTTGCACCGTTCGACATCTTTCGGGCCGCTGTCGTAAATATTGCCGGCGGCGCCGCCGATGTCGCTGATGGTGCCGCGGAAGGACTTGCGCGCCGTCATCCGGTTAACTTCGCGGATGATGGAATCATGGCTGCGGGACATGATCAGGCGTCCCTGGTGCGCGACCAGGCCGCAGAAAGAACAGCCGCCTGGACAGCCGCGCACCGCCGGGATTGAATCCTTGATCGTGTCGAATGCCGGAATTTTACCTTTGTACGCCGGATGCGGCAGATAGCTGAACGGCAGGTCGTAGACCCGGTCCATCTCCTCTTTGTTTAACGGCTCGGGAGGAGGCTCAATGACCAGCAGACGGTCGCCATAGCGCTGAATCAGGCCGTGACCGCAATACGGGTTGATCTCCCGCTCGACGATCTTCGTGGTCTCCATCAGCGCATCGCGGTTGATTTGATGCTCCTCCCAGGACGGCAGTTCGACAAACGCGGCACGGTCAAATTCGTCCGCGTCTTTTTTGCCCAGCAGAATGGCGGTGCCGGGTATGCCGCGCAATGGTTCATTATGTTCAAGCCGTTTGAACACTTCGATAACGGGCTTTTCGCCCATGCCGTAGATATCAATATCGGCTTTGCTGTCAACAAGCACGCTGGCGCGGAGTTTGTCCTGCCAGTAATCATAGTGCGCCACGCGGCGCAGACTGGCTTCAAGCCCTCCGATAACCACGGGAATCTTAGGAAACGCATGGCGCGCAAGCTGGGAATAAACCACTACCGCCTGAGGCGGCCGCCTGCCTGGCTCGCCGTTTTCAGAATATGCGTCATCATGGCGCAGACGCCGGGCGGCGGTGTAAATATTGACCATGGAATCCATATTGCCGGAGGATATCGCGCAGGCGATGCGCGGACGGCCCATTGCCTGCAGCGCAGCCGGATTCTTCCAGTCCGGCTGGGCGATGATGCCGGTGCGGTATCCGGCGTCCAGCAGTAAACGTCCGATTATTGCCACTCCGTAGGAAGGATGATCAACATAACAGTCGCCGGTAATAATCAGGACGTCAAGTTCCTTCCAGCCGAGCTTTTCCATCTCGGCGCGGGACATCGGCATAAAAGCAGGGGTATACTTTGGCATTTATTTCTTACCGGTATTAGTTCCGCCTGTTACCGGGGCCGGCGCTGCTGCTGCCGGCGGCGGCGGCTCAACTTCAAGCGCGCCGTCAGACGGAATATTAGTTGCCGGCGTAAAATCACCGTAGTTCAGATTTTTGAAAGGAATCAAATAATCAACCGGGCCGGCGCTGGAGAGATTGTACGCCAGTTTCAACTTGATCTTTTTAGCGGAATACAGGTCAGGATATTCGACAATGAACAGCATGGAGTAAACCTCTTCAGCCAGAGTGTCTGTGAACTGCCAGGTTGAAGCGTTAAAGTCGCTGATTCCTTTCCGCAGCGCGACACATGGGTATTTGCTGCCGTCAACGACCAGCGAGAAATCATAGATGCTCAAGGTTCTGTCCCGGTCAAGTCTCACCGCCACCACCGCGTATGCCTTGTCCTTGAACTTGTCCTTGAACGCGAAAGTATCAAGGTTCCACACGTTAACCGGTTTTGAACTGATTTCAGCAGACATAATCCATCCCAGACAGAAACGGCGGGATGAGTCTTCATCCGCTGTAACCACACAGGCAGACAACAGCATTAATATGCTTAAAAGTAAAACCTTTTTCATGCTTCTCCGCAGAATGTTATGATTCATAGTTTCCGATTTGACAATATAATACTGATAGCCCCAAAACTCAAGAGCGGTTTTGTATTCTGTCGAGGTAATTGCAAAAGAAGGCGGCACAACCGCAACCCCAAATCATTTTAAACACTTTAACCACGAAAAGCACGAAAAGACACGAGAAAAATCCATTTTTTCACCACAGAGTTCACAGAGCACACAGAGAACAGCCTGTTTTACCATGAAGGTAATGAAGAGAATACATAGTCAGCGAATGTATGCGGATGCCGCCGTATACATACGCTGACTCGGTTTTTACCTCCGTACTACTATCCGTCAAAGAAAGTTTTGGAGGATGGATGCAAGGGGGAGCCTTGAACTGTCAAGGTTTCCCCTGCAAACAAAAATCTGTTTCCCGCAACTTGCCACCGGCGGCCCGCCGGGCGTGATCCAACGGCGAGGCGTTGGTCGCCGGAACGGCGAAATCAATAAAGCCGGTCAGGCGACCGGCG
>JBAWXM010000150.1:0-11677 GCA_037144075.1 Lentisphaerota bacterium | reverse complement strand
CAGAGCCGATAAGTCGCAACTCGTTGATGCTTAGAGGTTTTACTTTAATCGAACTACTAATTGTCATAGCTATTATAGCAATTCTAGCATCAATGTTGTTGCCAGCGTTGAACAAAGCCAGAAACATGGCATATGCGTCTCAATGTGTAAACAATCAAAAGCAAATTGTTCTCGGCTTCACAATGTATGCCAATGATTACAATTGCTACTTCTATAACCTTACAATATCTGGAAGTACTGGTGTCTGGTGGTGGAACGATAACCACTCCGGCAATATCGCGCTCGGGAAATATGTCGGAACTTCAAAATTATTGTTTTGTCCAATAGCTGTCAGACAAAGACTCGGATACTTAGCCGGTGGTCTTTATGGATACAACTTCAACCAGAGTTATTATCCTTTGAGGCCTGGTGGAGCAAAAAGACCTTCGGATTTTACTCTCATCGGAGATGCTGATGCCTATGCAATAAATCCAGGTAATGTGGGTAAATGGCATACTGGAATATCAATGAACGCTGGTCACGCCGATGGACATGTCGCGAACCATAAATATAGTGACTTTACAAAAAATGCGGCGCAATACCTTAACGTCAGCGGAAAGTAATGTGTAAAATAAAGCTCTCGAAGATCATGTTATCAAATACGAAAAACAATACAACAAGGGGTAATTGGGAGATGTGGAAAAAACTGTGGTTGTTGTTGGCGGTCGCTTTAAGTTTATCGATTGAAAACATTGAGGCGACTGAAGCCGGTCCGCTGATCTTGGTTGAGGGCGGCAAGCCAGTCGCGTCAATTATCCTGTCAGCAACTCCGACACGAGCCGCACAACTTGGCGCATATGAGTTACAGCATTATGTGGAATTAATGACTGGAGCCAGCTTGCCGATAGTCAATGATGCCTGCAATGCTAAAGGAATTAAAATTTATATTGGCTCAGGCAATGGAATTGAAAAACTGGGGATTGCCCCCGGTAAATTTAAAAATCAGGAGTATTTAATCCGTTTTCTGGATGATGCGATCATGCTGACAGGAAAAGATAAAAATGATACCGGAAAGGTCAATTACCGCATAACGGACCCGGCAGCCATAATGGGTTTGCCGGGCTTCTGGGATGAACAGGGAACGTTGTATGCGGTATATGATTTTCTGGAAAGGTTCTGTGGCGTGAGATGGTTCAATCCGACAGAATACGGAACCTTTTATCCCCATGTCAAAACACTGACAGCAAAAGGAATGGATGTTCAAAGGACACCGGCGTTCAGCTATAGGGATACGATAGGAGCAATAGGGGATAATCCGGCTAAATACGATGCCTATGTCTCTTTATGGCGCACCAAAGAGTCAGGAGAAGATTTCAACACCTGGGATCAGGCCGCCTACCCTGAACTTCATAAGAAGTATTCGCAGAAAAACTTCTATATGGCCGCGCATAAAAACCTTGCCCATCTGTTTCTTTTAAGGATGCGTAACGGCGGCATGATAGCCCGCTGTAATCATACAATGGGAGGATACATTAATCGTTATTGGGATAAAAAGAGTCCTTTGTTCGTGGAAAGTCATCCGGAATATTTTGCGGCGCTCATGAAAGAAAATGTGCGTCCGCATCAGGTATGCTTTACCAATCCCAAATTAATCAAACAAGTAGTTCAGGATGCCTGTGACTATTATGACGGCAAAGTTACCGGAAGTGGATTGGGTATTTTTTGGAATCCGCAATTGCCCAATCTGTTTCCAGTCGAGCCTATGGATAATAATGCTTTCTGTAAGTGCCAGACCTGCAAGGCGCTGATGAAAGAAAATAACTCAATAGAAGTGCAAAACCCGGTAAACATCTTTTCTACCGGAATAGATAGTGACTATTATTTCCATTTTATTAACGAAGTAGCCGAGGGGCTCAACAAAGTTCGCCTCGGCAAACAGATTCTCACTCTGGCCTATATGAGCCATGCCCAAAAGCCGTCATTTAAAGTGGCTCCCAATGTGGCCATTGAATTTTGTTTTGCGGCTAACCGAACGCCTTTTGGACTGCAATATGAAAATGAACTCAAACAACTTAAGGAGTGGGTAAGCGATGGTTCTCTCAGGCCTGTCTATCTATGGTTGTACTACACATTCCCACTGGAACATAGCTGGCACGGAAATTATCATTGTTTTCCTGGATTTTTTGCGCATACAATAGACAAACAAATGAAATTATTTGCCCAATACGGCATCCGCGGGATGTTCCATTGCGGTTACGGACAAGAGGTCGAGGCATATGTTACTTTCAAGTTAATGGACGACCCGACCCTGAATGTAGACGATCTGCTCGAAGACTATTTCACCCACATGTACGGAAAAGCCGCGGGGCCAATGAAAAACATTTATCTGGACATCGAAAAAACATATTGCGATCCGAAACTCAGGACGGAAGGCAAGTTCGCCGGTGTCGAGTTAAATTGGCACGATCTTGGTACTGCGGAACGAATGAAAAGATATGGTGATTGGCTGGCAGAAGCGGAAAAACTCGCGGATACGGATGCAGATAGAAAACGCATTGAATTGTTTAAGAAAGCGGTATGGAACTATATGTGCTATGGTAGAGAAAATTATTTAAATCCTAGCCGGGTTCCTGTTCCAAAAGTTCCAGAAATTGTTGTTTTCGGGGGCAAAACGATCATCGACAGTTTTTCTAAGTCGCCGCTTGATCCCATGTGGGGAATCAGTGAAAAACAAAGCCCTGTGCAAAGTTCCGATTTCGGCGGTACAATGATATTTCCGTCTCAAGGAAATATTAGTACGGCGACACTGCTACTCCCGTGCTATAAATCCGGCAGCGCCTGTAGTATATCTTTTGATTTGTGCCAAACGGCTGGAACTACCTACAGCCATACGTTTAACGTAACCCTTCATGATGCCAACAAGACCTATTATGTGCAAATGGGGCCGAATCCTACCCAGTGGGGTAATGCAGATACTGCTGGAATTTATGTTTATGAGAAAAATGAAACCACTGGCGCTTATACTGGTCGTATCGGGGCGAAAGGAGTAGCGTTGTCTGCCGAAAAGGATAAATGGCAGACCATCTCACTTAAGTTCGAGCCCACAATCGGATTGACATTTAAACAGACGATGAAAGATGGTAACGCCGCTAGTTTTTTAATTGAAAACAGCATGGGGATAACTAAAATCGATAAAATTTCGCTTAGTACATCATCCGGCATCTCGGCCGGGTGGCATGTGGATAACTTCGAAGTCCAATACGTTTCCGCACGTTAACTCAAAATTAAGGAGGAATAATGAAACAGAAATTATTGATATGGATGCTGGCAGTTTCGGCAATATTCTGTGGAATAAATATCATAGCGGCTGAGGCTAGTTCATTGATTTTAGTCAAAGATGGTCAACCGGAAGCTTCAATCATATTGTCCGCTTCCCCGACACGAGCCGCACAACTTGGCGCATATGAGTTACAATATTATATTAAAATGATTACCAATGTTAAGCTTCCGATTGTAAATGAATCGACCAAAAGCAATGGTGTTTCTATCTTTGTTGGCGGGAGTAATGCTACCAAAGCTCTGGGATTAAATAACGAAGATTTTCAGAATCAAGAGTATACCGTAAAGTTCAATAAGGATACCATTGTTTTGATGGGATGCGACAAGGCAGACACCGGCAAAGTTGTTTACAATATGGAAACTCCTAATCTTTGTAGCGGATTTCCGGGCTTCTGGGATGAACAGGGAACGTTGTATGCGGTATATGATTTTCTGGAAAGGTTCTGTGGCGTGAGATGGTTCAATCCGACAGAATACGGAACCTTTTATCCAATTAACAACAATCTTGTAATAATCGGAAAAGATATCCGTCGCAAGCCTGCGTTTGAATACCGCGATGCCTTAGGCGCAATCGGAGATAACGCTGGAGATTACGATGCTTATGTATCATTGTGGCGATGGCAGACTCAGGTAAACAATGAAGGGAACGAAAGTTATAAGGAGTGGGACAAACTAGCTTACCCGGAGCTTCACAAAAAATATCATCAGGAGAATCTATATCAGTTTGCGCGCAAAAACCTTGCCCATCTGTTTCTTTTGAGGATGCGTAATGGCGGCAAAATTATTCGTTGCAATCATTCTGTAGCAGGATATTATCAGAGATTCTGGGATAAGAAGAGTCCTCATTTTATTGAATATAGATCTGAATATTTTGCGAAAGGCTATGATCCCAAAGGAACGCCTCCTCAATTGTGCTATACCAACCCGGGATTGATCAAGCAAATAGCTCAGGATGCGCGAGATTATTATAATGGGAAAAAAACAGGCCGCGATTTATGTATTGGCTGGAATCCGCAGTTACCCAATGCGTTCCCTGTCGAGCCAGAAGACAATAGTTTTTTCTGTAAATGTGCCGCCTGTCAGAAGTTTTTTAAAGAAAATAGTAAAAGGGATTCAGAATTTTACAACACAGGCATTTACAGTGATTATTTTTTCAATTTTATAAATGATGTAGTCAAAGAGCTTAAAAAGACCCATCCGGATAAACAGATTGTATCATTGGCATATATGTCTCATGGTCAGATGCCATCATTCAAACTAGACCCGAATGTAGCAATTCAATTTGCCTTTGTGTCCAACCGAATGCCTTATAATTGCGGACAATACGAAGATGATTTGAAAATTTTGAAACAATGGGCCGCTGAAGGTGTCGGGCGCCCAATTTATCTTTGGCTTTATTATACTTTTCCTGTGGAGACTGCAGGAAATGGTAAATTTTACTGCTTCCCAGGTTTTTTTGCACACGCTATTGATGATCAGTTCAAGCTGTTTTTAAAATACGGCATCCGCGGGATGTTCCATTGCGGTTACGGACAAGAGGTCGAGGCATATGTTACTTTCAAGTTAATGGACGACCCGACCCTGAATGTAGACGATCTGCTCGAAGACTATTTCACCCACATGTACGGAAAAGCCGCGGGGCCAATGAAAAACATTTATCTGGACATCGAAAAAACATATTGTGATCCGAAACTGCGCCCTGAGAAAAAGACAAGCGGCTCGATTGAAAACTGGGGATATCTTGGAACTGAAGAACGAATGGCTAAATACGAAGATCTTTTGAACCAGGCTAAAAAGCTTGCAAAGACAGAAAATGAACGTAGACGCATAACTCTTTTTGAAAAGAATGTTTGGGATTATATGCAGGCCGGTCAAAAACAGTATTTAAAAAGAAACTCTTCTGCAATCCTTTCAATAAATGCGGGCACCGTTCCTGAAGCCGGGGGAGATTTGTCTCAAGTGGACTGGGGCAATGCCACTCAGCTTTCCGACCCTTGGTATGAAGCTGGCACGGGCAATCGTTCCGAAAAGAAAATTACCGGCAAAATTGGGCATGACAGTAAATACATTTACATTGAGCTCACAGATTATATTAATCCTAAGACACTCAAAATTTCACCAGCAATATTTCCTTATGATGACTGGGAAATTTTTATCGCAAACCAGAGGTCATTACCATGTAGACAGTATGCCATAAACCCTAGCGCTGAAATCGTGGCCCTTTCCCATGGAGAAATAAACATGAGAATGAACGTAGTAATGCAAAACAACGAGGTTAAAGCTTTATCCGACACTTCTCTTCCCGACCGTTGGCAGCTTCGTATGGCTATCCCAATGGGAAAGGGATTGCTTGTCGGGGTAAAACCAGGAGAAAAGATTTATATGAATATCCTGAGAATTTCCGGACCAAGACCCGGAAAAGGAGAAAAGTACAGCATGTTTTCATGGATACCTTATAGTAATGTTCATGAAGTAGACAGGCTGACTGAGATAACTCTTGAAAAATAGATCATTATTGTAGACTGACTGAACAATGACTTTCGTCTTATGCAACCCAAATTGGCGAAGATGATTTTTCTGAAGACATTACTATTGCGGAGATTAGTTTCCACGCGGTTGTTCGTCGGCTCGATGGCCAATCAGGAAAACAAAGAGTTCATTTTTATGGGTTATCAGCCGCTTGCGGATGTTGTCGACCTCATGGTGCGACAATGGCGGATGCTGGTACAACATCCTGAATTTTTCTGGGATTGCCTTTCTGCCGAAACGGTATTCCTCGGTGGTCAGAACGAAGTGTTGTCTATGAAGAAAAATAGCATATACAATAAATTGTCGTTTTATGTCAATAGTATTTAAAATTAAAAAAGGAGGTTAATAAATAAAGTTGAAAGTGATTGATAGGTGTTGAAAGAATAAAATATTTTCAAAAAAAGTTCCTTATGAAACTAAACTTTTACGTAACGGTTCCGGTGATCTTTTTTTTGCTGATTGCACTCTGCCCCGTCTCCGGCTGCCGCATCTGTACTTCGAATGCAATAAAAGGTGACGCTATGTTCAATTACGCTCCTGGCGACCGTGCTTTGCCGGTCAAGGCCGTATTCCCTGAAAACGCTTTTTATCATCGGGATGCCAGCTGCTGTATCCTAAACGTTATGGCTCCACCGTTTAACGCCAAAGGCGACGGGGTAACTGATGACACGCAGGCACTATGCGCCGCCATGCGGTTTATCCGCGACAATTTAGAAATCATCACGGGAAAGAACGGTGGTCGGCAGTGCGGTCCCCGTTGTACCAGAAACTGGATCATCTATCTTCCAGACGGAGAATATCTGGTCAGCAACACGGTGAGTCAGGGATTTCCCGCGCTGGCCATGAATATTCTGGATGGCTGGAACAAGGTGAATTTTTTCCCCGTCAATTCTTCGGAACACGAGGAAGATCTGTATCACAGCGGAGGCACGAACCGGCCATATCTGCACGCGAATCCGGAACTTACCGCATACGACGACAATCGCGGCAATTATATGCGCGGTCAATACAGCATGGATCAGATATACGCCGAATGCAACTGGGCGATACGGATTATGGGACAGAGTCGAGAGCATACAGTCATCCGTTTGAAGGACCATGCGTCCGGATTCGAGGCTGAAAAAGCGAAGCCGGTACTGACGTATTATCTGCTGCAGCGGGGTTCCAACATAAACATCGGCAACTTCTTCGAAAATGTCTCTATCGACACCGGCAAAGGCAATCCCGGTGCAGTCGGAATCCAGTGGAACAACTCCAATTTCGGCGCAATCCGCAACGTCGCCATCCATTCTGGCGACACGCAGGGCCATACCGGACTCAGGATGCACTGCAACAATGCCACCGGGCATTTCCAGGATCTGCGGATTGACGGTTTTAATTACGGCTTGGATTTGTCCGCCGGCCGCGAAACGATGATTGCCATGGAATATGCCACCTTTTCCGGACAACATACCGCTGCTATCCACGCGGGCGATGCCGGAAGCGGTGCGGGCGGGGATTCACTCAGCGCTCGCAAAATCCGGATCGAGGGCTGTCCAAATCCGGTGATGGTTGGCATTGCTGGACAGTTGGTTCTGCTGGATTCTGAAATCTCTGCGGAAAAAGGTAAGGGCAGTACCGCTATTGAACTCAATCAGGATGCTTTTCTACTGGCCAGGCGCATAAAAATATTCGGGTTTTACTGTTCGATTATGAACGGCGGACAGAAAATCTCCGGTGATATTGTCGAATATGCCACTCGGCCGCCGCTCGGTGGAGGAAAGGGGACTGAACTGGCAATCAAAGATGTTCCTGTGATCCTTCCGGAAACGGATATTTCCCGCTGGGCATGTGTCGAGGATTACGGGGCAAAATGCGATGGTATGACCGACGATACGGGGGCGGTTCAGCGGGCAATGAATTCCGGCAGATCCAAAGTTTTTTTCAGGCATCCCTGCTGCGTGATCAACGGAATGGTCAGGATCCCGGCTAGTGTCCGCGAGGTTGATTTTCAATTCGCCGCAATTCAGCGGACCGATATAAAAGAGTTCGACGGACCGGCGTTTTTCGAGATTGGTGAGGCTTCCGGAACGCCGCTGCTGATTCATCACTGTTATACTGCCGGCGGTGTTCTAGTCGACCATGCTGCTGACCGTCCGTTGGTCATGGAAGATATTTCCGTCATGTTCCATCACTCCCGCAGTGCTGTATCAAAAGAATGGATGGCTTATATTTCTCCCGTGCCTCAGAAAACTGAAGTCTGGCGTCTTTACCGGAACACCACGCCGCAGGGAAAACCGAAGGAAATATTCGTCAACAACTGCATCGGTTTTGCGCCAGGTGGAAAGACGAATAGCCTGACGGTCGAAAACGTCCGATGCTGGGCCCGCATGATCGACAGCGAACACGTGCCGGGACCGCTATATTCCTTCCGGAACTCCGATGCCTGGATTTTTGGCTTCAAGTCGGAAAACTCCGATACGATCTTAAGTGCGACCGATCACAGCCGTGCGGAAGTCCTGGGCGGAAGCTTCCTGAACTGGGAACGGAAAAAAGGGCCGACAGTTGTGGCTGACCGAACCTCAGCTGTATCCGCGCTGCTGTATCTCTGGCATTGGCGGGTTGCGCCGGAAGAAATCATGCGTTTTGATGAATGCACGACGGTGAAACAGCAGGACGTTCATAAACTCAAAAAAGAAGATGCCGCGGTGATTTTCGTTACAGTGGAATAACTTCCAAGGAGAAAAGACTTCTCTTTGCTGCGTGTTTCGCGGTGAGGGCGTGGCTGGCAGCACGGCAACCAGCCGTGCATAATAGATGTCAAAAATTGCTCGTTGACCCTCCCAGAACTCTCCATCTGTGTCAAGCGGTGAGTTATAGACCTGCATGATATAGGTCATGATCAGTGACTCACCTTTGCCAGCAAGCAGCAGGGCAACGGTTTTGGATCCTTAAATATTTGATTCGGCCGTTTGAGTGAACGAGTTTAGGGCGCTGGCTGCCGTAAGGGTATCAGAATTTAGTGGGACATAATGGTCGTCGCGTCGGCTTCAGCACTAACGTCTGCGGATGTCTATTTCGCACGATCACAGCGTTGCGTATCCGACAAAGACGGAATTCGCAATCTTTACTTTCTCTAAGATTGCGATTCGGTATAAATTAGGAGAATGCTTATGATTTCATCAGGTGACCTTGATTTCTTACAGGACTTGGCTGGCGCAGTAGTTGAATCGTCCCGGGTACGCCAAGGCGAAAGTATTGGGCAATTCGGGCCAAACATTACCGGGAAAAAACTGATTCGTCCAGGCGGCAGGAACTGCTATCCTGCATTCTGGATCCGGGATTTTGCCATGTCACTGGAAAGCGGTTTGATATCGCGGGAAGAACAATTGGATGCTCTGTTGTTAACTGCCGAACATCAGGCTATTATCGACTGGCACACTCCAAGCGGCAGCTTCGTCCCGAGAGGCGCGATTGCCGATCATATCAGTTTTGACGGGAAACCGATTTTCTTTCCGGGAACTATTGACGATTATGAAGGACAAGGAGGAAATAAATGGGGGTACTTGCCTTCTCTTGACGATCATTTTTATTTTATAGAAATGGCATGGCATCTTATTATTCCGGGCAATGACAAGCGCTTGTTAGAATTGACTATCAAAGGCATATCCCTGGCTGAACGATTGGAAGCGGCATTTGCAGTACCGCCGACTGATGCAGACGGCATTCTGGTCTGCTGTGATGAAGCAAACCGCGGCGTATCCTTTGGTTTTTCCGATTCGATCACGCATACAGGGAATCTGCTTTTCTGTTCACTCCTGCGATGTCGCGCGGCCCGGCAATTGGGGGAAATATTCCGCGTGAAGGGAGATTATGATAAGAGCGAAAGTTACAAACATATTGCCAGTCGGATTTCGGAGAACATCCCACAAGTTTTTTCAAATGCTGACGGTCTATTGTGTTCCAGTACCGGCAAAAGCTCACAACCTGACGTTTGGGGTTCGGCATTTGCTGTTTATAGCGAACTGCTGCTGGAGAGCGTCTCTGTGGTTGTGAGTAAAGCGTTGACTCAAGCCCTCGAACATGGAACTATCGCCTGGAAAGGTAATATCAGACATGTACCCGAGGATGCTGATTTCAACGCTGCAACGGCATGGGAAATTGCCAGTACTGCAAAGAACACTTATCAGAATGGCGCTTATTGGGGTACGGCTACCGGCTGGGTTGCCTATGCGGTGACGCAGGTGAATGAAGTGCTGGCCGCCGACCTGATTCGGGAATATATCAAGGAACTTCGCGAAGGCGATTTTCGTCAGGGGGCGGAATTCGGGTCCCCTTGGGAATGCATCCATTATGACGGAGATTATAAGCAAAACCCGGTTTACATGACCAGTGTTACCTGCCCGTTGATAGCCTTCCGGAGATTATACTCTATACGGCTGAAAATTTTAACATAGACGCGCAGGATTGTGGATGGGATTTTTTCGATCCGACTGCTAGGCGATATGAATATCGCCTGAAGCAAGTAAATATAACTGTTTTTAAATTAATTCAAAAAAGGAAGATCAGCAATGAAACTGAAAGACAAAGTAGCAATCGTTACTGGCGGCAGCACCGGTATCGGCAAGGCAATTGCCTGGGATTTTGCCAGGGAAGGAGCCAATGTGGTGATTGTCGGACGACGTGAAGAACAAGCGAGGGCAACGGCGGAAGAAATCTCTAGAAGCGGAGTTACTGCTATTGCGGTAGCGGCAGATGTAGGTTGGGCTGTAGATGTTGACAGGATATTTCAGAAAACACTAGCGACTTTCGGAGAGATCAATATCTTGGTGAATAACGCTGCGGTTATCCATCAGGCCGCAGTAGTGGATACCGATGAGGAAGACTGGGATCGGGTGATTCGCAACAATCTTAAAAGCTGTTTTCTCTGCTGTAAGGCGGCAGGCAGACAAATGATCAAGCAGCAAAAAGGGGGGAAGATCGTTAACATTTCCTCTATTCATGCTACGTTGTCGGAGCCGTCATGCGGTATTTATACCGCCGCCAAAGGAGGAATCGAAGCTTTCAGTCGTACCCTGGCGACGGAGCTCGCACCGTACAAAATTAATGTCAATTGCATCCAGCCTGGGGCAACGTATTCGGAATTGACAACCCCGATGTATACCGACAGCGTCAAGGCCGCGCTGTTCCAACGCATCCCGCTGCAGGAGATCGCCCAGCCGGAATGGATTGCCCGTGGCGTGACGTTTCTGTCATCGGATGATGCCCGTTATATGACCGGATCTGTATTGGTGATGGATGGCGGTTATGTGATGGATGGCAGTCTGCCTGGTGCAAAATACTGGGAGCAATAACTGCGGATGCAGTATGGAATTGAATGGCTAAAAACTGGAACTATAGGCGGGATTGGACGTGCCTGCGTGTCGGCTTCTGTGAAAAGGCAAGTCTTAGGCGGACATTTGCCGTTACTTGGTTGGTAGTATATGGTTTTTCTGCTGGACGATATTTCGCGATGCTCCAGATTGTGATGCCCAGAAAGCGGAGCTATGCAATGGTAAACGACGACGAGACGGATTCTATCGCATTGCGATATTTGTTGGCAGTTGTCTGAAAAAGTTGGCTGCAAAAAAATCAGAGTGAGTTTTTCACTTGCTTCTATAGTCGACATAGAAGGTAACTTAAAAACTATGTGATTAAATTCGAGACCAGTTTTTATACCAAATCGAAGAGGAGAAAATATTATGAGCGATAGGATTTTCTGGCACTATTTAGAGGAGTTGCCGGAGCAGGAGGCGGCCTGGCGCGAGTGGCAATGCAACTTGGCAAACTGGCATCGCTTTAACACTTTCTA
>JBAWXM010000149.1:0-11702 GCA_037144075.1 Lentisphaerota bacterium | reverse complement strand
GGCTGTTGGACTTCTTCAATTTTTAAATTTTAGTTTCATTCTTTTTTGCTGTTTTTTGCGTTATATCTATTGACTATGGCGTTTTTCTGCATTATAATCATTGTTAGAAAAATATTAACAACAAAATAATGACGTGAATATTGTGTCGCAGGATTAAGATGAATACCATACAATACAAAATTTATAAACATCTGATCAGCGAAATCGTTGATGGCGATTTGATGGTAAACAGCAGGCTTACGCCGGAGATTCAGCTTGGCGAGCAGTTCAATACCAACCGGATGAATGCCCATCTGGCGATCAAACAACTTGAAAGGCGCGGCATTGTCCGGCGCAGCCGGCAGGAAGGCACATTAGTCGCCAGGCCGGTAACTCCGGCGCTCGCACGGCAACTGAGAGGCGAGGCCGTAAAGCGCATCTGTGCGATTAGAAGCCGGAATCGTTTTGAATATCTGCATTGGAATAAAGAGTTCACCGACGGGCTGGAAAACACACTGAAAAAAGACGGGTTTACTCTGGAATCGGTTTTTATGAATGACGTGAATACTCGCGACGATTTAAAGAAAGAATTGAAGCGTTTGACTGATGACGGGGTTTCCGCGTTTATTCTTTCAGTAAGACATGAAGCTGACCGTTTTATGCTGGACAACTTTGACATTCTATTTCAGTATCACCGACATATATTCATGTATCAGTCCGGCGCGCTGGACTGGGCGCACTGGCCGTTCCATACAGTTACGGTAAACCTGTTCGGCGAAGGAAGTATTGCCGCAGAATATCTTATTGGCAAAGGATATGACCGGATTGCCTACTGTCCGCAGCAGATTGTTGTTCATGAATTCTGGAGTCTAGAGCGATTTAAGGGATTGCAGCTTGGCATGCGCCGGATGACCAGCGGTAAATGTTCTCCGGAGGAATGGATCGGGATTGAAACAGTCTATGATAAATTTATGGAAAACGGAAAAAAGCACGCGCTGGTTGCCGCAAACGATGAACAGGCGGCAAAACTAATTGATTACTTCGGCGGCAAGGGACTGCAAGCCGGCATAGATTTTAAAATAATCGGCTTTGACGACAGCGAGAAGTTCCGCCAGTACCAGATCACCACTGTTGCGCCGGCGCACATGGAAGTAGGCCGTCAACTGGCAAATCTGATAATTCACAATATTGACATCGAGGCCAAAGGTAATACCACTTGTTACCTGAAAATAGACTCTGAACTGATTCCAAGAGAAACGGCATGAAAAATATTAATCTACTTATCAACATAAAATCCAAATTTTAACATCAACAAACGGAGGATCAAAATGGACGCAGTAAACAAAAAAACAAAGTCGGCGGAGAGTTTTTTCACACTCATTGAATTGCTGGTGGTGATCGCCATCATCGCGATTTTGGCCAGCATGCTGCTGCCGGCGCTGAACAAGGCCAGAGAGTCAGGCAGGAAGGCAGCGTGCATGAATAATCAAAAGCAAATCATGCTGGCATTATTGAATTATGCGAATACTTATAACAGTTTTTTCCCGAATGCCGCCAGAGGCGCATCAGGCGCCGCTGCAACTCTTACAGATAACTGGACAATTCCGTTAAGCGACGCAAAAGATTTGCCAAAGAGGATGACCGCTATCACTACATCTAGCAAGGTTTATGAGTGTCCGTCGCTGGTGATCAGAACTGACCTGGCTATTTGGGAGCAAATGTACGGGTTGCGGAATAGAAATCAGGATCCGACGACTTATTTCAGATTTTGGGGAGGGAAAGTTAAATGCTTCGGCCCAGGAGCCACCGCCGCCAATGTATGGGAGCCATCAAAAGCGATCATTCTTGGTGACACTGTGGAAATTGGCGCGACATTTAAGCGGCAGCGGTTTGCGATGTATGATAATTACAATGGCGGAGGCTCCAGGTCAATTCCGCATACCCGCCACGGCGGCAATGCGGTGTTCGGCTTTGCCGACGGCCATGTTGGTACGCTTACAGGAGCCGAACTGCTCAAGGGAGGAACAAGCCTCGCGGGAACATACTGTTTTACCAATTATAAGACGGAAAACTTTGGAAATGTAGGCCAGTATTAAGTTTCCGTACAACTGCGCTGCGGGTCGGCAAAACAAGTCCACCTGCACAATAATAAAAACAATATAGTACGGCATGACGCCGTAAAATATTAACAATTCATTTAGGAGATTATGGATATGAAGAAAATTATCATGATGATTGTAGCCTGCACTGTTTCAAATTTATTTGCACAGGAATTGCAAAACCCGGGATTTGAACAACTAAACGGAACAGTTCCAGCCGGCTGGAACATCTATTATAAAAATGCCAAACGGAACTTAATAGACAAGGTCGAGGCTACTACTGACGCGCTTAACGGCAAATACGCGGTAAAGCTTATTACTCAACCTGAAGAAGATAATTCACTGGCAAGCCTTGAGCTTGCCCAGTATGTGCAGCCGGTTTCCGCAAACACTAAATACCGTTTTGAATTCACCGGAAAAAATGACGGGCAGGGATATGTGTTCGGGCGCTGGACATTTTATGACAAAGATAACAAGGAAATCAAGGTTGCCAAGTATTGGACCGGCACCAACATCAAGAATGAAAGTGACTGGAAAAAGATAACAGAGATTATCGAGACTCCGGCTGGCACTGTAAAAATGGCAATAGTAATTTCCTTTAAATCTCCCGGGGGCGGGGGCAAAGCTATTGTGGACAACATCCTGTTTGTGCCGGAAAGCAAAGTGGTTGATGATGCCTATCTGCAAAGCATCTGGGGAGCTCCGGCGGATAAGCAGAAACAGGAACTGCCGCAGGTTGGCAGTCAGGCGGCGCAATGACCGGCAACTATATTTTACATTTCTGATACTGCGTGATATTTCAATAAAACAATTTAGATAAGGTCATGAATATGAAGCGATTTGCCACGCTGCTGGCTGCCGCCTGTACTGTTTCCTCTGTGCTGGCGCAGGAACTGCAAAATTCCGGATTTGAACAACTAAACGGAACAGTTCCTGCTGGTTGGAATATCTATTATAAAAATGCCAAGCGGAACTTAATAGACAAGGTCGAGGCTACTACTGACGCGCTTAACGGCAAATACGCGGTAAAGCTTATTACTCAACCTGAAGAAGATAATTCACTGGCAAGCCTTGAGCTTGCCCAGTATGTGCAGCCGGTTTCCGCAAACACTAAATACCGTTTTGAATTCACCGGAAAAAATGACGGGCAGGGATATGTGTTCGGGCGCTGGACATTTTATGACAAAGATAACAAGGAAATCAAGGTTGCCAAGTATTGGACCGGCATCAACATCAAGAATGACGGCGATTGGAAAACGGTTGCCGAGATAATCGAGACTCCGGCTGGCACTGTAAAAATGGCAATAGTAATTTCCTTTAAGTCTCCAGGGGGCGGGGGCAAAGCTATTGTGGATAACGTGCTGTTTGTGCCGCAAAGCAAGACTGCCGACGATGCCTATCTGCAAAGCATCTGGGGGGGAGCCGCTGAAAAACAGACCACGGAAATGCAACAACCAATTCAGCAACCTGTCCAGCAGGCAACGAGCAATCTGTTTCGCGGCGACACCAGTTTTGAACTTGATCCCCATGGCGGTTATTCCATCGTCGTCAGTACTTACTCGTCAATCGTTAAAACTCTGGATTCAAACACTGCGGCCATTGGTAAAAGCAGTCTGAAAGTTATCGTCGGGTCATCGTCAGACAGCTTATGGAGCGCACCGGTGCGGCTGAGCGGTCCCGGAAAATACACTTTGTCTCTCTATGCCAAAGCTCAAAATGACAAGGAGCCGCTTACGCTGCGCCTGCTCGGTCTGGAAGGCGAGAAAGCGCTGTCCGTTAATCTGAGCAAAGAGTGGGCCCGCTATGTTTTTACGCAGGACTTGAAAGGCAAGGGCTTGTACCGGATGCGGCTGGATCTTCGCACCGGCCCCGTCTGGATTGACGGCGTACAGTTGGAAAAAGGCGCAGCGGCTACGCCTTATGCTCCCAGCGCTAAACTTTACAGCGCGATAGCAATGAATGCGGAGAATGAAGGCATTTTCTATAAAGATGAACCGGTGGATGTGGAATTCGGCATGATCGGCGATAACGGCGCCGGTACGGTGGATGTGGAAATGAGTATTGCCGGGATTGATGGATTGAATATAATGAGAGATAAAAAAAGTGTCACTCCTGATGCAGGCGGACTGTGGAAATTCAAAACCGGAGCTGTGCTGCCAGCCGGCTACTACGGTGCTAAAATCAAACTGATGCAGAACGTCAAAGTAATTGACGAAACTTCACGCTTCTTTGCAGTGGTGCCGCGTCCGGAACCGCAGGTTCTGCAACCGGGCATGATGCCGTTTTGCGGCATTGACAGCCTTTCGGTACTGGAGGGATGCAAGCGGATCGGGGTGAGACGTCTGGAGGTGTATTTCTTATGGAAGATGATGATGCCGGATGGTAATATTATATGGACTCCGGAGATTAATCATCTGCAATATTTTAAAGCGCGCGGTTTTGATATTAAGGCGCTGATTCAGGTTACACCGCCGGAATGGACAATTGACCCGGTAGAGCTTAAGGAGAGTAAAACTTCTGCTCTTTTTATGCTGCCGAAGCGTGAGCAGGTAAAGAATTACGAGAAATTCGTTAATGAAGCAGTTACACGGTTCGGCCAGTACATCGATGTGTTTGAATTTGGTGGAGAGGATAATGCCAGAATCGGTCAGAGCCCATATTACAAACAGAAATATTCGCAATATGTCAACGGCGGATTTGTGTTCGGTCCGGTAGTGGACCGGCTGGCGGAACTTTATGAAACCGGCGTTAATCAGACGCATCTGCATGCCCCCGGGAAACCGGTCGGCATTGTGCGCCCGACAATGGTGGTGCCGAACCGGGATTGTGCTTTCAGCGCTGCAATCGTTGCCAGGATGCCGGACAAGTTTGAGTTGTTCCCCATGGATCCGTATTCCGGGCATCGGATAGTCTGCGACGACCCGTCAATGATGGAAATTCCCGAAGACTATCTGCCGGAAATTTACACCAAAGGCATTGCGATGCTTCAGAAGCAGGGACGCGGACAAAAGATTTATAATTCCGAGATCGGTTATGATTTTGCGCTGGATACACCGCCGGACAGCAGGACTGCACGTAAAGTTGCCGCCATGTTGTCCCGGATTTATCTGGTATCACGCTTCTTCCCGGTGGAAGGCGTGGATTATTTCAAAGGATGGACAGGCTACAGCAATGATGGCACCGAACATTATTCCATCTGGGATGTTTACGGTTCGCCTTATCCGGCGGCTGCGGCTTACAGCAATGTTGCTCAGGTGGTGGAGAATGTGCTGGACAAGAAAATCATTGC
Organism: Lentisphaerota bacterium; assembly: GCA_037144075.1. Lineage (GTDB taxonomy): Bacteria > Verrucomicrobiota > Lentisphaeria > Victivallales > Victivallaceae > CAIPAT01. Next base: position 6,335 of record JBAWXM010000149.1, on the reverse strand, counting down.
CCGGGATGTGGTGTGGTCGGTTATTTTTAAAAAGCCTGCTGGAGCCGATGCCGCGGTCTGGATGCCGCGTGGCAGCGGCAGTTTGAAGATTGAACTTGAGAAGGATATGCTGGCGTTTAATATGCTCGGCGCGGAAATTAAAACTGCTGACGGCAGAATTAAAATCGGCGAAGAGCCGGTTTTCATTCGCAGCCGGAATGCTTCCGCGTGGGATTCGCTCCAGAAAAAACTCAATGCGGATGCGTTCGGGATTATTCCGGTTGAAATCGGCGCTGTCAGAAAATCTAATGACGCCACGGAAGTTGATATTTATAATTCACTGCTTCGGCCGGTCAAGGGCGCAGCAGTGATTTCAGTCAACGGCAAACCTGCGGCGCGGGAAAGTATTGTTATCGGGCAGAAAGGCAAAAAAGTATTGAGTATCCCTGCTGCGCTGACTCTTGACGGCAGGGAAACGGTACGGGTAGAATTTACGGAAGACAGTCTGAGCCAGGAACCAGTTGTTGCTGAGTTTACGCTGGACACCGCACGCATTGCCATGACGAAAGTCCCGGTAGTGATTGACGGCAGGCTTGATAAATGGAAGAATCAGGCCCCGAACTATGTCCGGAATGAATTCAAATATATGTTCCCCAAAGATAACCCGACCTGGACCGGCCCCGATGACCTGTCGGCAAAAGTCTGGTACGCCTGGGACAGAAACAATCTGTATGTGGCGGCGGAAGTCAAAGACAACGCGTATTCCAATAATGCTAAAACCGCTTCCGGCATCTGGAACGGCGATTGTCTGCAACTTGGATTTGATGTGTCCGATTGCGCACTGAAAGTTACCGACAAAGCGAGGAAGACCGGCAGCGCGGTTGACCTGAACATGGGCATGGCAATTGTCGGCGGCAAGCCGGTATTGCATGTCTGGAACGGGCTGTTCGGAGCCGCTGAACAAATCCGTTATGCAATTGTACGGAACGAACAAACGAAGCTTACCGCTTATGAGGCGGCAATTCCGTGGAGCGCCCTCGGGGTCAAAGCTCCGGAGAATAAAACGGTTGGCATCAATTTCGTGGTCTTCGATGATGATAACGGACTCGGTCAGCGTCAGTGGCTGGAACTCTGCGGCGGCATGGCCGGAATGGTTGATCCTGCCAAATTCCAGCGGGTGATTTTCTTCGCTGGAAACAATTAATCTGAATTGTAATAAGTAATGCGTTAGGCAAGATAACGCATTTAAAATAGTTTCATAGCATGGAGGATTACTTTTGGAACAGTTCAAAATACGCAACGGGCTGCGACTCTTTGAGAAGAAGGCTGACCGGAAAAAGATATGCGTCGCCTATTTAGGCGGCAGCATCACGCTTGCGGAAGGCTATCGGATTAAAGTAACTCAATGGCTGCGGGAACAATGGCCGGAGGTGGAAGTTTCTCAGATCAATGCCGGGATTGGCGGCACCGGTTCTGTTCTCGGCGCGTTCAGGCTGGAAAATGATGTTCTGAGATACAATCCTGATTTGATATTTGTGGAATTTGCCGTTAATGATTGCGAGCATACTTCCATCGGGCAGTGCCAGTCGGCAATGGAGGGAATCGTCAGAAAAATATGGAATCATGACATTGATACGGACATTTGTTTCATCTATGCGATAAACCAGCAGATAAAAGCGGCAATAGAGCAAGGCAGGGATTTCTGGACTATTCAGGAGATGGAGCAAATCGCCGAATATTACGGCATTCCCTCAATAAATATGGGCATTGAAGTTGTTTGTCTGGAAAAAGCCGGACGGCTGGTTTATCAGGCATCATCTTCTGCCAGCCAGGAAACTGTTCCGGATGGTAAAATTATTTTTTCAAGAGACGGGGTGCATCCTACATTGGATGAAGGGCATGCCATATATGCCAACGGCATCATTCAATTTCTGGAAAGCATTAAAAATCAAGGAGCAATTCCAGTCCGCCGCGAATTAAAGCCGGAATTGTTTGGGACCCCGTGGGAAAACGCCAGACTGGTTCCGTTGTCTAATGTCGCAGAACTGAGTTCTGAGTGGAGCATTGCCGAGCCGGCGCAGGAAGGACTTAAATGTGAAAATATTCACAAGCTCTGCCCGCTTTATAAAACAGTAAAACCTGGATCTGAAATCAGATTTAATTTTAAAGGAACCGGTTTCGGGCTGCTCGGTATTTTCGGTTTGAATAGCGGACAGTTTACCATTGATGTTGATGGCGTAACAAGACCGCCGGCTGCCTTGTTTGACAAATATGGCAATATTTACCGGGTGCATTACGCCATGGCTGTCTCAGGTCTGCCGGATGCTCAACATTATGTAATAATGAAACTTGATTCGATTCCGCCTGACAGGAGCATGTTACTGCCGGAGCGGATAGTCAGCGATCCTTCGCAAATGGAAGGAATAGTTGCTTATATATATGGTTTGCTATTGCTTGGCGAGCCACAATAATTTATAAAAGAGAAATATCGAGATGAAATTTTTTGAGATAAATTTCCCGTTAACTCGGACACATTGCGGCGTACCGCTGGGCAATGGCAATATGGGGGTGCTGGTGTGGGGAGGCGGTCACCGGCTGTGTCTGACATTGAACCGTGGAGATTTGTGGGATCACCGGCAGGGTGAACAGATATTGCCGGGACAGAGTTACAAAGAGCTGGCTGCATTATATGATCCTTATGATGTTGCTCCCGTCAGTAAGCGTCTGGTCCGTCAGGAATTATCTGTTACGGATGGTTCCTGCTGGTGGCGTTCGTCCAGGCTGCCGGTCGGCCGGTTTGAACTGGAGCTTAAACCGGAGTTTAAACTGCGTAAAGCCGTGCTTGAATATTCTGCCGGCGTACTGAATGTATTTTCAGAAAGCGGCGAATGGCTGCGGCTGATACATTCACTGACTCAAAATCAATTGCTGGTTGAGGACATGGATGGAATTGTCAAAGATGTAATATGTCGTCCGGCCTGGGAATGGGTTGGTGGAACCTTGACAAGCGTTGGTTATCAGCCGCCTGCAATGATTCACTCTGCCGGAATCAGCGGGTGGTTCCAGGCCTGTCCGGACGATCCTGGCGTAACTGCGCTTTGCCGCAGCACGGATTATGGTCTGGCGATTTCTCTGGAACTGGGTTATGCGCCAGTTTTGAATAAAGTTGCGGAAGATTTTCAAACCACACTAAAAGCCTGCTCCGGATGGTGGAAACACTATTGGGATGATGCACCGGAAATCCGGATTACGGACGATTTTCTCAACCGGTTTTACAAGTTCGCAATGTATAAGTTCGCCTGTGCGACCCATCCTGACGGAGTCGCCTGTTCATTGCAGGGGCCGTGGCTGGAGGAATATCAGCGCGCACAGTGGAGCTGTGATTATCATTTCAATGTCAATATCCAGCAGATTTATACGCTGGCGTTTGCCACTGGTAAGTTTGAACATCTTCTGCCGCTGTTTGACATGCTGGAATCAGATTCGTTTCAACAAGTAATGCGCAATAACGCCAGAAATTTATTCGGCATTGATGACGGCCTGCTAATGACCCATGCCGTTGACGACCGCGGTTATCAGTGCGGCGGTATCAGTACCGGCAGTGTGCTGGATTTTGCCTGCGGCGGCTGGACTGCTCAATTATACTGGCTCTATTACAAATATACGCAGGATAAAGGGTTTCTTAGAAAACGCGCTTATCCATTTATTTACGGTATCATTCGGGTCTTTGAAGAAACTCTGGATGAATACAACGGCAGGTTGTCTATTCCGCTGAGTATTTCCGCAGAATATGGTTGTATTTTTCCGTTGGAAAAAGATGGGCGCATGGTTAACCAGAATACCGGACGGGACCCCTCCAATCAATTATCATGCATTCACATGCTGGCGGACATTCTGCTGGAGGTCAGTGAAATACTCCACATTGCGCCGAGGCCGGTCTGGCAGGAGATCAAACAGCGCGTTCCGGAATGTACGCTCATCGGAGAGCCCGGCAGCGAACATATTGCCATCTGGGAAGGCCAGGATTTGGACGTCTGCCACCGTCATCATTCGCATCTGGCCTGTATCTATCCGTTCGACACGCTGAAAAATATCTCTACTGAACAGCAGCATATTATTGATAATACCGTTGACCATTGGATTTTGAAAGGGATGGGTGAATGGAGCGAATGGTGTTACCCATGGGCTGCGATTATTCAGGCGCGGCTTGGATTCAAGGACGCGCCGGCCCTGCTGCTGAATATCTGGAAGGATATATTTATCAATGAAGGCTTGGCGACGGTTTATCTGCCGAAGTTCCGCGGCCTGTCCGCGCACCGGCGGGATGACATGCTTAAACCGAAAGAGACCACGGAGATCATGCAGCTTGACGGTACGATGGCCGGAGCAACTGCAATTATTGAGATGCTGGTGCACGAAAAACAGGGTGTGGTGCATGTATTCCCGGCTGTTCCCGATAGCTGGTTAGATATTTCATTCAAAAATATCCGGCTGCCAGGAGCGTTTCTGATCAGCGCCGAACGCAAAAATGGTAAAATGACATCTTTAATTATTAAGAGTCTGAAAGGTGGAGTTATGAAGTTGAAAGCTTCTGATAACGCACCTGTTGCCAGCCTTCAATTCTCCACTGGCGAAGAGAAAGATATTTTATCAAATGTTTGTCGGAATAAACCAGAGTCAAAATATAAACCATCCTCGGTGCTGGCTGTCTGAAGATTTATTGCATTCAGTCATGTGTATTGCAATTATGACATTTTCAGGACGGTTTCCCGCTCGATCAGCTTGACTGGAACGGCTTTTTGATAGGGTTCGCGGCTGATATGGCAATGACGGGAAATCGTGTTGTTGAAATAATAGGTTAAAACAGGGATATTAGTTTTATGGCAAAAATCAGAATTGCAGTAGTGGGATGCGGCGCTCTTGCCAAATACTCTCATTTAAAACATTGTCAAATGGATGAGGATATTACACTCCAGGTGGTCTGTGATACCGATTGGGAGAATTTAAAATATTGCAAGGAAAAATTTGGTGCTGTCCGTGCCGAAAGCGACTGGCGCAAGGTCGTTGACGCCGATGATGTCGATCTATGTATTCTGGCAACCCACCAGACTTTCCGCGGGGAATTTATCATCCCAGCGCTGAAAGCGGGAAAGCCGGTTTACACCGAGAAACCGCTGGCGCCGGATATTGATGAAATGATGGAAATTCTCAAAGTAACCAGAGCAACCGGAGTTCCGGTTTGCGTCGGGCACAACCGCCGGAGCAGTCCCGCGATGATAGAATTCAGACGGCTGGCCGAAAAAGCCAAAGTGCAGCGCGATGGAGCGTTGGGACAAACCGTGACAAACTTTGTCGGCTCCCGCGATCGTATTCCGGAAGAGAATGCCATGCAGCTTTTTATGCGCATAAATGATGATTCGCGTTCATGGAAGAATTGGGTTTTCTGGGATCGTCAAGGCATCATGTTTGGCGAAATGGTGCATTTCATAGATATTGCACTTTGGATGAACGACGCCAAACCATTTCGGGCTTTTGCGGAAGGCTCTCCACGCGGAAATTTCACTTTACTGCTCCGGTTTAATGATGGTTCTTTGACCACAATGGTTCACACGATGGTGGGAAATTTTGATTATCCTAAAGAGTTGTTTGAGTTCACCGCTAACTATTACACCGTTGCCATGGACCAGCATTTTGAGATAAAGCAAAGCGGTTTTGCGGATGAGCCAAGCGTCCAAACCTTTCCGTATGCGGTCGATTGGGCAAATAAGCATAAAGGCATGTCGGGCTATTTTCAAGCCAGAGATGAAGAGCTGGCGCGCGCCGGAAAAGCGGGCGATGCGGTTCGCTGGTTGAATGTCGAGAAAGGGCATTACTCGCATTTGAAACGGTTTATTGCGCACATTCAGGGTAATGGCGAAAATCCGTGTCCGGTTGACACGGCCATCGGCGTGAATAAAATCGCCCTGAAATTCCTGGAGTCCGCCAGACTGGGGTTGCCAGTGGCAATTAATCCGGAAGACTGGCATTTGCCGGAATGAACCACGTAAATTAATACAGTCAATTTCAAAGTGGATAAACTTCTGCTCAAGTCTTGTGCTTATTAACTCAGGATTGGAATATTTAATCCCGTCCGCCTGCCGCTTGCCGGAATTCTGCCGGATTTCAACTTCATCGAATTGAAAAAGTGCGGACACAAGCCCTGGGCCGAGCGTCAAGCCCGCGATGAATTTTTCCGCATCCTGAAAGCGCAACTGGACTGAATAACTTTCCCGGTCTCACCGGCGATCAATAACAATGTCTTCCAGTTTGTGTTGAAAACGTTAAAAATGTAATGTTTATGACTTGCGGTTTACCGG
>JBAWXM010000148.1:0-11800 GCA_037144075.1 Lentisphaerota bacterium | reverse complement strand
GACGGTGAAAAACAGCAATGGAGTAGTATCGAATCAATCGACATTCAAAGCCGGCACTACTGCGGAAAGTGTCGTCAATGCGCTTACGGCTGCCTTGCCGACGGGGCCTGTAGGTCCAGCTAATCCCATGCCATCGCCAGGCGATTTGGGATGGGGACCCTTAGTGTCCACGGTATCAGGCCCGCCGGAAGCAAACCGCGTGATTGGTTCATCGAAATACTGGTTTTCCGAGACATATAACAATCAACAGGAAGGATCAATCTACTGCTATGCGCCGTCGTTTAATGACTATCTGGGTTATCTGAAAACTAACGAACCTACTTTCTTTTCAAATAATTTTAGCGGCTGGTATATTGATTACTCTGGAAACGGTGGTTATTCGTTTTATTTGAGCGTGACTGGAGAAGATGGAGGTTACGGCCTGCAAATTAGTCATGTCCTCTATAATACTGTTGGAGTCGCGGACAATCCGGCTCCGCCATGGGCGATAGCAGACTACTCCTCCCAATGGACGGCTCTTGACGGAACAATCACCATAGCCGCCAATGGCGCTACAGTTCCCGTTACGCTCAAAGGAGATCCGTATACGTATAACGCGACAGCGAACTGGACTGACATCACCATATACAGCGGCGCATCGCTGGTCAACGCCGATTTTGCCTCCGGGCCGATCGTAACCGGAACCGGAGATTTTGCGGCCGACGGCGCTTACTCCATCCTCCTGAATAGTTCTATTCTCGCTTCGGTCAGCGCCAGCATCGCAACCGGGCTTCTAGGCAATAGTTTTTACATGGCTGGAATACAGAGCAGTCAGCCATTCGCGACGATGTACTGGTTTAATGAACTGGAACGCAGTGAGTACAGTACATATTTATTCGGCGCAGGGTGGGCTGATGGACAGGAATTTTATGATCCGTACTGGAAGGCCATGTCCGAGTCTACCAACATGCAGGGATATCTGTCCCCGTTTAATGACCGCTGGGCAAACATCAGCCCTGATTTTGATCTGGACTCAAACTATTCAATCTCCTGGTCGCTTGGAATTCCCGCTTTGGGACATAATCCCAATGATGACTTCAATGGCGATGGCTGCAGCGATATATTGCTGCAGTATGCAACATCCCTGCTTGGCTCCTGGAAAGATGCCAATACGGGGGAATGGAATACTTTCGGCAATATTCCCAGTGGCTGGGATATTGCTGGAATCGGAGATATGAGAGGAAATGCCATATGCGATGTTATCCTCCAGAGCAGTCAGGGCGATGTCGGCATGTGGGCTGGCGGACTTTCGTCAAACTGGACGGGGTACGGCAATATGGGCCCGGGATGGACAATTTCAGCGGTTGGCGACTTTACCGGCAACGGTAAAGATGATTTGTTGTTGCGTTATACAAACGGTTATGTCGGCATGTGGGAAGGCGGTACTTCCTGGACAGGTCTGGCAGACCTCACAAACGACTGGAATATAGTTGCAGTAGGCGACTTTGACGGAACAGGAACCGATGACATTGTGCTGCAATACACAAATGGAACTATCGGCATGTGGATGAACAGCAATCCTGCCAACTGGAATAATGTCGGCACAATAAGTTCAACATGGGAAATCGCCGGAGTAGGCGACTTCAGCAATGACGGCAAAGATGATTTGCTGCTGCAAGACACCGTTGGCGGAACTTTGGGACTATGGAAAGATGGAAACCCTGCTAACTGGCAGAATGCCGGTGTGCTCCCGGACGGATGGAAAGTCACCGGCATTGGTGATTTTAATGCAGACGGCAATGATGACATCCTCCTGGACAGCAATCAAGGCCATGTTGGTATGTGGGCGTCCGGCAACAGTGAAAACTGGCTGAAATTCGGTAAGTTTGACTCTGCTAATTGGTCTATCTGTAATTCTAGCCAATGATGTTTTTTGCGAAATATGTCAAATTTCTGCCGACCTCTGTGCGGGGTCTGCCTCTGTGCGTGGTCTGCCTCTGTGCGTGGTCTGTCCACTTTATTTAACTTAATTTACGCTTTTTAAGCATAAATTTTAATCTAAAATAAGAAAATTCTATCTTATTTTAAAAAGTTAAAGCGCAAGATATTAAAATAAGAATTATATTCAGGAATTCATCGTGGTCAAACATGAGTTTCGGTGTTTTCGCTGCTTGAAATATGTAGCTCCGCCGGAGTTGGATATTTCATGAAATTGAGGTCTATTAATATTCCGCGTTGTTGGCACTCTCGTGGAATGATAAATAGAGTACCTCAAGCATCCAGCTTGAGAAGAATCGCAAGCAGGGATGCTTGCGGTACTTTGATGGGGAAATCGCAAGCAGGGATGCTTGCGGTACTATTTAAAACAATGCCGGTCAGGCGATCCAGAGCACAGGCCCCGGCCTTACTGACATCCTCGACCGGGTTACTGGCAAATAGTGTGCGCTTTATCCAGCCTTCAGGAGAGTATATATCCCTTCACGACTTGCGCGGCGGACGGGATGAGAGCGGAGCGATTATGGCGTTAAGCTGCTGCAGCAATTCCTGCTTTTCTTCCGGCGTGGCGGCGTTGCGGAGTTTATTCATAAGCTCGGATCTCTGCTTCTCGAAAAAGTGTTTTTTAATCGCGGCGATGTTATCTGATACGGCTTTATTTTTATTTGCGTCCAGTTTGGAAGGATCTTTGGTCAAGGCCAGGCTTTGTTTGGAACCAATCAAGTCCATGCTGAATTTCGGAGACGCCAGAAACATGCTTAATCTTGCGTCCGAGCTTTCGCTATTTATTTTAGCCAGGCTGGCATTCGCGTTGCTCCATTCTCCATTGATGGTCAATTTTATAAGTTCGTTGAGCGCTTTTCCAACAGATGTGCGGCTGATCATTTCACTCGATAATTCTTCGGAAAGGCGCAAACATACGTCTTCGAAATTCAGCGCCAGCGCCAGCAGGGTCTCTTCGGCATGAATAATATCCGCAGGCTGATCAATAATCTGCTCTTTCGACTGGGAATCGGCAGCCTGGCCGCTGTCAGCGGCGGGCTTAACAATGCTTCTGAACGCGGAAGATTCGTTCTGGCGGATTTTGTTAAGCTCCTGATAGACGGTATCCGGCTTGACGTTGAGCGTTGCAGCCAGTTTCTGGATATAGAGGTCGCGGGCCACCGGCTGGGATATTTTCCGGATAAACGGAATCACTTCGGCAACCGAACGGCTTTTGCCAAACGGAGTTGTCTGGTCGAACTGGCCGATAATCTGCGGACAGAGGAAGTCAAAGAAATCAACGGCGTTATCCACCATCAGTTTCAAACCTTCGCTGCCGGAGTCACGGAAAATCTCGTCAGGGTCGCGGCCGGCGGGGAACTGGATGATCTTTACTTCAAAATCCATCGGCAGCACAATTTCCAGCGCCCTGACGGCGGCTTTAATTCCGGCGGAGTCGGAGTCGAAAGAGATATAAAGTTTATCCGTGTAGCGTTTAAGAATTCTGGCCTGTTCATCGGTGAAAGCGGTACCCTGCGGCGCGACGGCATTGCAGAATCCGGCGCGGTGCAGGGCAATTACGTCAAGCTGTCCTTCGCAGAGAATGGCGAAACCCAGCTTCTGGATTTCCTGTCTGGCCAGCGGCAGCGCATAAAGAATGTTGCCTTTCTTGAAAACCGGCGTTTCCGGACTGTTGACGTATTTTGCGCCTTCCGAATTTTTTTCGATAGTTCTGGCGCTGAACGCGACAACCTTGCCCTGTTCATTCCATATCGGGAAAATCAGGCGGTTGCGGAACCGGTCATATATCTTGCCGCTGCTTTCATTTGAAGTCAGAATTCCGGCTTCGAACAGCTCGTTTTCGGAAAAGCCAAGCGCCGTGCCGCGCTTGAAAGAGGCGTTCCAGCTGTCCGGGGCGGCGCCGATGCGGAATCTGGCGGCGATATCGTCAGGAATGCCGCGGGTAAGCAGATATTGAGCGACCGGGGATTCCTTATATTCATGCAGTTGCGCGGCGTACCAGGCGGCAAATTCTTCATTGATGGCGTAAATGCGTTCGCGCTGACTGGCATGTTCCTGCGCCTGGCGGCGTTCCTCAGGATTGGCGTAACTCTTTTCAGGAATGACGACGGAACATTTTGAGGCCAGCAGATGAATGGCGTTAGGGAAATCGACGCCTTCGCGTTCCATGACAAAGCTGAATACGTCGCCGCCTTTGCCGCAGCCGAAACAGTGGTAATGCTGGTTCTGTTCGCTGATGTTGAATGAGGGGGTCTTCTCCTGATGGAACGGGCACAATGCTTTCCAGGTGCCGTGACCGGCTTTTTTTACGGGAATATAACTTCCGATTATATCAATGATGTTGCACCGTGAGCGGACTTCATCGACGATTTCGTCAGGAATTGCTCTATTCATAATCAAATGTACCGCAAAATTTAATTGTACCCCGGCAGCAGGCCGGATGCGAAGAAGCTCAGACTATTTACCGGTCAAATCCTTGATCCTGGCTTTGATTTCCTGCTTTTTCTGTTCAATTTCCGGATTATTGGCTGTAACTTCCATATATTTTTGATAATACTTCAAGGCGCGATCCGGCTTCCGGACGTATTTATCGAAGAAAATACCGAAGTTCAAAAGCACCATGTGATTTTCAGGCGCAAGAGTGTAAGCCTGGGAAAAACAGAGGGCGGCATTGCGCAGGTTGCCTTTTTCGGCATAATAGACGCCAAGCTGATTCCATGGCTCATGATGTTTTTTAAACGCCGGCAGCGCCACAACCAGATTATAGTAATCCGGCGTTTTAGGCAGATTCAGCTTCTGGGAACAATCCGCCAGCAGCAGCAGCGTATCCGGATCGTTCGGCCGGAGCTTCAGCGCTCGGAGCAGCGGCTCCACGGCGTCCTGGAGTTTGTTCTGGTCAACGGCATAGAGCCGTCCGAGCGTATATTGCGCCATGAAATTGTCCGGTTCCAGCTTGACGGCTTTACGCGCGGCTTCTATGGACTGTTCGCTTTTGCCGGTATTCTCATAAGCCATAGCCAGCAGAATAAACGCCGAAGTATTGGCCGGTTCGCGTTCAACCGCCACTTTGGCAAATTTGATGGTCATGGGCCATTTGCCGCTCTGAGCCGCCTCGGCAGCCTTGTCAAGCAGTTCGGTCGTGGTCATTGACGACATCCTGTTGCAGGCGGAAAGAAAAACCAGCATTGCCGCAACCGATGCCATTGAAACTGTTATTACTGTATATTTAAAAGTTTTACGCATAATTTGCTACTGCCGTGTTCATTAAAATTAAAAAACAAATAATCAAGATAACGATAAAACTTAACAGAAAACTCATCTTTTTCAACCTGTTGAAACTGGTTTATATTAAAAACCTTTCCGGTTTGAGGCAGGCTCAATTATCAAGCCGGCATTAATATCGCCGGATATTGCTACTTTTTGAAGATGCGCTTTGCCGCCAGGCGGTAAAGAACGGTCAGCACATAACAACCGCCGGCAATCACAACGATAACCGGACCTGACGGCAGATCGCACTTGTAACTGACAATCAGGCCGCTGGATGTGAACGCCAGGCTCAAAAGTATAGCCAGCGACATCATGGACCACATCCGTCTGGTGAAATATCCGGCGACGGCGGCCGGCAGCGTCAGCAGCGCGATCACCATGATAATCCCGACAATCGTAACCATCAGAACGATAGTCATGGCGGTCATGCACAGCAGCAGCAGATAAGTCAATTTAGTGCGCAACCCCCTGAGTTCGGCAAAACGGTTGTCAAAGCATACCGCCAGGAAATTATTAAACAGCAGTATTGCCGGAACCAATACTACAACATCCAGAATCAGCGTTACCTTGAAATCATCCGCGTTAACCAGCAGGATATTGCCGAAAAGGTAACTGTGCAGGTCAATATAACCCGGGGTTTTAGCGAGAAACAGCAAGCCGATGGCCATGCCGATAGCCCAGATCGCTCCGATCACCGTATCTTCGCGCTCTTTGGCGTACATGCTGACCAGTCCGATGACAATCGCGGAGAACAGCGCGGATACAATTGCGCCAAGCATGGGAGTACACCACGCAAGCTGATAATTAAGTTTCAGATATAATGCAATCCCGATGCCGCCCAGGACACAGTGCGCGATAGCGCCGGCAATCGCAGTAATGCGCCTGGTCACCACATAAGTTCCGATAATCCCGAATGCCACGCTGGCGACAGCGCCGGTGAGAAAGGCGTAAAGCAGAAACGACATGCTGGGATTTGCGAGCTGCTGTATAAAATCAAGCATGGCAATGGCCTCCTTCTGAACAACGGTGGTCATGACGAATCATGCTCACATCGTAACCGTACATATCCCGGATCATACTGCCGGAAAGATCATTAGTGGGATGCACCTGCACTTTGCGGTTTACACAGATCACGCTGTCAATCCGCTGCGAGACAAAGCCCAGGTCATGCGAAACCAGTAAAATTGCCATCCGGCTATTCAGCGCTTTCATCATTTCATAAAATTGCTCCTGAATGCACGGATCCACATTCGCAGTCGGTTCATCCAGCAGTAAAAGCTGCGGATTGCAGGCCAGCGCGCGGGCAATCAGCACCCGCTGCCGCTGTCCTCCTGAAAGTTCCGAAAACGGCCTTTTAGCCAGATCGGCGACAGACATTTCCTCCATTGCTTCAATCGCGAGTTTACGGTCTCCGGCCGAGTAACGTCCGAAGAAGTTTCTTGAAAGTCTGCCCATCAGAACGACATCCATGACATTTACTGGAAAATCACCGTCCAGATTGGCAAACTGCGGCATGTAACCGATCTTCATCCTGGCTTTTTCCGGGTCAACGCCGAAAACCTTGATCTGTCCGCCGGTGGGGCGGATTAGTCCGAGAATCAAATACAGCAGCGTACTTTTGCCGCCGCCGTTAGGGCCGACGATACAGGCAGTTTCCAATTCCCGGAAGTTCAGGTTGACATTTTCCAGAACCGGATTTCCTGACTCATAGGCAAAACTCAGGTCATTAATAACAATAATATCAGAGCCTTTGTCTTTCACCTGCTAATTCCCTTTCCGCCCGTCAATTTCATAAGAGCGGGCCAGTTCTGTGGCTATATAGTTGTAATTTTCCAATACATCCGGAAGCTGCGGGTCGATTCTTACGATTTTCGCGCCAACCGCCCTGGCAATCACATCCGCATATTTTTCATTAAACTGAGGCTGGACGAAAATTATCTTTATATTGTCTTTTCTAGCTTCGCTAATCAACATTTCCAAATGTTTGGGCGAAGGACTCTTGCCGCCGGTTTCCACGGATTCCTGAACCAGTCCGTAATGATGACCGAAATATCCGAATGCCGGATGATAAACCAGAAACTTTTTGCCTTTATAAGGAGCAAGCAATTTTTTCAGCCGCTCATCCAGCGCCTGCAATTTTTCCGTGAACGTCCTGAGATTGGCGGCATAATATCCGGCATTTGCGGGATCAGCGGTTTGCAGCGCTTTGCAGATGTTTCCGGCAATTATCAGATCATTAGCCGGCGACATCCAGACATGAACGTCCTGATACTGGTCTTCGTCAGCGGCGTGATGATGTTCCTCGCTCTCATGGTTATGGTCGTGTTTCTCAAATTCCTTGCTGTCTTCCGACAACGCCATCCGTTTAACGCCTTCCGCTGCGTCTATTAACGATACTTTGCCGCTTTGCAAAATATGCTTAAGCACCTGTTCCTCCAGCGGAATTCCAACCGTGAAAAATAATTTTGCCTGCTGCATGCCATTGACATCTTTAGTCGTTGGATTATACGAGTGCACGCTTTTATCCTGCGGGATAAGAGAATTGGAAACAACTTTATCGCCGCCTATTTCTCCGGCGATAAACGCTATCGGGCCGATGGTGGAACATACGGTCATCTTCTTACCGGCCGGCCCTTGAACTGGAGGCGGGGTATTGTCGGAACAACCGGACGACAGCAGTCCCATCGCTAAACAAGCCATCACTAATGAAGCTATATTTTTCATAACATTACTCCTCCTTGTGTTGTTCCTGATGATTGAACTCGCATGAGAAATGTCCGGCTTTGCACTGGTCGCAATCTATCAGCGGATGATGTTTGGTAAAATCTTCCCAGTGCTTCTGCTGATGCGGAGTCAGAATGCCGCTGCCGTGACAGAGCGGACAAGTGTTATTAAGCGCGGTAAGGATCGCCGAACGGATGAAGTCTGAACGGTTAGCAATGCCTTTCATGGCATTTTTGACCGCCTCATCCACTTTAAAAGTAATGGTCTCGTTTTGATTGCCGCCTGCCATAGTATTCTGAACTGCTCCATAGTATTTAATCGTTGATATAGCTTCCACATAAAGTAACACAAAGTAATATTTATTTCAAATACTATATCTGTATATTTGCACAATATTAATAAATAATTCACTCGTTAGATTGAATTATTGTTGAAAAGCCATAGAGTATAAAGTCTGCTGTTTTCTCAAGGTTAGTAAAAGACATTAGCTTTATATGAGATTGCCGTGACAATGTTTAAATCGAAAATATTGTATTGAATAAATTTATTGTATTGGGGATATAATGATAAAGATCTTTTTGACAGGCATTACCGGTTTGGTCGGAAGCGCATTCACAGTCGCCTTGCTTCAAAAACGAAAAGATATCAAAATTGTCACTCTGGTTAGAAAAAGCGCAGTAAGAAGCGCGGAAAAAAGAGTTGCGGACATTATTACCGAACAATGCAAATTCGACGGATACCCGGAAATAGCGCCAGAAATTCTGAAATTGATTGAAGTAATTGAAGGCGATGTTGTAAATCTCGACCCGCATGATATGGCTGCCGATGAAATGCTTCAGGGCGTAAATATTATTTTCCACTGCGCCGCCGACGTCAATCTGGGCAAAGACCCTGAGGGCAAAATACACCGCATTAATTACGGCGGCACCGAAAGAATGGTCATGCTCGCCAAATTACTGAATGTCAAAGAATTTCATTATGTCAGCACGGCCTATGTCGCCGGACGGCTTAAAGGCCGCGCCATGGAAAGTGACCCGATTAATTCCGGATTCAATAATTCCTATGAAAAAAGTAAGTTTGAAGCGGAGTCGCTGGTAAGGCATGCGGGAATTCCATTTACGATTTACCGCCCTTCCATCATTACCGGACGTCTTTCAGACGGCAGGATCAGGAAGCCGCTGGCTTTCTACAGAATTCTGGAGTTCATGGCAAAGCTCAAAAAACATCGCTGCTCCAAGTTGAAAGTTGACCCGCTGGACTGGGTGGATCTGCATGTCAGATTTAAAGCGATCCCGTCCGAACATGTTTATTTTGTGCCGATTGATTATGTTCAGAAAAGTATCACCGCGCTTTTTCAAAAGCCGGTGTGCAACAGAACGTTCCATATTACCGGCAACAGTCCGGTAAGCACATTGCAGATTGACCAGATGATATGCAAAGTGCTCAAAATCGGCGGTGTTTTAATTGCCCCGGTCAGACCGGACGCCAGCATGGATGAAAAACTTCTGTCCAGATTTCTAGGCGACCTTCTGCCATATTTTTCCTCGGATATTATTTTCGACCAGTCCAATATCAAGGAAATACTCGGGGACGAAGCCATTGACTGGGAAATTGGAGAACGCGGCCTTGAGGTTATGATGACCTCGTTCTTCAAAGATTATTTCCCCAACGTGGAGTGGCTGCAGAAAGTGATCCAGCCCTGAATCAGCCATGATTGTTGATTTTCACACTCATTTCTATCCGGAAAAAATTGCGGATAAAGCGCTGTCCATTGTTGCCGGAATTCCCGGTATGGTTCCCTGTACCGACGGCACATTAAACGGCCTGACTGCCTCCATGAAAAATGCAGAAATTGATATTTCAGTCGGTTTGCCGCTTGCAAATACCGCTGAAAATGTTCATGGCGTCAACCGCTGGGCGGCGCTGTACAATAAACTGCCGGTAATGCTGACCGGCTCAATTCATCCGGATACTCCTGAGCCGGCGAAAGTAATCCGCTGGATAGCCGGGATGGGACTTAAAGGAATTAAAGTGCACCCGGAATATCAGAACTTCCGGTTCTCCGAACGCAGACTTGACCCGATCTGGCAGGCTTGCGTTGATTGCGGACTTTTTGTTATTACTCATGCCGGCGCCGACATCAACTTTCAGCCGCCGTTCCGCAGCAATCCCGCGGAACTGGCGGATTTTCACCGGCGCTTCCCTGAATTGAAGCTGATTCTGGCACACATGGGGTCGTGGGGAATGTGGGACGACGTGGATAAACACCTGACCGGACTGCCGGTTTATTTTGACACCGCATTCATTTCCGGTTATCTGGCGCCGGAACGGGCTGCCGGCATCATCATGCGGCATGGTCCGGATAAAATACTTTTCGGCTCCGACAGTCCATGGCGTAATCAGACTGAAGCCGTACAATTTATCAAAAAGCTGCCAATTCCGCAGGACGCACAGGAGAAGATACTCTATAAAAACGCCGCAGAACTGCTTGGCCTGGACTGACTTAAATCATGCCGCTTTTCTGCATGAATTCAGACAAACGCCTGGTCTGAATCACCAGATCGCAGCTTCCTTCAACAAAAAGCCTGGCTTTGACAATCATCAACTGCCTGTTCTCATGGTCTTTAAGCATGGACTCGCAGGCATCGGCCAGCAGGCCGGGTTCGGATGGCGGTGCCAGGATGCCGGTTTCCTCGTCTTCAATGACTTCCTGTATGCCGGTGCCCCTGGTCGCGATTACCGGCACCCCCAGCGCCATGCTTTCCAGAATCGCGATGGGAATTGAATCCCGGTCGCCGTCAGGCGCGATTTCCGGCGCAATAACAAACAGATCGGATGCTTTCAGCTCATTAATGGTCTTCCGCCGGGAAAAATTGCCGCAGAAAATCACCGAGTCATTAAGTCCGAGACTCTTAACAAGCGCGTTAAGATTATCCTTATCTTCGCCTTCGCCGACTATTTTATAGGTGAATCTCATTCCGCGCTCTTTTAAAATCTTCAACGCCTGAAGCACGGTATGGATGCCTTTTTTCCTTTTCAGAGCGCCGACAGTAATAAATTTGAACGGTTCGCGCGGAATATTGACTTTTCTGCTGAACGTGAAATTGTTCAGGTTTATGCCTGGCGGCAATGACACAACCGCAGGCTTCCGCAATCTGTTTTTGAATACGTCTTCACACAGACGGGTCCGGTCGTATGCAGATAAAGTAAAGATGAAATTGCCGCGGGACAGCAGCAGCGCCGTTTCCCGCGATTTATGGCAGTAAAGATGTATCGGCAGCACGGTAAAACTAACTTTCAGTCCGCTGAAAACCGATGCGAACACTGCCACCCTGGCGGTTTCCGTAAACGCTTCAGTATGAATATGGGTTATTTCCAGCGGAATAATATCCTCATTTACCGCCAGTACCGCCTGAAGATAGTTTTTCATCACTGCCAGCGGATGCCGTGAACAAATCAGCAGTTTGAACATCAGATACAGCGCCTTGACTGAATTTACCGGAGTGATAATAAACATCAGCGCCAGAGTCCCAAGTCCCTGCAGTAGTCTTACCGGCGAAAAATCAAGAAACTTGACATTCGTGCTGATTCTGCTGATATTTGAATGCTCAGTATTTTTCAGAACGATAATATGCAGAAAATTTCCCATCTGCTCCAGAAGCCCGATCTGGTCAGAGAAACCGGGCTCCCCGCTGACAGGAAACTCATTGAGTATAAGACATATTCTGCGCGGATCTTGTTCAGTCATGCTAATATCTGCGTTTTATCTGATTATATAATCTGCGGATACTTATTTATCTTCATAAAGCAAATGCTGACAGTTATCGCAATT